>JAFIFB010000060.1 GCA_020832285.1 Balneolaceae bacterium
ACCGCCTGTCTCGTTCGGGCTTCGCCCTCACTTCGCAGGCGGTTGATCAGTGTGTAATTAATAATAAAACACATTACGCCATATGGCACAATAGTAGGGAAAAGGGTGCCGCGTCGATGAAAAGCCCGCCGACAACCCCGACCGCCGTCGGGGCTTGACTTTTTGGTCCTTTTGGGTCAAGCCAAAAGGACAGTACAAGTGAGGCCGATAAAATTGATTTCTAAATCAAAAAATGAGTCAGCTTCTCAAAAATAAGATGTAATAAAATTTTTGAATATGATGAGTATAGCACTACAAATCGTTCTCGACTGCACTCCTTCTCCGCTAACCGGCGGAACTCAAAACTGGCGATTTTTAATTAGACTTAAAGTGAACTGCGGTTGATAAAATGATCAGGAAGATCATTCCTGACGATCTGCAACGTTTTCAAACCAGTCAGCTATATCTGTTCGCATTGAGGTCGTGAATCTGTCGAATTCGTGCGGGGTTAAAAAATGAAGATTTTCAGGAGTGTTGAACAGGTCATAGACCGTTGAAACCTGATCCATACTTCTGGTAACGTTTTCGAAATCAGCGTGCCTGTCTAACTCCGGTGAAACAACAAGCAGAGGCCGGGGAGCAATGGCTGAAATAATTTCGGGAAAGTCCACAGGTATTCTGTTTTGATGATCAGCAAAAAAACCGAGCCGGGGAATCAAGCCTTGCAGGTGTGAATATGCTTTCAAGCCCTCAACCTCTTCAGTAGCATTTCGAAGTGGTGTAAATGCACCCGAAACGGCTGTGGCTGCAATCCGGTTGTCCAGGGCAGATGTGAAGAGGCTGACGGTTCCGCCGAGCGCATATCCTGTCAGAAAAATGTGCTCGCCATCAATAAACTCGAGGCTTTCCAGTGCATCAATGGCAGCGCGGGTATCGGTTACCATCTTTCCAAGTTTTGACCAATTCGGATAGCGGTCATAAAAATAGGTCCCTTCTTCAATCCGGGTTCCATACCCGATCAGGTCCATTGCAAATACGGCTATTCCCCTGGATAAAAGATCTTCGAACAGGGAGGTCGTTTTCGTGTTAAAGCCCAGGTTCGAATATTCGTGCAGGTAGATCACCACGGGAAGCTTGCCGTTTTCCCGGGTTACCATCTCGCCATTCTCATCGATGGGATAATAGAGTGAACCGCGCAGATAATCCCCCAGAGCGTTGTATGGAGCAATATGCCGGACCGCCGAATTTGAAATCGACGGCCTTCTCAGAAAACTGTCCATATAATCCGTGTTGTTGCTCAGATTTTCAATGGGACTTGCAGAGACTCCCGGCGGTTCATCGCCAAGTAACCAGTTGACCTGATTTTTGATCTCCCCGCTTTTTTCTATCCATGCTTCCCGGGTTTCAATTGCAGATCCATCAATGGCAGTGAGCAGATGATGATCAGCCGGGACGACAGAAAAATTATCGGGGTCAATCTCTTCGCCGCTTAACTCTTTCCATTTTTCAAATGAATATCCATAGAAAAGGTTGTTTTCCCAGGGAATGTACTTTCTGTCAAACTGAATATCCAGCCAGTCTAAAAATCGTTCAATATCACGGGCAGATGTGCCATGTCCTCCATCTCTTGACAGAATCCCCAGCTTATCTTCAGATCCCAAAAATCTATAGACCTCTTTGAGAGAGCGGTAGTTCTCTTCAATGCCCCAGTGATTCGCTCCTCCTTCTCTGATCGACGTGCTGAGAAGCAGAGAATTGGGTGCAATCAATGCCATGATAGAATTTTGATCAATGGGGAGCTTGTGTTCCCTTCCTCCAAAAAACCGGAGCCTTGGGTGGAACCATTGCGGCCGGATTGAGAGGAGCAGATCCATGGTCTCCAGTTCATACCGCTCATCGGTGTACCGGTACGGAGTTTCACCTCCTGTGCCGCCGCTGCTGCTTATGAATGCTGTAATACGGTTGTCGAAAGCTGCTGCAAGCAGCGACATTTGAGCGTGACGGGAATGGCCCGTTATGGCTATTTTGGAGGTGTCGACGGAGTCAAGTGTGTAGAGGTAATCCACCGCTCTGTGAGCGCCCCATGCACGGGTCATAAGTGCAGACCAGTCATAATCCGGGTAGATTTCCTGGTACTCCAGGGTATCATCTTTTTCATCTGCCCCGGCATAGATCAGGCCGATATATCCTCTTCTGACCGCAATTTGGGCCCAGCCTCTGTGATTCCACTGCGACATAAACACAGGAAACGGGCCATCGCCGGGAGGGGTCATAACCTCAAGATTAAGTCTGGCTCTGTGATCCGGGCCAAATCTCAGCTCAATTCGTTCAATGGTGACTTCATTCTCTGTTCTTGTTTCCAGTACGCGAATGTTCATATTGTCCGGCGGCTCAGGAAAAGTACCGCTGAAAAAATGCTTCGTGTATGCTTTAATTTCATTTCGTTTTTCTTCCCACTGCGATTGTGTCCGGATCGGTATATTTTCACCTCCTTCATCCAGGATTAGCGGGTCTGGCAGGAACGGGCTGGATCGCATTTCTCCAAAATTGGGAGGCAGTTCTCCTGTGCGTTCCAGCCAGTCGTACCAGGTGTGATCGCGAAAACTCAAACGTTCAAACCCTGCAAAGACATTTCTGGGCCGGATCTCAGGATCGGGGTGCGGCCTGAAAAGTTCCAGCATTTCGTCAAGGTATGCTTGCCGTATTTCCTCTTCTGTTTGCCCGTAAACGATTGAGCAGGAGAAGAGCATGGCAGTAAGTCCGAGGAGGAGGTATTTTGATGGTTTACCCATGATTTTAACTTAATATTTAGAGCTTTTTTCTGGTATTTGGCAAATCCTCCAAGAGTTTGAAGCTCTTCGAGGGTTTCTATCTGTTTTATCGAACGAATCCACTGGTTCAATTTTATTTAGCAGACAAGACCTCCAAGGTTTTAAAAACCTTGAAAAACCTTGGAGGTCTCTCTCCGGTAATATATCACCTGCAGCAGGTGACGGTTTCACCCGACCACTTCTCATACTGGTCAATTACATCGCCGATGCCTTCAAACTTCTTGACAACCAAAGCGGCGCGAAAACGGAAAGATTCACCAACAACCGGATTTTTATTATAGTAGAGGAAATCCCATGCAGGATTTTCAGGACCGCCGCCTGTTGGAGACTGAGCAAGCCGCATTTCATCATGTTCTGTCGGCCGCTCGAACATCTTGATCAGTACATAGTCGCCTGAGATCCCGTAATAGAATGGGTAGATATATTCAAGATCTGAAATTCCTGATGCCAGCCTCACCGGGAAATCCTCGTCAAATTCCGGGTCCCAGTCAACTCCTGCAGGGCGGTGATTGGCATCCACACCATGAGCAGATGGCAAATGATAGATCCACTGGCCTTCGGTGTTTTCAGTGTCAGCGCGGTTTCGTCCGATGAAGTTGATTCCCTTCTCTTCGGGGCCGCGGATATAGGAAGCAAAAAACAGGCCGATATATCCATACTTTCCCCCGATATCTGCAAGAGGAATTCCTTCATAGGACATTTCCACAAGATTGCCGGTCAGTTCAAATGTAATAGCGCTTTGCAGCGGCCAGTTCTCTGTCCTGGGCTGTTCCAGAAGAACCTTGTTCTCAGAAAGGCGTGAAATTTGCATTGGAGCAACCCTGGGCTCAAAAAGGTCATAATCAAACGTGGATGCGTCGCCGTTCAGGATAAATTCATAGTTCATCCCGGCCACGTCCGGTCTGAAAAAATTGCGGTCACTGCCATTTGGATAGAGCTCGGAGATTCCGTTGTATCCGGCCCGGTGAAGTTCGCCATAGGCCTCATTGTTTACCACAACCAGCCGCAGCTCGTCTGACTGCAAATGGAGGGTGTCTTGCAGTGCTATATCTGCCCCGAAACCCATGTTATCCGCAGGGGAATGGAAAGCTTTAACAGAGGAACTGTATAATACAGATATCATAAACAATAACAAGTATATAGAATGTGTTTTCATGCGATAACTATTTTCGGGTTTGTTTTTCAAATATTTAATTACAGGTAAAATAAATATGGTTCAATCATTAGTGTTAAAATTATTGTTAAATGGGCCATAGGATGGTTTTACTTACAACTCCGATTAAGTATCCGGTGCCACCCTCAATATTCGAAATTCCTTCAGGAAGGGATATAAGATTTTCGTCTATTTCTGAAAAATTATGCCAGTCCGGACCGGCTGAGGAAACTTTAACCTCTCTTTTTAATATCGTGTGTGGATCAAGAAACCGAAAAAATTCAAAATGAGGCCGCGTGTTGATGCGTACCTGTTTACCGGGAGAAGTTCCTGGTACTGTATCTGCAAGGTGCCGAAAGCTGATGATTCGGTGGGTATCTCCTTCGGCAAGATGAAAAATCATATGGTATAAGACCTGTACATCGGCCAAATGTTCTATTTCCGGTATGATCAGCATCATTGGTAGCATATACGGAGTTGTAAACTCCGGGGGCAATGTAACGGTTGCACTACTCTCTGCGCCATCTGAACGTTTCGCGATTAGTCTGTAGTTCTGACCAACTTCGAGTTCCATAACTGCACGAAAATTATAAGCATAATGATCTCCAAAATATCGGAACAGCGAACCTTCCAAAGTTACTTTTTGTCCGCTTTCCAGATGCTCGAGGGTTACAACGGCATCAAGTGATGTGTCCGGACCCATAAACAGGCTGTCGCGTACGGCCGTAATTCGCACCCAGTTGGTATCCTGCGAGGCGTCCAGGTACCCGTGGATGGAAAAGGGATATTGATCATTTTGCTGCATCGGGTTGAAGGATTCTTCACAGGCGGCAAGGGTAAGGAGAGTAAGAAGTGAAAAGGCAAAAGTGAAAAGTACGTATGAAATAGAGTTGATGCAC
>JAFIFB010000063.1 GCA_020832285.1 Balneolaceae bacterium
TGGTAAGTGGTTATGATGTGTGGCTGATAATGGGTGTGATGTCATTAGTGGTTATTGTTTCTAAATGGATAGCTGCTTTCAGCTCTGCGAAGATTCTTGGATTTACTAATGACCAGGCATGGGTAATTTTCGGACTTACCAACTCACAAGCAGCTGCAACACTGGCTGCTGCATTTATTGGTATGGAGATAGGATTGATTGGTGAAGAAATTCTGAACGGATCAATCATGATGATATTGGTTACTTGCATAGTTGGCCCGCTGATTGTTGAACGGTATGGCCTGAAGCTTGCTGATGATATTATAGTAGAGATGGAATATCAAACAAAGATACGGCAGAGAATTCTTGTACCGTTATCAAACCCGGCAACATCTTCCCGACTTATTGAGTTTGCAGCAAATCTGAAACTTGAAGATAACAGCCCCATTTTTCCTCTCGCTGTTATTAATACCTATCGTGAAGAGGATGCACAACGGGAACGCGCCCATAAAACATTGGAAATAGCCAGAGGACACATTCACGCCGTTAATAGTGAGGGATATCCGGTAGTGGAAACCAACCTGAATATCGCAGAAGGGATCCGCAGTGCGGCAACAAACCATGCCGTTACAGATATTGTAATCGGATGGAATGGAGTTATATCAACCCCAATGAGAATATTCGGAAGTATATTGGATCAGGTATTATTAACAGCCAAACAGCAAACCTTTATCTGTAAAATCACACAATCAATTTCCACTTTCAAAAAAATTGTAATTGTTATCAATCCGCAAAGCTATACTGGTCGAAATCTTATCACACTTTTGAAAACGACTCTTAAATTAGTGGAGAATCTCAAAGCAAACGTCGAAATACTGTACTATGAACAGGATGAGAGCAAAATAAATCGGGATCTTTACCTGATTAAATCTGAGTTCGAAATTAATTTAAGAAGTATTTCATCCATTGATGAGTGTGTAAAAGTTGTATTAAATACAGATTCAGCCACCGATCTTCTGATATTGTTCAACGGCAGAACCGGAAAAAATGACTGGAATCAGGCATCACATGTGATTCCCCGAATCATTTCTTCTCAAAAACCTGATTTAAACTTTGTATCAGCATTTCCGCATGCGTTGGATAAAGAAGATTATGTGATGGATATCCTGTACAGTAATTAAATAATGAAGAGTGGGTTTGAAAAACAGAACGCTCGCCTAAAGTGCACCCGCAGCGTGTATGGCGTCATCTTTCAGGCGTTTGTTATGCAAATTCATGGATATTTCTAAGCGATTCTATATTTGGCATAGAGTTATTATCGTATAAATTATCAAACCCAAAGCACTGCAATATTTTCAGGCCATCGTCAATTTCTTTGTGTTTTAACTCATTCTTCCACGCGGAAATTGGAGAAGTGCCTGACAATAAATTGCTCTCCCTGCCAGTAACACGACTTGGACGTTCGATAATTTTATTGCGGATTACTAATTGCGAAGTATCATGTTCACCTCTTACAAATCGATAGATCTTCGCAATTTCCCGGACTGGTTCTTTGTAAATATTCTCATAAAAACAGATATGTATGCTTCCAGGAGAAAACTGTCGCAGGGGAACGTAGTTGATTATTGACCATATGAGTATTTGGTTAAGTATATAGTCCTTTCCACTGCTTACTCTTCTTATCATATCTTCAAATGGAGTGAGATAATCCTCATGTAGAGTATGTTGACTTAAAAGATTTAACGGCTCTGTCTCCCAAAACCAATTCTTTTTTTTGGATTTTGAAATAGCGACTGAAAAAGGATTCCGAATTAACAGTACAGGCCTGACTTCCGGAAATTGCGACACGGCCCAATAACTAAAAAGATTTGCAAAAATATCTTTTATCAGGAGCCCTTTGTACAACAATGATCGATTGCCGGAGTCCACTCTTGGATGGGTATACATCCCAGAAAATATTTTGGTTGCAAGGTCCGTTAGGTTTTCATTCGAATCATCTTGTCGAATATATTGATGAGGTATTAAGGAATCCGTATCACCAACAAATTCCGGATGGAATGGTTCGAACATTTCTCGAAATCTCTTGTCGTGATTAATTAAATCAAAAACCCAGGTTGTGCCACTTCGACCATCTCCTATGAGCCAAATCACTTCGTTGTAGTTTTTAAGCACATAATTTGCCTTTAGGATTGCTTTACGACATAAACCTGCAATTTTTGTATTGAATTTGTTTATCATGACAGAGTTTGCTCCTTACAACTTTGACGCATAACGGTACAGCATTTAAGCGGTTTTGCCTTTTATGGCAGGTAAGGTGGGGAAAACACGGGATATCCACAAGAGTAATGGCTTCAATTCAGACTTTGGGCGGCAAAATCCGTTTGAAATGCTTGTCATAAATTCATTCTGGTAATACTCTATTTCGCGGGTTCGGTAAGTACACCTTAAACGTTGTACCTTTTCCTGCTTCACTTTCAACTTCAATGTAACCTCCCATCGACTCAATTTGATTTTTAGTGATGAATAAACCTACACCTCTCGAATCTTCATGTTTATGAAATGTATGATACATTTCAAAAAGCTTATCCCCATATTTTTCAAGATCAATTCCAAGCCCGTTATCTTCAAAAGCAATGAGTGAGATGTCAGTGTCTGATGTATCAGCATAAACACTGACAAAACTATCTTTTTGAGGATCACTGTATTTAATGGCATTTGTCAGAAAGTTCACGATTAAACTGTCGAGATAAGCCGGAATTGAATTCAGATTTACGCTTTTATTAACCTCATTTATAATCTTAACACTATTTTTATTTGCTAATGTAATCAGAGAGTTTTTGTTACGATCAATCGCTTTTTTTAAGTTAATTGGCTTGAAATCATCTTTTTCAACAAAGCTTTTTTTCACAATTTCTGTAAGATGCTCAATAGTTTCCTGAAGGTTTTCAGCCGCTATATTCAGGTATTGAATATATTCATTATTAAAAATTTCCTGATGTTCCATTTGAACTAATTCTAACATACCGGAAATACCAGCTGAGTGTGTTCTGAGGTTATGTGAAACGATATGAGCGAAGTTTTTGAGCCGTTCATTCTGTTTCTGGGATATGTTCAGAAGGAGATCCAGTTCTTCTTTTGCTTTCTCAAGGGGAGTAATATCAGCAGCTACACCGAGATACCCAATAATTTCATTTTCTCTGGAAATGGCCGTGACCGACAAAAGTATTGGATAAGTACTTCCATCTTTTCTCTTATACATCCATTTGCTTGTGGCGGCTTCACCATTTTTTGCTTCCCCTGTAAATACATCAAATCCTCTAATTTCCCGTCCCAGTTTTTCCGACAGGCTTTCACCCCTCTGAATGATCTCATCTTCCAAATGTATGAGTTGAGGAGTATGCTTACCCACTACTTCTTCAGCACTGTACCCAAGCATTAGTTCAGCCCCTTTGTTAAAGTGAGTTATTGTTCCTTCAGTGTCTGTGGCGATTATGGTTACTTGTGTACTTGCATCCAAAATGGCCTGCAGGCTACTTAAAGCTTCATGGAGTTTACGTTCTGTTTCTTTCTTCTCTGTTATATCTATTATTTGTGAAATGAAGTATAAAATTTCATTCTTACTATCTTTTACTACTGAAACGGCAAGAATAACATTAATGACATGACCATCTTTATGGAAGTATCTTTTTTCCATCTGATAAGTATCTCTTTTGCCTCTGATTATTTCATTGAGATATTCTAAATCCAAGTCCAGGTCTTCCGGGTAGGTGATGTCCTGAAAAGTAAGGTTCCTTAATTCTTCTTCAGAGTAGCCGACAATTTCGCAAACTCTGTTGTTTACTTCTAACCATTTCCCATTTTCATCTAACAGGGCCATACCAATTGCGGAGTTTTCAAAGTTTCCTCTAAATGCCTCTTCACTTACCCTGAGAGCTTCTTCACTTCTTTTACGCTGTGTGATTTCCTGATGTGTGCCATACATTTTCATGGCTTTACCCGATGGTGACCATTCAAAAATTCTGCCTCTTACATTTACCCATACCCAATCGGCGGATTTATGCTTAAGGCGCATTTCGAGCTGAAAATTATCCTCTTCTTTTTTAAAGCATTTCTTAATAAGGCTTTGAGCCTTTTCGAGGTCTTTGGGGTGAGTGTTCTGAAGCCATTTTTCGAAAGTAACCGGCTCGAGTTCTTCTACTGTGTAACCCAGCATTTCTGCAAACCGATTATTGATAACCACTTCATTGGTTTCGATATTCCACTCGTATGTTCCAGCCTGTGTGCCATCAATCACCGCGCGATAACGGTTTCTGGCATCAACAACTTCCTGAATGGGGCGGCCTTCAGGAATTATGTAATTGACCATCCCTCTCTCATCAAAAACAGGCCGCAATGAAAATAGTATGGTGATCGGTTTCTTATCTTTTATCCATACGTCAACTTCGTAAGTTACCTCTTCACCTTGAAACGCTTTCTGTACGTTCTCTTTTAGCTCGTTTTGTGTTTTTTTGGAAATTTGCCACCAGTAACAGTCCCAGAACTTTTTCCCAATTACATCTTCGCGAGTCAGCCCGGCCATATTTAAGGCTGTATCATTAGCGTCAAGTAAAACTCCATCCGGATTTAAAAATCCTATAAAAGAAAATGTGGAGTTAAATATACCCTGGAATTTTTGCTCCGATTCTTTTAACTCAGTTATGTCCTGAAATGATCCGATCAGTGTGGTTTTTCCATCTCCCGATTGAAAAATTTGACCGGTTGAACGAACCCATTTTAATTTTTTTTTAGCGGTTATGAATCTTGCAGTTACATCAAATCGCTCACCTGATTCAATGGCATTCTCTATAGCTTCAGCGATGCGTGAGCGATCTTCGGGATGATAGAATTCGATTCCATTTGCTTTATCGTGGTCAAAATCTTTATCCACTTCATGAATATTATACACCTCTTCAGACCAACTGGTTTTCCCGGTATCAAGGTCAAGCTCCCATACACCAATATTATTAATCGATTGCGCGACCCGCAGCAATTCATCTTTTTTATGTAAATCCTTCTCTTTTTTTGCAAGCTGATTATTTTTACGCCGCAGTTCAAATAATTTGATGGCTTGATCTGCAAGCAAGCGCAGCGACTTTAACTGTTCTTTACTAATTGTACGCGGGGCATCATCAATAACACAAATTGAACCTAATGCTGCATCATTCTCGTTAACAAGAGGAATACCCGCATAGAAAATAACGTTGGGTTTTCCTGTAACCAATGGATTGTCATGAAAACGATCATCCTTTCTGGCATCTTCAACAATAAAAGGTTCTTTTGGGGTGTTTATGGCGTGAGCACAAAATGAGTAATCTTTATGGGTTTCTCTGTCTTCTAACCCATGGTGAGATAAAAACCACTGCTTGTCTTCAGTAACCAGGCTAATCAGTGAAATTTTAGCACTGCATATATCGGCAGCCATCCGGGTAAGAAAATCGAAATCTTTCTGTTCCGATTCGCCAAGGATATCGTATGAATGAAGTTCTTGCAGCCGTTCTTTTTCGTTTTTTGGCAGATCAGGCTTTATCATATAACGCTAAAGGTAATTTCATGCAGAAATAATAAATATAATTAATGCCCTGTATTTACTAAAAAATGAGGAGAGTATGAATTTGTAATTTTGAATTTATAACGGTCTGGCGCTTAATCGGCTTGGCCATTTCGAGCTACTAATGTGATAAAAGGCTGGAAATGCTGCAACTCTGAAAATTTTCAATATGAGCAATGAGTGGCCAAGTCCCCCGAAAGCTTTTGGGGCTGGTTATGGTTGCGAACGGCCATTTTCAGGATTCGTTAACTTTATCAAGTACCTGCTCTATCAATTCTTCCGAAATACGAAAATTCGTTTTCTGGATTTTTTCTATGAGTGGTTTAACAGTCTGAATATGTCCTTTGTTTTTGGCTGCAACCAACACACCATGTGAACCGGTAACTGAAATACCCATTTCTTTCGCCGCTTTCCTCCCTTTGATTTCATCAATGATCAAAAGTGAATTTTCATGTTATGCAGCAAAAGAAATTGCAGTAGCTTCGCCTTTGTCTAAATAGCTTGATAATCCTTTTTGTAAATCCGTTGTTAATTCTACGACTTCAATTCAATCCGGAATCTTTTGATTAAACTCTTTAAAAACCGAATCTGTGATATGAAGTTTGCCAAAGAGCTTTTTCAGAAGATCAAGCTCTCCGATTTTGTAGAATAGAATCAGGCAACTTGTGTCAGATACTATGAAGCTGGGCATTTTTTATATCTTCATCAAGTTCGTCTGCAGGATAATTGATCAGAGATACATTGTAATCAACAAGCAGCTCCATGAATGTATCTTTAGAGTAGCCAGCAAGTTCAGCAGCTTGCGCGAGTGTCAGTTTCCCTCTTTCATATAATTTAGACGCCAGTGACATTCTTGCCTCTTTGTCATCGATATCTGCAGTATTCGGTATGTTTATCGTTAACGTCTTCATAATTGAAATGTAATTAATTTTTCTGATTAACGATAATCAACTCCTGATGGTCTATAAAAGAGGGAAGAGTATTGAATTATAGTAAGCACCATAACGGCTCAGGGCATATGCAGCGAGGCTACCCAGCTAAAAATCGAGCATTCAACGTTAATTCGACTGCGTGATTCCCTTGTTATGAAACCGGTTCTGGTTCCTGAATTAAAACTTCAGCGGGGATACCAAGTTTTCTATACAAAATTTTAATTTGACGAAGTGAAAGTGATCGTTTGCCGGATAATATTTCACTGGCCCTTGACTTCGATCCCAATAGTTTCGCTAAATCTTTTTGCTCCATACCAAGCTGTTCCATTCGAAACTTTATTGCTTCAACCGGTTTAGGGGCTTCAATTGGGAATTGTTTTCTTTCATACTCATCTACCAATACGCCTAAAATTTCCAATTCATCACCTTCTTTCGTGCCAGGCTTGGCATCAAAAATTTCTTCAATACGATCCAATGCTTTTTGATGATCTTCTTCGGTATGTATGGGTTGAATCTGCATAATTAAGGTTCCACTTTAAATTGTTGTTGCATCAATTTTGTCATATTCGGCATGAGTACCTACAAAACGGATGAATACCTGTCCATAGTCATAATTAATTTTGACTACTAATCGATAAGTATTGCCCTTGATATTGAAAACTACCCGATTGTCAGGAAGAATACTGGCATGTGGATACTTGTTCTTAATATCAGCAGGTGATTCCCATGAGGAATTTTCCGCTTCAGAAAACCATGCTTTTAAAGCATCTTCACTGTCCGAATGATTGTTCCAAAACTCGCGTAAAGTTTTTCGGGCAAATACTCGCATAGATGAATATAGAAAGTTCCACTATTGGGAACAAATGATCAAGAGAGGCTACATAACGGCTTAGCGGCTAAACGGCGAAGCAACCAACTCTTCAATGCCCCGAAGCGCAAACTCGTTTGTTTGAGCCGCTGGTTGGTTATTTGCCAATTTTTACGACAAAGATTCCAGAATTGCTTTCGGCCGCTTTTCTGCAATCTTCAAAAGGACTTTTGCAGGCCCCTGAGGCTTGCGTCTTCCTTGCTCCCAATTACGAAGAGTCCCCACACTGATTCCAAGCAGGGATGAAAACTCCTGTTGAGTCATGTCGTACTTTTCCCGGATTGCTGCAACATCAGGCTCTTCAATTACAGTGTGCCTGGATGGTTTACGCTTACCTTTTCGGATCTCTCCAGCCTGTTTGACGCTTTCAAGTAATTCATTAAACATTTCATCATTCATGACAGTTGTTCCTCAACAAGTTGTTTCAGTTGCTTTAGTTGATCTACAGTGAGATCGTCCTTTTTACTCTTTGGATATGCATATAGCATATAAATTTGTTTATCCTCAGTGATGTAGTAATAAACCACACGGATGCCGCCCCGTTTTCCACGCCCTGAACCTGCCCATCTCAGTTTTCGAATACCACCACCGCTTCTTTTGATAATGTCATCCCGAATGCTTTCGGGACAGAACCGATAACTGTAGTTGAAGCAGGTGATATTCCTCATCTGAAATAAGCTTTTGAATCAGTTTTGTAAATATTGGTGCTTCAAAGAACTCCATTTAGTAACGTTCTGTTTTTAGGAAAAGTACGTCAATGACGTATAATCTGAAACAGATGAATGAATTGGAGATTTATGTCGGAAACTAAGTAGAGGGTAGGCAAATAACCATTAGTTCAAGCTGGGTAACAACACTTATTGCAATTATGTGCTCAGACTCCAGATTTTTAAGATATCCTTTCGTTTTTTCAATTCCCCGACTGTAATCAATAAGTACATCACTGTCGATAAGCAACAATCCATCAGCCATGTTTATGGATTTGACTACTGTGATTTACGAACCTTCCTGACCCATGCAGTACTATCCTGCATATCTTCCCGATCTTTCCACATACCAAAAAACGAACTCTCTAATATGCTTTTCCTCTCTGATTTTTATGTCTCATCCTTTACATATCGCTCATAAAGAAAATCCACGAAATCCCGGGCTTGTTGTTTTGCCTCAGGAGGTAGCTTTTTGATTTTATTTGAAACTGTTGATTCACTCATAGTAATAATGTTTAGGTGTAATCTAATAAATGAATGTAAAAGATAGGAAAAAATTGTTTAGGCACATTGAATCTACGTGAATATTCCTTTTAGGTATAACGGTCTGACGGGTTTGCGGCGGCCCATTTTCCAACGCCCATTTGCCAAAACGAATCCGCACTAACCGCTGGTTATGTGTTGGGTTCATAGATCCAGGGATTAATTACCTCAACTCCTGAACCTTCCATATCCTTCGTATTTCTTGTAACAACCGAAAAGTCATTCACCAGTGCTGTAGCAGCAATGAATGAATCAATTGCCGGAAGGGGACTGCCGTTTTTTTCTGCTGCAGCCAAAATCTCACCCCATTTATTGGCGTCTTCTAAATTTATGTTGAGGATACGGTTTTTGAAGCGATGCTTTAAATCCTCTTTTACCCATCGATTTAACTCTTTCTTCTTTTTCGAATCGGGTAACTTTTCAATCCCTTTTCTCAATTCGCCAAACGTAATGACACTTAAAAACATGGAGAGTTCATCCTGATCGGCGAACCATTTCACAACATTTGGATTTGGTTTCTTTTTAACCAATTCGGAAATGCAGCAAGTGTCAATTAAATAGCTCATAGGTCAACTTGACGGGAAAGAGATTTATCTCGCTTTAGATCAATCTCCACCTCTGAAAGGGGGGATGTTTGAAAAAACTCAACCAATGATGTTTTCGGTTGTTCTAATTTCCGATAATCTTCAGCCGAAAGCACCACTACGCTGTCTTTCCCATGCTTTGTAACTGTTTGAGGCCCCTCTTCGGTTGCCTTACGTACGACTTCGCTAAACCTGTTTTTAGCTTCCTGTAATTGCCACTTTTTAGATTTTGCGATCATAAACACCTCCATTTTCATCTAGTCTGTCTAGAAACTACAAATTTATAACAGATAATAGAAGCGAAAATTGCCTGTAGCAATAAAGAGGTTTCCGGCACATAACGGTTTGGCATTTAAGCGGTTTTGCCGTTTCAATGAATGAATATGATTAAAATCAGGATATTCCATTCCATAAAGCTTACAATCTGAATGGAAGCTAAGAGCGGCAAAATCCGCTTGAAATGCATGGTTATAATGCGATTCACCCGATTTCGTAGTATCATTGAACTATGAAATACCACACGCCAAAATCTGAAGATGAGATACTGCCGAACAAACTCGGTTTAACGGACCCTGAGAAAATCGCAGAAGAAGAGTACCGTGGTTTTTTGAGAGCTGAAATCAAATTCGAATCTGAACTGGATAGCATAACCACCTTTGATTGGGATCTGCTATCTTCGATACACAAAACAGTTTGGAACACTTGTATGAATTTGCAGGAGAGCTACGGCAGGTAAATTTGTCCAAAGGTGGCTTCATGTTTCCTGCTGCTAAGTTTCTACAGTCTGCTGTCAAAGAGTTTGAAGAAGTATTTTTAAAATCATTACCTGATTCATTTGAAGATTATATGCATCTGGCCGAACGCATTGCCCCGCTACATGCCGAGCTTCTATTCATTCATCCATTTCGAGAGGGTAATGGACGTACAGCAAGGCTATTTGTTGATTTAATAGCTTTGAAAAGGGGATTCAAACGGTTCAATTTCGAAAAGATTGATGAGAAAAGAATGCCGGATTACATTGCAGCAGTTCAGTCAGCGGCAGAAAAAAATTATGAACCAATGATAACTCTCTTCAAGAGTTTGAAGAAGTAGACCCATTTTTAAACTCGCGGACAACTTCTCGTCGAATTTGGTTTGCTCTCTCTTTTGGAATATTCATTCCCTCAATACGAAATGAGGCCATTTGTGATTTCATGGCATCACGAGAAATAGTGTCGATATTTTTCTTCTTTGAAGTAGTTTTCATAGCTGAAATATACGAAATATTGAGCTCAAATTACAGATGTGGGAGAGCATTATAACGGTCTGGCATTTCTGCTGCGTGGCGACCATGCAAGAATGTAAGCAACAAACTCTTGCACGTCAGCACGAAACGCTTGTTGAACTAAGCGGCAGGCCTTTCTCCATCATTTTTCCCGTGACATCATCAAGAGCAGGCCATAATATGCCTCCATGGTATTTAACTCTCAACTTATCTTATCGGAGGCATACCATGACACCACTTGAAAAACGACTGATCGAAGATATGAAGCTCTTCGGTTACTCCAAACGCACACAGGATACCTATCTCTATGCTGTCCGGAAAATAACAAAACATTTCCAAACACCACCGGACCAGATTACCAACGAGCAGCTTCGCGAGTACCTGCTCTGGCACAAAGACAAATACGCACCGAATACCACCACCATAGCCTTATGTGGGATTAAATTCTTCTACCAGAAGATTCTCAAAAAACCCATGCCGGTTTTTGACCTGGCTCGTCAGCCGCGCGGGCTCAAGCTGCCGGTCGTTCTTACACGGGAAGAAGTCCACGCCGTGTTGAATAACATCAGGGTGTTGCGCCACCGGGCGTGCCTGACGCTGATCTATTCATGCGGGCTTAGCATCAGTGAGGCCGTTGAAATGAAGGTCTCGCAGATTGACTCAAAGCGCATGGTTGTTCATGTACGGGCCGGCAAAGGAGCCAGAGACCGCTATGTGCCATTGCCCCGGCCCACCCTGGAGCTGCTTCGCCGCCACTGGAAAGCCCACCGCCATCCGCAGTGGCTGTTTCCGGCTCCGGGGCGCAGCGGAATTAAGGAGGCGGAGGCCACCCGGTGCCTTCCGTTGAGCTCGGTGCAAACCGTATTCAAAAAATCCCTAAAAGAGGCAGGCATCAAAAAAGATGCTCACGTGCACACGGGCTCAAAAAGCATGCCACGGAGCTGTTTGGCGAGGTCGACCCATCCCTGTGGCGTGGCTCATGGGTGGTTCACAGCCATCCGCCAACCGGCGGAAAAGGGCAGGCGGCACTGAAGTACCTGGCGCAGTATGTGTTTCGCCCAGCAATCTCCAACGGGCGCCTTCTGTCGATGGATAATGGGACCGTTACGTTCCGCTATCAGCAATCACAAACCAACCAATGGAAGGTATGTTGTCTGAGGGCCGAGGAATTTATCCGTCGCTACCTGCAACACGTGTTGCCCCGGGGGTTCGTTAAAGTCCGCTACTACGGGCTGTATGGTCACCGTAACCGGGAGCGACTCAGTCTGCTTCACCAGAACCTTACCCAACCCACCGGTGATTCGTCCTGCCCATCCGCTGGGTCATCGGAGCAGGTCGAAACCACACCATCCCAGCCGCTTGCACAAAACCGCGCCACATGCCGTTGCTGTGGCCAGCCGATGTTCGTTGTGGCAACTATTCCACGGGGTGGGCCATGGCCTAAAGCGCCACCAGGCTATAAGGCAACATCCATACAGTACCAAATCCAACAAACCGCCAACGCTCTATGAAACATAGAATGGAAAAACTGCGTCTTCGATTCAATGACTACAACCATTTAAGTGTAACAAACCAACCTCAGACGCAATTTTCGGGAGATAGAAACCGATCGTGTCACATCAAAACCGAAAACATTGGCAATCCCAGGCGCGGGCAAATGAAGAGTTCTAATGCATTATGCCCAGCGTCCTCCTCTCTTCGATATTCAAATTGCAAATAGA
>JAFIFB010000064.1 GCA_020832285.1 Balneolaceae bacterium
TGGTAAGTCCGAAAATTACCCATGCCTGGTCATTAGTAAATCCAAGAATCTTCGCAGAGCTGAAAGCAGCTATCCATTTAGAAACAATAACCACTAATGACATCACACCCATTATCAGCCACACATCATAACCACTTACCAATACATCAATATCAACCTGCATACCCACGTAGATTAAGAAAAGTGGTATAAAGAAAGCATCTCCAAAAAACTCAACACGGTTTTTAAGCGGACCTTTATTTGATAAAAGCGGATTTAAAGCAAGTCCGGCAAAAAATGCTCCAACAATGGCCTCAATACCGATGGCATCAGCCATCCAGGAGCATATTAGCATCACACCGATAACATATACATAGGTGAATCGCCCCTTCTCCCCCATATGTTGAAAGAATTTGTAGCTTATTTTGGGCAATACAAGAAACATGAAGGCTAAATAAAGAGAAAACAATCCTATTAAAGTTATCCAAAACAGAGCGCTCAGCTCACCATCCACTGATCGGGCAACCACGGACAAGACCAGAAGTGCTACAGTGTCGGTTATAATTGTTCCACCCACAGCTGTGGATACACTTTTTTCCTTAGTTAGGCCCAATCTTGTAATTATTGGATAGGCTACCAATGTATGTGAGGCAAACATACTTGCAATCAGAATAGAAGCCGGAATTGAGTACCCAAGCCACATAAAAATGAAGGTACCGGAGATCTGAGGAATCAAAAATGTAAGTGCACCAAATATCAGTGTATTTTTTTGATCTTTTTTAAACTGCTGCAGGTTGATTTCAAGCCCAGCCAGAAACATAAGATAGAGCAGACCGATAGTTCCAAGAACGTCAATTACACCACGAGCTTCAATCCAAGATAACCCATTTGGGCCGATAATTGCCCCGGCAAGAATCAGCCCTACAACCCCTGTGATTTTAAGTTGCTTTAGTAGCAACGGAACAAAAATCATCAATAACAGCAAAATGCCAAGCGTAAGAATCGGTTCTTCTGCTATTGAGATCGGATAAGGGAGATCCATATTGTAATTATTTATAAGCTATCAACTGTTAAATAACGTGATACCGGGATGATGCCTTTGATTTTGGTTTTGAAAAGCTCCCCTCGCATCGGAGGGGAGACTCTTCTCCGAATTCTTTTTTTAGCTATAAATTAGTTGCCTATAGCTATTACCAGATCTTTTTGGGGTAATGCAGCTGCAATTTTTTCAGGCCCATAAATCTCCCCTCTGGGTCCGGCCGGAACGATAACCAGGTCGCCATCTTTAGTCATGTTTGAAAGCGATCTTCCGGTTGTTTGACTGTCGTATATGAACTCGGCTTTTTCAACAAGAGATTTATAATTGTCCATGACATAATCCAGCGATGTTTTTTCACCAATGATCACCATTGGCACTTCAAAGCTTTCAGCCAACCTGTTTCCTGATTTTAATGCCAGTCTGGTACCTTTTTCTATGACCCCTGCTACATGCCCCACATGCACTACGACCCTTTCTTTTGGTTTATCGCCATCCAGCCTGCACAATAGCATTGGGATATCCACACGGCGGGCGAGTGTGTCGGTTATGCCTCCAAAAAGGTGCTCTTTTGCGCTGGCATAACCCTTCCAGCCTATAATCAGAGCAGTTCCATCGTGTTCAATAATCTGATGGAGTACACCTGAAACAGACGACTCATCAATTCGAACACTTCCTTTTGCTTCCACTCCAAGCTGAAGGGCACTCTTTTCAGCATCTTTTAAAAGTTTGGAGTTTTCAATCACACGGTTACGGTCAGCGTTTAAGCCCAAAACTGTTACTGGATGAACCGTTCCTGTATCTGCATCTGCGATTCTTGCGGCCATTTCTGTAAGCTTGTGGGCAGTTTCAGGGTTTGCAACAGGTACAATCACGTTTCTTCCAAGTGCATCACTGTCGGGTTCAGGTGCTTCTATCTTTGGGGCATATTTATCTGCCATAACTGTTGAAACAAAACAGGTTATAAGAATAACAATGACAACGGCTTCAATGACTTCCTGACCGAACAGCCCTACTTCCATACCAACGAATACTGCTGCAAGTGTTGCAGCCGCTTCAGCACTGGTTAACGAAAACATGGCGCCAATCTCATTATTATCATAATTCAGATATTTGCCAACACCTATAGCGGCAATAAGTTTTCCTCCCAGTGACTGAGCTGCAAAAGTGGCCGCTAACAGAATTACGGTAGTACCGGCTATAAGACTCACCGGGTCGATAATCATTCCAACAGATAACAAGAATACAGGTATTAAAAGACTGTCTCCCAGAAAAGTGAGGCGTTCACCAAGTACTCCGTTTTTTGGGACATGGTCATTCAATCCAAGACCTGCAAAGAAAGCTCCCACTATAGCCTCGATGCCAACCATCGATGCGAGTGCTGATGCAGCAAACATAACAGTAAGTACATACAGAACCTGGATGAGCCTGTCGCCACCAAGGCCTGCAAAAAACCATTTGGTAAGCCTTGGCAATCCATACATTGTTGCAAATACCAAAAGGGCCATACCACCACCAAGCCCGAGCCATGTGGTGGCACCGGTTCCGCCAACATATAGCGCAATCACAATTGCAAGAACAATCAGTGCGGAAACATTTGTTATGAGAGTAGCACCGATAGCAACTGCTACACCCCTGTTATGCACCACACCATTTCTTTGAAAAATAGGGTAAGAGACGAGTGTGTGTGAGGCCCAGCATGAGGCAATCAAAATTGCGGCAAGCATTTCAAAACCCCATAGCAGAAGTGCAATCGTACCAACAATCATTGGTAAGACAAATGTTGCGCCACCAAAAAGAATGGTGTCTTTACGAAACTTTTGGAGTGATGCACGCAGGTCAAGCTCAAGTCCGGCCATAAACATCAGGAACAAAAGACCTGCGCCGCCAAGCATTTGTACCAATCCATCACGCTCAACAAAGTTAAGTACATTAGGCCCTATCAGCATCCCAGCGAGAATCAATCCTAAAATTCCGGGCAATTTTATTCTTCGGGCTCCCACCGGCGCCAGCAATATTACAAAAAATAGTACTATAAATACCCATTCTGGTGGGCCAAACGGTAATTCTGGAAATCCCTGATTCATTTCAGCCTCCTTGTGGTTTGAACGGTGAAGATTCTGGCTGAAAAGGGTGAGTAGTAATTGTAAAATCTGGAACGGATATAACAATCCGAACTCACTGAAAAGTTAGTTTTTAACATGATGCTGTTAAGTTTTGCATCAAAGGTGTGCTTTTCCCCTACTTATTGTATAGCACTATTAAATCCATAAAATATGGACAGAATTCTGCCAATAAGTTTTACAGGAGAATGATTACAGCTCCTCTGAAAGCATATTAATATTTCAGAAGCCAAAGGAGCTGTTTAAAAGAAAGGCCCTTTGTCTTCCCTCAAAGCCTGCGAAGTTAGCTGTCGGGTTCGGGCAGAGAGAATTAGCCCTATCAGAAAAAAATCTGAATTCACCCCATAAAATCGGGTCCTCCGCTCAGGCATGGTTGCCTGATTAAGCTTTTCAAACTTAGCATAATTGGAAATACTTTCCAAGTACTATAAACTTGGAGTTGAAAATTGAAGAAATATATCAAACGGTTAAACCGCAGGCCGTTTTGGAGCCACACAAAATTCAAATCTCCTAACCCCTAATTCTACAATCTTCTTTGAGTCCTGATTTTTCATTACATTTGGTCATGGAGGATTGTCATAAAAGCGATTTTATACACAAAATATGGACCACCGGATGTTCTTGAGTTAAAAGAGGTCGAAAAACCTGCTCCAAAAGACAATGAAGTACTGGTCAGAATATATGCGACAACGGTAACATCAGGGGACCGGAGGGTTCGAAGTCTCGAGTTGCCTGTCGGCTTCGGGCTCATCTCGCGTTTGATCTTTGGAGTTTTGAGGCCAAGGCAGCCAATTCTGGGGACTGAACTCACCGGGG
The DNA here is from genome assembly GCA_020832285.1 of Balneolaceae bacterium. Classification (GTDB taxonomy): domain Bacteria; phylum Bacteroidota; class Rhodothermia; order Balneolales; family Balneolaceae; genus Rhodohalobacter. Next base: position 3,955 of record JAFIFB010000064.1, read on the forward strand.
AAGTTGAATCCGTCGGCAAAGACGTCAGTAAATTCAACGTCGGTGATAAGGTTTTTGCTATTAGCGGTGCCGGAATGGGCTGCTATGCGGAGTACAAGTGCATGCCGGAAAACGGTGCGATGGCGCTAAAACCGCCCAATCTGACCTATTACGAAGCCGCCACACTATCTTTTGGCGGAACAACAGCGTTGGATTTCTTCAGACGAGGGAAACTGCAAAGCGGAGAAAAAGTGCTCGTTAATGGCGCTTCCGGAAGTGTAGGCACCGCTGCTGTGCAACTTGCCAGACACTTTGGGGCAGAGGTAACCGGGGTGTGCAGTACCGTAAACATGGAATTGGTACAATCTCTGGGTGCCTCTCATGTCATTGACTATACGAAAGAGGATTTCACACAGAATGGTATAACCTATGACGTTATTGTCGATACAGTCGGCACGGCCCCGTTCTCTCGCAGCAAAGGTTCGTTAAAGGAAGGAGGACGCCTTCTTATGGTTTTAGGCGGGCTGCCAGACATGCTTCAGATTCCATGGGTGTCGATGACGAGCAACAAGAAAGTCATTGCCGGGCCGGCTGCTGAGCGTGCAGAGGATTTACGTCTCCTCGCGAAGTTGGCTGAGACGGGTGAATTTAAACCGGTCATTGATCGGCGCTATCCGTTAGAGCAAATCGTCGAGGCTCACAGGTATGTTGACACCGGGCGCAAGAAGGGAAATGTAGTAATAACCTTGAAACATGATCACAAAACCTAACAGATCAAGCGGCTCAAACAGACGAGTTTGCTATTCGGGGCTTTTGAAAGTTGATTGCCTCACCGGTTATACCGCAAATCGTTAAACCCACTTCAGGTATTTGGCGGTATCATCATTTTGTCTTTGATCATTGCATTACTTAAAGAAAAATGGGCGAAATCGGTTTCGAAGCGGCAGTATATCATTTCCCGGATCGGCTGGTTGCCTGTCCCGTTATTGGCAATCGTTATTTTTTTGATCTCGGCGTCTCAGACTCAAGTTCTATTTGAGGCTACTTCTCAATTGTTGTATCCGGCGGCCTTTTTTGTCGCTTTTCTTATTATTGCAGCTCTGTTGGCAAAGTCCTTCTCCGTAGCCTCGGCACAGTCAGGCCTGAGCAAAATCTGGCATGGATTTTCTAGGGTAACGCGATCTTCGTAATTCTTATAATTGAGTCTTACGCACGTTTATGGTTATACTGATAATAGGGGAGCTGTTTTCAGGCAGGCGAAATTTGCCCCCACCGAGCTGGAGTGTTTTTTCTTGTGTGGACTCTTCCTGAATTTCATTCAGATCCACAGGTTCGGTTAAAACCGAGTCGATTGAAGCGGCAGCGGAATCAATTAATATGGTTACGAAATTGGGAGAGGGAACGACTGAGTCAATTTCAAATCCCTCTGCAACAGTGCCTGTAGTAGGAACTTTTACCGGGAGATCAGTAGCAACAAAATTTCGTTTTCTTAGATTTAATGATGCTGGATCCGCTTCAAATAAGTGCAGACCCGACGGCAGTTTAATATTGTTGTTGTCAATATCGAGTTTAAGGTCTTCCGTATCCTCAGATGTCATATCGAATGAAATAAGCGCCTTTGAGGGATCGAAGTTTCGAAAGGCCTGTTCAGAACCTGAGAGGGTTATCCGGGCCTGAAGAGGTGCCGCATCCTGGAGTGCATAAGAGGAAGATTCAAGGTTGCTGTACTCAATGGGTATGTCATAAGAGCGATACACCGTCTCCGAAGGATAGGCGAACGAGAGCCACAGTAAAAAGGCAAGGCTGCAGGCTGCCATAGCGGTTTTCATGCTTCGGTGTTCGCCCCACTGCTTAAATGAAGCTGAGTCGGGTTGATAATGTTCGGCCCAAAAATCATCGAGATGTTTTTTAAGATCACTGTGTGAATCCAATTCTTTTATTTGGCCATTTTTAGCAATGCTGATCACTCCCCGTTCTTCAGAAACCACAATCACCAGGGCATCACATTTTTCCGAAAGTCCCAGCGCAGCCGTGTGCCGTGTACCACCTCGCGAAAGTTTATATAAGTTGGTAGAAAGCGGGAGATGGACACCAAACTTTAAAATTCGTCGCCCGTCGCTAAGTACCGCCCCATCATGACCGGGGGCTTTTTCATTGAAGATGCTGTGCAAAAGCGGAATTGTAATCTTGCCATCGAGCTCAATACCGCCGTGAATATGTCGATCCCAGTCTTCCTGGCCTTTGAAAACAATGAGAGCCCCCATTCGTTGATCCGCCATCTTGGCTATTGCTTCGGTAATAACGCTGGTTGCAATATCTGAAGAGTCTGGCAGGGATTCGGTAAAAAACTTCCAGTTGCCGACACTGTCGATTATTCGACGTATGTCAGATTGAAATACTACAATAAATCCGATCAGAATAATGATAAAAAGTCCTTCGATAAGCAGTTCCGTCAGGTACATTCCGGTAAGGCGAGCCAAGGCATATACTACAAGAATCACCAATAAACTAAACAGGCTGCGGCGCGAGGCACTTTGACGCAGCAAATTCAGTACGATATAGAGGAAAGAAGAAATGATAAGAATATCCAAAACATCGACAACACGAATATTCTGGAAGAAGGTATATAGAGTATCTCCAATGGTTTGCAATATAAAAGCAGTCTCGATCAATATGTTTCCGGAATTCAAAAAGTTGGGATGGCTTATCAGTAATATAACGTGAGTTTAATATAAGAATATGGGAAAAGAGCCTCCCCTCCTTTAAAAAGAAGGGGTCTTTCTGGTGCCAAATTCATAGAATTTTTATCGAACTCACGTTAATATAAGAATTGATTGTATCAGACTTGTTATTCTAACTTTTCAAACGGTACACATGATGCTCACCTATCTCCAAAACGATCCTAAATTTGGGAAATAATAAACTGAATAGTGTTACAAAGTTCTTGAAAACTGTTATATGAATGCTATTTTTAACATCATTTTCATCACTTTGTAACTGAAAGACAGACATCTGTTTATGGAGCGTGCGGAATTGTATTGGGCTCGGTCCTTACATTTCTGTATCTGAATGGATATCTATTGGGTAATCTTACGATGAAGAACTGTCGGAGCTGGTCCTGGATTTTGTAACCAAGAAGATCTCAATCGATTCCGGCATCAAACAGCCGCTTCTTTGGGTATCACTCCTTCTTTATCCTTTCTTCCTGGTTCTCGTTGATCAGGGATTTGCCTTCCATGCAGCCACAGGTATCGTTCTGCAATATCTGATATTCTCACGGAAAGTGCTCTTCGGTGTTGACTGGCTCCTCCTTTTGGTCTTGGCATAGGCTCACTTGCAAACCTGATCGCCATTCGTCTGGCCCGTGGTGAAGCGAGCTGGCTCGAAGTTCATAAATGGTCTGTTCCACTCCTCTTTATAGGAAGCGTGGTTGCGTATGGGTTGATCTGGCTTTTGGGTTGAGCAAAACCCGGCAGCACAACGTTTAGCGTAACGATTATACTCAGAAATGAGCAGTGCCGATAGTGGCCTCTTGAAGATGGTTGGATTTTTAAAACGTATTCCGGGTTTGCCATAAAGCTATCATCAATAAAACGAAACTAATGTTCGCCTGTACTCCTATATTGGCATCTAACCCACATTTCTCACAGAGAAAATTATGAATAAATCTATCAATTTGATTATTAATGTCTTAACCCTACATTATCAGAGATAGTGCTAAAACAAACTGTCCAGATGCTGCGCTCCGAGCGTAAGCGATTCCCACGAAGTGAAATCGGGACAGGATATCCTGATCAATGGTGCCGGAGGCGGTGTCGGAACCTTGGGGATTCAAATCCTGAAATCATATGGGGTAAAAGTTACCGGTGTTGACAGTGTCGAAAAACTTGATTTGATAAAATCCCTGAGTTGATTCAATATTTCGGTGAGGGGAGGCATCTGGGAAAGATTGTAGTTGAAATTGATAAATAATGACTCACAACAACGAATAACGCTCATACCGCGATAAGGTATTATACAAAGCTGTTAGATAAATTTTAAATCCTGCCATAAATCGCCCTATAGCCCAGATCATTTTTTCAATGAGGAAAAAACATCCTATTGTATTGGTGATATACCGATGTTATGGCCAATGCTGATTCGATCTGAATAAATATGAAAAGACTGTTAAAGAAAATAATACGACAAAAAGGGTATTTTTTAGTGAAGTCAACTCCGAAAGAACGAGTAAAATCACTCATTGAAAGATTGCATCCATATCAAATTGACATGGATTTAATTAGACTTGGCCCAAATGGTGATGGAGGATATTTAATACCCGATGACTTAGATGAGGTTACAGCATGTTTCTCACCCGGTGTTGCCAATGTTAGTGAATTTGAGCAAGATTGTCTAAACCTGGGAATGAAAGTTTATATGGCAGACAAATCTGTGGATAAACCGAACTGGAATATTACTCATGGTCAATATGATTTTATTAAAAAATATATTGGTTGTACAAATAATTCAGGTTTTATTACCATGGATCAATGGGTAAATTCATTCAGCTTAAGCGAAGGCGAAGATTTACTATTACAAATGGATATAGAGGGTGGAGAATATTATTCATTGATTAATATGTCTGATTCTCTCATGAAACGATTCAGAATTTTAGTAATTGAATTTCATTCGTTACAATATTTTTGGAATCCGATTTTTTTTGATTTAGCAGAGGTTGTGTTCGATAAAATTCTGCAAACTCACTCATGTGTACATATTCACCCAAATAATAGTTGTGGAGTTGATTATCAATTTGGTATAGAAATTCCAAGGGTAGCTGAGTTTACTTTTTTAAGAAATGATCGAACTACATTTGAAAATTATCAAACCCAGTTTCCGCATAAATTAGATCATGACAATACAAATAATGAACATATTGTGTTACCCAAAGATTGGTATAAATGCTCATGACAACTATGCAAATCAAGCAGGCGTGTTTGCGGTTAGTTACTTATTTTCACGCATTTCTAACCAATAAATTTGGCTTGCTCAACGTTCGACATATAAGCCGTCGGACGTTTCCGACACCATTTTCTCCCGACCGGGATTGCCTCAACCAAATTTCTTGGTGAGATATCCGGGCTAACACACCGCATGAATATCCTGCTGCTCCTTCTATCAGAATCTCTGCTTATCTACTATTCGTAAAATATCTTCAGTGAAACCGATGCCGAAGAGTTTGACAACACGCACCGGTTCTATCAAAGTATCTCCTCCTGTAAAAATAGCAGTGCCCCCGGAGGCTTGTCCGGGTAAATTAGCGTGGTTTAGGGGAAATATTCCTGGTTCTTCCGGAGATTCGGGCAAGCATTGCCAGAGCCCCGAACAGAATGTCCTGCATAAAATGCGGTACGCCTCCAATGCGTTGCTGATCGCGGGACAACCACATTAAATAACCGGAGCACTGCTGTCTGGTTCTCCATAAAAAGTATACGTGCTTCCATCTTTTTCCAGTTTAAATATGATTTCCTTTTTTTCCATTACTGTGTTGAGTTTATAGTTTATCCCGTGTTTTAATTCCAACATACAATTAAGCCTGAAATCAGAACTGTACCCATCGTTACCATGATGATTACCTTGCATAGGGAACCAGTGTCGTGTCAACTGTAAAAGTGTGAGAGAGTCATCAGACGAGTCGATCCGGGATCATCCCAATCATCAACATTGGTATATTTTTTGAAAAACTCGTCAGATGACTTAACCCGACGTTTTATCTTTGACATAACACTAGCCCTTAATCAATATTGGGCAATCTGTTTCAGGTAGTTATTAATTACATTGATTAACAGAAAAGAGATTTTCGGAAAAAAGCAAATCATATTTTAACCTGCTTTTGCTGAATTTTTAAGATTTAAAGAGCTATTTGTTATTCAGAATACTCAAGCTGATGAAAAGCATCATATACTTTTCTATGAAGATTAAATAGGTAAATACCGGGAAGATTTGCAGGATAGTACCGCATGGCTCAGGAAGGTTCGCAAGTCACAGTCGTCAAATCCATAAACATGGCTGTTGGATTGTTGCTTATCGACACGGATGTTCTTATTGATTACAGTCGGGGAATTGAAAAAACAAAAGAAATTCATAAAACCTTGAGTCTGATCACTTACTTGCAATAAGCGTAGTTACCCAGCTTGAACTGATGGTTGGCTGTGAAAACAAGGCCGATTTTAAATCCCTTCAAAAATTCTTGTCCAATTTCGAGATTATTCAATTAAGTAAATCCACTTCAGAGATAGCTGTTGATCTGTTTAAAAAATATCGTTTAAGTCATGGAGTACTGATTCCGGATATGTTAATTGCTTCTGCGGGCTTGACTCTCGAAATCCCGCTACTATGAAAAACAGGAACTTTCGCTTTATTAAATAGCTGGAATTATTTTAAAATATCGGAACCGGCATACCAAAATAGATATCTATTGATGGTGGACCCAGGATCTTCTCGACGGATTGATCATTCCCGGAACTTATCTTCGCATATTTTTTCTTCCATCCGTGCAAGGAAATAGTAGGCAAAACAGACTGTAATAAATCCAAACAGGACAAGATAACGCGGCCAGATCAGCACCATCCCAAAGCTGGCAATCATCAATGCCAGGTATTGCGGATGGCGGATATGACGGTAGATGCCATCTGTAACAGCTCCCCGTTTTTTTAGTTTATTCCAGTAGATTCGAACAGCTCTCACTGAAAATCCCAAAAGTCCCGCCAGGAAAAAGAACCTTCCGATAGTATCATGTCATGTAATAAAAAACGATTGCGTTTCCCTGGCAATATGAGGCATGAAAAAAGCGATGAGCCGGCTTGTTCTTTCACCGGCCGCAAGCAGTTCAAGGCCGGGGCCATATACCCCGTAAAAGTAAGCGGCAAATGGACTGAACATGTAGAAAAATTCAAGCGCAATGAGGCCATAAAATGCCGCACTTGCCCAGAATGCGCTTCTTGTAAGCGTTTTGTCAGAAGAACTGTTTTCTCCATTATTATTTTTTTTCAATTAAGAAACAAATGATTTTCAGATAGTTAACGGTCTTTGATTTAACCGGCCCCGAATCTTGAGGGTCCGTGCAGGAACCGTTATTAAGGCTCGTGAATTCAAATATTAAGTGCAGCAATTAAGTGTTCATGGATAATTAGTAAGTTACCATAATATTTAGAACTCGATCTTATAACTTAAATTCGGAATCAAAATCATTTCACGCTCTTTATCAATCGTTCCATCTCTGAGATTGTATCGGTAACCATAGAATTCTTCATATCCGGTAATATTAATCATTTGAAGTGACCAAACTGTGGAGACATTACTTCTATTCGTACGTAGTTCAACAGTAAGGTCACTGTAAAAAACCGCTGGCTCCCGGTTGCTAAAAGCCCGGCTTTCATCGTAAAATACCTCCCGCTCTGCATGGCTTTTTTGTTCATCTACCGGCGAGATACGTTTGCCTCCCATTATATTGATTCGTCCGTTCAGGCTTAAAATTTTGGTTCTGTTATCTCGTCTGAACTCCCATTCCTTACCGCCAAGCAATACAAAGGTGTATCCTCTGTTGAACCGTGTATTACGCCAAATACCGTCACCCCCTCTGTATTCCGATTGAAAAAGCGAACCTGTTATCAATCCATGCCAACCTTGCGACAGATATCGTTCAAGTGTCAACTCCAGGCCGTAGTTCCTTCCGGCACCGCTGTTCCGAAGCGGATTATTTATAAACCAGTCCAGCTCAAGATTCAACACAGAGAAACTGCTGTTATCCATAACCGGAACATCCGAGAGGAACTGGTAATAGGCTTCTGATTTAATTTGAAAATCAGAGGTCATCATTCGGCTGAAACCGGCAACAAAATGATCTGCTTTTGATGTTTTTAGTTGACGATTTTCCGGATGTGAAAAATAAATGGAAAGTGGTTCAATTTGCGAATGCCGTCCATACGACAGGTTGTACAAATTCTGTCCTTGTCTAAACTGAATTCCGATTCTCGGTTCTGCAGAGCTTACTCCTGTCAACTCAAAATGCTGAACATAAACCCCTCCAGTTAATACCACCCGGCCAAAATCAAACCTGGATTGTGAAAATCCCTGGTAGAGATAACTGTGTCCTTGTTCATTCACGATGGTTTGCAGCGGAATTTCAGTGTTGTCAGAGTACATGATATTTTGATTGTAACCCAACCGGTTTATTGTAAATCCAGACCGGTTTGTATGATGCGGCCCGAAATAGTAATTCAGCACAGTTTTTGCTGTTAACTTGCCAGATTCATTCCGAACAGATTCTCTCGGATAGAGCAGGGAGCCATCATCAGTATAACGATCAATCTCCCACCGGAGCCCGTTACCTGACGCAGCTATTGTTGAGACTAAATTGGCTCTATTATTCAACAGGACCCAGTGCCTGATTCCTGTAGCACCGAATCGGGTTGGACTATCTGCATCTTCACGATCCTGGTTATAAACCCAGTTGGCAGGCATACTATCAGCCGATTGCCCGGAACGATCAGAAGCACCAATTCCCCATAAATTAAATGTACCAGCCCCGGACGTTGGTAAATTGAATTTAAACGACAGGTTCTGATACATGATATCACCTGCATCTTCGGGTAAAAGTGGTGCAATCAATGAAAAGGTTGAGAACCGATAGTTTAATAGATAAGATGCATTGCCGGATCCGGAAATAGGGCCTTCCGAGGCAAGGTCTATACCTATTACCCCTATTTTGGCGGTGTGCTCATACTTCTGAATGTTTCCGTTGCGGATATTCAGGTCGAATACACCCGATAGTGCATTGCCAAATTCTGCAGGAAATGCACCGGTATAAAAGTCAGAATTGGAAATCATCTGGCTGCTGAGTGCAGTAATGCCACCTCCGCCCATTGTTACAATGTTTGCAAAATGGCTTGGAGTCGGAATGTCAACTCCTTCCATACGCCACAGTAACCCTTTGGGTGCATTTCCTCTGATTACAATCGCATTGTCAGCCAGATTACCGGCAACTCCTGCAAAAGAGGAAGCCAGCCGGGCCGGGTCATCAAATCCACCGGCATACCTTGAGGCTTCTTCCATACTTAATAGCCTGGCGCTGGAAATAGCCATGTAATTGATTGGCTGATCTTTGTTCATCTCCGGGCTAACAACCAATGCATCCATATCCGTTACGGATTCTCTGAGGCTTACTTCAAGAACTGTTTCCCTGGCTGAAGTTACCATAACATCCCGGATAATTTGAGTCTCAAAACCAATAAAAGAAAATCGTATTGATTGCCTCCCGACAGGAACATTGGTTAAACGGAAATGTCCATTTGCATCTGTCGTTGTTCCGATAAGAGGTTCATGGGCAACTATAAAAACATTTACCCCTGGCAAGGGTGATCCCGTGACAACATTTGTAACCTGGCCACGAATGGTCTGTGCGGGACTTTGGGCTTTCAGGATCTGTGGAAGAATCAATAAAACACCAATAACGGTAATAATAACATAGTGCTTCATCAAGATTATGGACTTATAAATTTAACGATCAACTTAGGATTTGAAGAGATTCACAGATTTTATATATCGTGCAATCTTTCTAAATTTCCATCAATGTTCACCAATTCACAATCCTGATAAATCAGTATTTATGTCATCTAAGCTTGAAAGCGTTCAGCAAAAGTATCTGAACTTGTTAAATAGTATTCATTTTGTTGAAGAAGACCTGGATTACAACATTCTTGAAAAGCATGTACCTCATCTTGAAGAGCTCGACAGGCTTGGTAAATCCGCGGTTTCCGTGTTCGATCTGTACAAAAAAACGCATGTTTATACTTCCTTGTCCTACAGGAATCGTCTTGGACTGCCAGATGACAAGTATGAAGGTCCCGAAGGATTTGAAATTCTGATGCATCCCGAAGATCGGCTGATTGTCTTTGAAGCCGGATTTTATTTCCTGGAAATGGCACTAAAAATGGATTACAGAGAGTTGCTAAATTACAAACTGATAAATGATTATCGAATTCGAAAAATTGAACCGAACGCCATTACCGGTGATAACTGGATTAGAATTACTGAACAACAGTCTTTACTTGAAACAGATAAACATGGTAACATCTGGTTGGCACTTTCGGTAATCAATATATCCTCTGATCAAAATTCGGATAAACCTATTTGCAGTCGTTTGGTGAATCAGAAGACGGAAAAAATGGTTGAGTTTCAGGGACAAAACAACTCTTCTTTATTTAGTCTTTCAATCAGAGAGAAAGAAATTCTGAAACTGATTTCAAAAGGGAATAGCAGTAAGCAAATTGCTGAAAAACTTTATATCAGTGTTCATACTGTAAATACACACCGGCAGAATATTATTAGCAAACTGAATGTAAACACCACTACGGAAGCAATCGGGCTGGCAAGCAGTTTCGGATTTTCATCCTGACTATAAAAATTTCTTTTTTTATTCCTTCAAGAGGAGTTAATCCTTTTTTCAAATCATATTCCTCATGAGTTTCTTTATTCTTTTGTGCCACCGTAAGGGTTCGTGGCGGGCTGAGCATGGCGAAATCCCAAGCCTGCGTGGCTTTTTATCGATGATACACTATTTCGCTAACGCATTAAAAAATGAGCAATGGTCCATCAGGTTAATTGACCATAATCAGAGATCCGGCTGATTTAAAATGCTGCCAAAGCACCGCAAAAAACAATATCATGATTGTAAATCATATAATATACTCTGCAACTCTTACATCCTCCTTGGAGGTTATTATCCAATCAAATACAAGCTTATTCCCATGCTTTCAAGTAAGAATTCAATATCTCACATAAACAGTGAGGCCGGAAAGAGATTGGTCATTAAAACTGGTCTGTTTTTGATTTCAGCAGTTTTGATTTGGAGCTGTTCTCTAAACAGACTTTTTGCCCAGGGAACTACGGAGGATTTACATACCCCTGTTCCCGACGGACACAACCTGAGAGGGGAGCCTATACCGGTATATGTCTATTCAGACAAAGCAGCCGGCGGGCTTTTTGCCAGCGCGGAAGACATTGCCCGGTTTGTTGCTTCGGGTATGCTGAATGAAATTAATTCATCTGATAACATCTTAACTCAAAACAGTCTCAGAGAGCTCTATTCACCGGTGATTGATATGGCTGATATCTATGCTCTTGTCGCTTTTACGTTGATACTCTCGGCTGTATTACCTACAGGGATAAACAAAAAAAGATAACAATGATATGCCAGCCAATCTAACCAAACTTCGATATATCAAGGCAATTCATACCATTGCCTGGGCTGTCTTTGTCGGGTTCATCCTTGCAATACCGCTGTTCGCATGGCTGGAAAACTGGTTCGTTGCATCAATACAGATACTTCTCGTATTCCTGGAGTGTATCGTTCTTGTGTTCAACAAAATGACCTGCTCCAATTCATCCCCGGAAAGACCCACCCTCGAACTCAATAAGGTGAGATGCCACTTGAGTTCTTTGTCCGAGGCTGTGCCGAGTAAAGATATGAGTTGGCTTTTGTGTGGGTCAAGATAAGTCTGGTGTACTTTGGTTATTTTTTCGAAGGCATCAGCTGTCCTCATGACGATTAGCCTGTCAATCGAATACAAATAAGAAAAAAGATCGTCGAAATCTTTTTGAGTCTTGACTAAAGGGATTAACTGTTCCACACCGGCAATGGACCTTAAATCTCCTCCTTGCAGGTTTTTTTATTTTGTCCATTTCTACAAAATATTTTATTAATCCATAATTTCTGATCAACTATTCAGTTTCTAATAAGCCTGTGTGAGTTCGCTGCAAATATTCCAGACTATCCCTGATACTTCCTCATTCATTGAATAGGCCGGATACACGTCTGCACCCAATCCCTGCTTAATATCCGTAATGATTCCTGCACCTGTTTCTGCAGGCCATTATAACTGTATGGCCTACTTCCGCAAACTTTATAGCAGCGGCTTTGCCAATACCTGTGTTGGCTCCGGTGATGATTACAGTTCGCTGTTTCATATCATACAGTAAATTTGATGCATAATAACAGTAGTGTATGGTTAAAATTAATTATTATTCTATTAACTCATTGAGATGTACATCAAGTTGAGATACGTTTTTTTTATTTGCAGTTCAATACATACTTTTCTCATTGTTAACTAACAAACTTAACCCAAATCACGTGCAATTTTTCCTGGAGATTATATCCTCGGCCTATATCCCAATTTTCATCTTCCTGGCTCGAATTGTAGATGTAAGTATTGGAACTATCAGGATTATGTTTGTTTCTAAAGGTTATCGTGGAAAAGCTTCGCTGCTGGGATTTTTTGAAGTGCTGATCTGGATTTTGATTGTTGCTCAGATTTTTCAGAACCTGGACAACTGGCTCAATTATGTGGCATATGCCGGAGGATTTGCTGCTGGTAATTATGTTGGCATGTTTATTGAAGAGAAAATGAAAATGGGGATTCAGATTTTTCGGATAGTCGTGGGTAACGATAGTGTATTCCTTACAAATCAACTGCGTAAAGCTGATTTCCGGGTGATTAGTGTGGATGGTGAAGGGGCAAAGGGACCGGTTAAGATTTTGTTTACAATTGCCAAACGAAAACGCTGGCCGGAACTGGCCGAGCTGATTCACCAACATGATCCGAGTGCATTTTATTCTGCAGAAGATGTGAGAAGTGTATCGTTGATGGAAGAGGATGTAAAGCATCTTGCAGGTCAGGATATCGTCTCCCGGATGCTTAAGTTAAAAAAGGGTATCTAGTGTTATGTCAAAGATAAAACGTCGGGTTAAGTCATCTGACGAGTTTGTCAAAAAATATACCAATGTAGATGATTGGGATGATCCCGGATCGACTCGTCTGATGACTCTCTCACACTTTTACAGTTGACACGACACTAGTGTTATGTCAAAGATAAAACG
>JAFIFB010000071.1 GCA_020832285.1 Balneolaceae bacterium
ATCATCTACCTCAACTTTGGTTACCTGCCAATCGGGGCCAAAGTTTAACACATGTTCAAATAATTCAGAAATCTGACTCATTCTTTTTTCAGTGAAAAATATATGTACATTGATTTACCCACAAACTTTCCTGTAGATCCATTTTTTTATATAATGATCTTAGAATGTAAAAATCGCTTCGAACTCTTTATCTGAAAACTTTTTTAATCAATATTAATAACAGGGCTTATAAAGCATTCTTCTTACTGTAATGTAGTTTCAATTAGTTTCTTTAACAATACAGAAGTGTTTTTTATCCTTTTATTTTCTGATTATTCAATCTCTTTTATTGTTCCGATATATTCGGTAGCCATGATTACGTGATCAAACCAAACTATGGCTTTTTCTGTATTCACCGGGTAATCAGGGTTGTTTTTTGCAAACTCCTCTGTGTTGTTGAATGACCCGTCTGAAACAAAGTGGAGCAGCCAGAGTACGTTGATTTTGACATCCATATCATTTCGCCATCTAAAACCTTCAAAAGGCTTGGCTTCAGGATGGCCTGGGTCGTTTCGGAAATGTTCTTGTAACCAGTAACCTGCAGGTGTTCCGGGTGCGAAATAAACTGCCGGATAACCATCAATCCATAAAGCCAGTTCCCCGTCACAAGTTTCAGGGGAACTGTTCAGTTTCACCATAATCTCTACTGAAGTCCATTCTCCTCTTGAAAGTACAGTTGCCTCTTCGGGCTGAAAGGAATTGCCGTAATATGGATTGGGTCTGCCATCTGGCACTCCCTCCGGTGATTGCCAGGAACGCATTTCGGGCCAGTAGTTGTAAAATTGCCATACTCCCGGAGGCGGATGATGGATTGCAGGAGTTGTGTTAATCTCACTGCCGGTAGGTTCGATGAATACGCTGAAGTAATCCCCGGCAAGCTGTCCGGCTCCGCCAATGGGATAGGGTAAGGGAGTGTTAAATCCGCGAAGAGCTACAAAATGGTGGTGGCCTCCATGATCTTCGGCAAATTTTGTGTAAAAACGAAGATGTATTTTATCCCATCCGTCATCGAATGCCTTGTAAAGATGTCCGCCTTCGTTTTCTCCGCGTGTCGCAGTCATAACCAGGGAACGGCGGCCTTCAGATCCGGGAGGTACGTCGTCACTGAATGATATAACTTTCCCATCAGGGTTCCTGGCCTCACTCCACCGGGCGGCAATATCGTCGATTGATCCAGACTCAAAGTTTTCGAAAAAGACTACATCCGGATGGTTTTCTATTCCATGATCTCCCGGGAACTGGGCGGAAAGGCCGGGCCCGGATGGCAAATTATTATGAGTGCGGTTGTCAGAATCAACAGGGTTATCAGCGCATCGGAGAATCTCTGATGGTGAATTTTCCTCAATCGTTTTATCCGCTGTCTGCTGTGTATCAGTACAAGCTGCAATGAGAAGGGTTACAGATAAAAGCATTATCCACACGGAGACTCCATGTTGCTTGTTTGAGTATTTCATTCATCTATCCACTATGTTATCTACAGGTTAAATGCGGTTCAGGAATTCCTGTAGAGAATTATTCTCTTTGGACGTACCCGTTGGGAGCGTACTTTTCGATGACATCACCGTTCGAATTTAATTTAATAACAGCGATTTTGTTGCTGGTGGTAAAACCACCACCAGCAACTTCTGATGCTTCCTCATCCCGAACAAGAACAATGGCCGTACCGTCAGGCAGGTCTGCTTTCAGGAGATATCCTCCTGAAACTTTTTCTGAAATTACATCAGAAAACCGGGCATCTGAGCTTCTTTGCGGCCTCAGGGAGGTTATGAAAAGCATCTCCTCGGCCGGCTGAGGTGTTTCTGCCGTCAGATGATATTGTATCAGATCCACGCCCTCTTCAACAGGCGTGTCAAATTCATCAGTTTGACTGATATGTAAACCTTCCGGAGCGTGAAAAGAGACACTGCTTGCTGCCTCTCCTGTTTCAACAAAAATATCGGTTTGATTTTGAATCGTAAATGGTGCCATCGAATGTAATCTGAATTCGAAGGGCTTTGCTTCGGGAGCAGAGAGACGGTCAACCAAAATCACCAGGCCGGGTTTGAGAAAAAGAATAGAGCGTTCAAAACTGTTGAGCAGATCGCCATAGGCGTTCCCGGCTTCACCGGAGACAAAATCGATATTGTCTGATGAATAAAATCCGGTAATTTCTCCTGTTGATTCAGGCCCCCTGATCTGACTCTCACCCCCCACGGTTATACTGTTGTGGGCTTTGGTATGCATAATCCAATGCCGGTGATGATCACTGCCATAGGTTCTGTAGCGTCCGCTGCTCAAAAACAGCCGTTCCCCGAAAGCGTACAGCATAAATGAATTTTGCGCCTCATTGCCATGGCTGAACACACCCATAGGACTGCTTTTAAAAAGTACCTGCACATTCTCTTCTGCATTGAGCAGTGTTGTATTGAACATCGCCTGGCCAATTCCTCTGAAAAGCCGCGATGTTGGGAGGTCATCTGGTGGTTTCGCCTCAATGGCAGGTCGGCTGCCACGGACAAAAGAAACATACGTTGGTTCTTCCTCTTCCAAATCAGCGTGCTGATCCACAAACCACTGCCAGTGGGGATTGGATGCCTGGGCGGCAAGGATTTTCATCAGCGGTACGGAATCTTGCGAACTGCGTGAGTGGGCATGATCACCAAAACCGCCACCGGGTGTGCCTGGTGGATGGACATACATCGGGAAATATCCCGCCTGAGCAAAGTACGGCGTGTCAAAAGCATTTACTGACATAGCGGTATTCATGATATCTGCCCACCAGGTAAATCGCTGAAGATAGCTTCGCCAGTAACTCAAACCTTCGAACCAGCCTCCGTCACTGTCGCTCCAAACGGGATATACATTCGTAAAAACGTTCATGGCAAACCAGAGCCAGTTTTCAGCCTCCGGAATTTCATCGATAAACGCTACAGCCGCCTCACCTAAAAAATGCCAGGCCCGGTTGCTATGGCTCTGATAAGGATCCCAAAGATGATCAGGGTACAGGTGGTGGTATAACTCTTCTCCGCGGGCCTGCATCATCTCACGGCAGATCTGTTTCTCTTCCTCGGTAAGCAGGTCATTTACAAAAGTGTATGTACGGCTAAACCGGGAGATATAGGGCATTCCTGCCTCCGTGTTGTACAAATAACCGGTAGCACCGAGCGGATCCCATTCAGCAGCTTCCATTAAAATTCGGCGGGCTTCCTGTCCGTATTTTTCGTCCCCGCTAAGCAGATAAACAAAACCAAGCGTTGCAGCCCCATCGAGCAGCTCCAGCGTTGAGAGGCGGTTGCCCCACCAGATTTCCCGCCATTCATCACTGAGCCATCCATCTGTGCCGCGTTTCAGTTCTTCTGGGTATCTCGGCGGCTCTTCGGTTGATAGCGGATTGGCGATCAGATTATCCGCCGTATCAACCAGGGCTTCGTATATAGATTGAAGTTCTCCACGAGCTAATTCCCGAAGGTTTGAAACATCTTCAGGACGAATAAACAATCTGGGGTGCTCACCGGGAATGCGGCTGATTAGTTCATCAAGTTCAGGAAGCGGAAAATCCATAGCATCTGAAGAGATGGTGAATCGCCGGGTCTGACTCCACGGCGAGTGGCTATCCTCACTGTTTTTGTAACGGAAACGCCAGTAGGATTCACCGGGATCAAATGTTTCGGCCGGAGTGTGCACATTCATTACAAGATCATCCCGTTCATAAAAAATTGTTTGAAATTCCGGATCTGAAGCTACCTGAAGAGTGTAAGTTTGTACATCCGTTTGAGGGCGCCAGGTAAATGATGGGGGATTCCGCTGTAAAGGTTCAACATCATTCGGATGAAATCCCCATTCCCTGCCCTCTGGCGGGGACTCATCCAGCGGAGGATCTGTCGCCAAAAGATTGAAAGGAATCAAAAGAGTGATAAGAAGAATTAAATTGATTCCGGATGTTTTGTTGCCGCGTTCTTTGTTATCAGGCATTTATTCAATAGGTGTTGTTGGAAGGAAAATTACACGAGCTAACTGATTGATGGATTTTGATCATTAATTATTTCCATCCTTTTCAGAAAAAATGTAAGCATGATTTTCTGAAAAGTTGTTTATTGCACTTTATAATAAAAGAAATTAATTGATAAAAAATGAAGCTAAAAAACAAAAAATATAAAGCTGAAATTGCTGTTTTTCTTTTTTTGGCTTGTTTTTGCAGCCATCTGTTTATCACGAATGCTTGGGCACATCCCGGGCATACGGACTCCAGGCTTGCCGAACTGAACGACTATCTGATGGCCTTGCAGGTAATGCGGCACAGTGATCCGGACGCTGAGCTGCTTTTTCAGCGCTGGCAGGAGCTTCGGGAGGCATCCTGGAAAATTCGTGAACTGACTGACGAACACGATCTGCCGATCGATGATCCCGAGGTAGCTGTACAAATTGAACGGACGATTGAACTGCGGGAGGCTTTGCTGGTGGATTGCCGGACTTTTTTCCGTGAAAAGACGTCTGTATTACCTACAGTGCGAATTCATCTCGACGATCAGCTAAACATACACTGGGATGAACCAGTAGTTACTGCACCCGTGGGAAGCCGGGGTGTGATATTGGTAGAAATAACCAGCAGCCGGAGTCATCACGCTCACCTCAGGCTAACCGGGGAAGCGAATGATCATATTCTGTTCTGGGCAAAGTCTCTTATGGTAACTGACCAGAATCCGGTTTATACTTTTATTTATGCGGCTCCACTGGAAGAGGGTCCGGCCAAAACCTCAATTACCGTAAACTGGGCTGATAGGGAGAGTAACTCATTTCCCGTTCATGTAGACGGTACATTGCCGGCAACCTACGAGTGGTACAATCACGTTCCGGCAGCTACCATGTTTGATATGGACCACAGAGAAGACGAGGAGTACCAGGATGAAAATAGAATGGTTAAAGAGAAAGCAGGTCAGCCTATTCGGTTTCATATCAGGGATCACGAAACAGGTGAACCGATGCCTGTTCGAGTGGAGGTTCGCGATGATGCCGGGAATGCATACTGGACTCCACTCCGGGGGCCTTCTTATGCGGTAGAGCGGGACCAGGCGGGCTTTCAGACCCCGCTATGGCCTTTCCAGCAGGGCCCTTTTTTCTACATTGGCGGTGATGCCGAGCTGGGTGTGGAGGCCGAAGGTAAGACCGTTCATATCTATCGCGGTTTTGAATATGAACCTGTGGTGATGCCGGTTCCAGAAGATGGACTGGTAAATACAGCTCCCCGAAGATGGATCGATATGCCCTCGAAAGGGTGGTATTCCGGTCATACACATATTCACACTACTGATGTGGGCTTGCCGGTTCAGTACAGCCGTTTTTGGCCATTGGTGACCCGGGCTGAGGATTTTGGTGTATCCTCAATCCTGACTCTCCAGGGGGAGCGCGATACCCATTCTATCTATGCAGATGAATATCCCATGGGCCGTCTTGACAGTCATTCCACACAGGATCATCACATCATTTTTGGTGAGGAGTACAGGAACAATCCTTATGGCCATCTGGCACTTCTGGATCTTGAGTACCTGATTTTACCGGTCAGTTCCGGCTCACTGGGTGAAATTGGCGGTCCGGATTATCCTCCCAATCAGTTCATTTTAGATGAGGCCGATTCACAGGGAGGGTTAACGATCGGAGCTCATTTTGGCCACTATTTTATGGATGGACGGCCGATTCTTTCATCATGGCCTTCCACCGGCTTTGAACTGCCTGTAAATGTAGCACTTGGCAATCTTCACATGGCTGAGATTTACGGGGCAGGAGGGCAAGAGGAGATTTGGTACAAGTTTTTAAACAGCGGATTTGATCTGCCTGCCACAGCAGGGCCAGACTGGGTGATGAAGGATGCACCCCGTGCTTATGTTTATATTGGTCAGAATTCATTTACAACAGACAACTGGCTATCCGGACTTCGCCAGGGGCGCAGTTTTATTACCAAAGGCCCCATGCTTTTTTTTACTGTTGAGGATAAACTTCCGGGCGGACACCTTCACTACCCCAATCGTCCGCAAACCATTACTGTGAATGCATCGGCTTTGATGCCGGATGGATCGATACCTGTCGAGATCATTGTAAATGGAGAGGTTGTTGCAAGTGGAACCGATATCGCAGAAACCATTACACTTGAAGACAGCGCCTGGATTGCGGCTCGTACAGAAGGTGCACATTCAAATCCTGTGTATGTAACTTTAGAGGGAAGGCCACGTGGATATGCAGGGCCTGCCCGCGAGTTTATTGAAGTGACAGAGCAATTGGAAGAGTGGGTACGAACTAAAGCCCTGTTTGAAAATGAAGAACAGAAGCAGACTGTATTGAATGTCCTTGCAGAAGGAAAAGCAGTTTATGAGAACATCATCAGGCGGGCTGAACGCCTGGGGCGTGAGTAGAAGATAAGTTGCGGAGCAACACTATTTTAGAAGTGACAGAAGTCCACTTTTATATAGAGTTATTATTTCGATCATTGCGGACCCACCCTAAATCCCTCCCTATTCCACTGGAAAAGCGCCAGCGGAACAAGGAGGGACTTTTTAAACTATCCTTAAACCCTGCAAAAAGTCACCCCTTCCTTGTGCCGTGCATTTGCGGCATAGGAGCCTGTCCGGCTGCCGACGGAAAGGGGTCGGGGGATGGGTCCAAATGGATAGGGCTAAACAAAATCTGTCAACGGTAGCCCCTCATCTTGCCCAAAAGCAGGGCAACACTATTTCAGAAGTGACAGGCTCTATAATCCCCTCTCGCCCCGAGGGATCCCTGGGAAGAGGGAAAGGCGTAAATGAAACGGCGAAGCCGGGTGAGTTTAGCGAGGGGTGTGTTCCATGGCTTTGATTGTGAACCGTAACCGTTTCAGGTTCCTTGCCCACGCAACACACCCTCCGAAGGGTCGGAGTGCCGCAAAAGCCGTCACCTGTGTTTTTCGAAAGGCTCGCTTCGCGATCTTACTCAAATCTTTCCCCTCTCAAGTTGAGAGGTTTTCGAAATCCCGACACCTCGGGGAGGGGATTTACGGGTGTGTTTCTAAACACAAATATCGTTGATTAAAGCCCAAATACACACTTTTTATAAAACTGTCACTGTTAGTCAGCAGTCAGTTTTTAGCTATCCGGGATTCTTTAGGTGCCACAGCCATTCGATCATGATATGAAAACTCATAAGCATAAATAGAAATGGAACGTAAGGTCAGCCAATAATACGAAATGAGTGTTATGTTGAGTTTTTCCAAACTACAGTCTCACCGGAGCTGACGGCTGACAGCCTATAGCTGACTGCTTGTCAAATTACAAACTATCCACAAGAGTTCTCATCTCATGAAAATCTGAATAACACCGTTTCCGCCCAGAACTCCGTAGAATGCTGCCTGATTCCCCCTGAGTACTCGCACATAATCAATTTCACGCACATTAATCATGCTGTTTATCTGTGCATAATCCCTGCCGGCGGGTTGCCCGTCTATTACAAAAAGTGGTTGATTGTCTCCTGTTAAAGAAGATACACCCCGTATGATAATAGAATGATTTGGGGCTCTGCCTTCAATTTGAACACCGGGCACACGCCGCAAATAATCAGCTAAACTGTTGATATGGTCGAAATCGTCAGTAATTGCATCATCCGGTCGGGCATCACCACCCATTCGGCCAGATGTTTCTGTAGTAGCGCAGCTAAATGAGAACAAACAAAACAACAGGAGAGGAAAAGAGATTAAACATTTCATAATAGTTCAATTAGAAGGTGAGGATAATTTAATGTACTTAAACCGGACTAAAGTAGCCATTGTTTGAAACTGCAATTATGGATAGTGCATGGATTTAAGGAAAAATCAGCCGGGTTGAGATGATGGAATGCGTATAAATCAGGAAATATCAAATTTTTGTAAAACTGTGGATTTTACTTTGATATTGCACTGAATCCCTCTGATCTCCATTCGTGAAGCCCTTCTTTCGTACGAAAAAATATAATGGCTTCCGTATTTTTGAGCGTGTTTACGAGTTCCAGGCCTTTATTAGGGTCCATTAATGTAAGTGCAGTAGAGAGTGCGTCGGCATGGGCTCCTTTTTCTGCGATTACCGTTGCCTGAATTTGACCGATAGCACCTATACCTGTTTTGGGATTGATAATGTGGGAGTATCGCAATCCATCAATTTCAATATATTGATGTAAGTCTCCAGAGGTGGCGACAGCTGTGTTGTTCAGTTCCAGGATGATGTGTAAAGGATTTTTCTCCGATTGATCTACAATGAGGATTGTTTCCCAATATTCACGTTTCGGAGGTGCGTTGCTCACAGAAATATCTCCGCCGGCATCTGCAAGTGCTGAACTGATTCCAAATTGTTTCAAAACAGATAGTGCAGCATCTGCGGCATAGCCTTTTGCAATACCTCCCAAATCCAGTTTCATTCCCTCTTTAACAAGTTCAGCCGTTTTACTCTTCGAATCTAATAGTATGTTTTGATATCCAGTGCGTTCTATAAGATTTGCTAGTTCTGTTTCATTGGGAATTTCCGGTTCAGACATTAATCTGATCGATCTCCAGAATTGTGTAAGAGGTCCGGCGGTTACATCGAATAAACCATTTGTCAGTTCAGAAACCCAGATCGATTCCTTCAAAATTTCAAAAAGCGGATCGCTAACCTTTACTGATGTACCACTGCCAGAAGATTGAGAGAGAAGGTTGATTTCACTGTTTTTCATATAATCACTCATTATGCGGTTCAGCTCTTCAATCCGGTCAAAAGCAGCGGAAGATGCCAGGTTTGCAACAGAATCATTTTCTGCATAAAGAACAATTGTGAACATCGATCCCATTTGGTAGGACTGAAAAGTAAAGCGTTGCAGCTCTTGTTGGAAAAGCCTTTCGTTTAGATTAAAAAACAACAGAAATGTAACAGACAATGATAGACAAATCAGAAGTATAAATAGCGGCTTGTAATTTATCATCTGCTATTGGTTTAAATTGTTCAGGCAGTATTAATTATTTCTTCAGTATGAATTGCAAATCGCTCTTGACCTCTGTTCGTAATTAAATCTTTTTGTAATGATTAATTGAAATCCAGTCTTAATTATTTAAATTATATATAAGCTGTTTGTTAAAAATATAATAAACTAAAGCTTTTCTGGTGTTCTTTGTCTTTTGTTATAAATCAATACAACAAAACCCTTCTTAAAATGAAAGTAAATGTAAATATTCTATGTTTGTTGGTGATGCTATCCGGAGTATGTTCAGATCTGAATGCTCAGCAAAGCAGAAAAGCCAATATTGCTGTTATTCAGGCTCCAAGTTCACCAAGGCAGGACTTTTTTATGCCTGATTCTGATATTGGGAAAGTGCGTCCCCAGATGATGGATCATCTTAATAATCTGTTGTTTCTTTTTGACAAGGCAGGCCAAAAAGGGGCAGATATGGTAGTTGGTCCGGAAGATATGCAGAACATTGGAGCGTACGGTTTATATATAGATGTTATCGATCCAGAATCAGGCAAGATACTATTTAATTCTCTGGCAGAACCTGTTCCTGGTCCGCTTACAGACAGAATCGCAGCCATTGCCAGAAAACATCAGATGTATATTATTGCTCCCATTTACGAAGCGGATGGCGAAGAAGTTTATAACACAGCTGTCATTTTTGACAGGCAGGGAAATATTATGGGTAAACACCGAAAAACGATTATCCCGGTATTAGAGACCTGGCTGGTTTCAACCGGAGATGAATATAAGGTCTATCAAACTGATTTTGCACCTATAGCAATTGCTACATGCTGGGAAATATCTTATCCGGAAATCCCAACCATTTATGCTTTAAAAGGAGCTGATATTATTTTCAATCCAACAATGGCCAGAGATCACAGGCCGGGAGAAAGCCTGGATACTGCACCTACACTTATTACCCGTGCCAGGGATAATTCAGTGTATATTGTGCCGGTCGTATTGGGTGCTGATGGCAATGGAATCCTGGATTTTAATGGGAATGTGGTTGCTGAAAGTGTTGGTGTGGAAAATACGGTTATTATGGCGGAGATTGATTTTACCAGGGAACGGACACACCAAAGCAGCTGGTGGGAAACAATTGACGGAACCAATAACACCAGGGCAATGATGATGAAATCACGCAGGCCAGAATTATTCCAAATGATTACAGATCCAAACCCGCCCATTCTTGACAGATATAATGAAATTCACCTTACCACTGGTGACCCTGAACGGCAATTAAATGCTGTACGGAAAGTTGATTACGGGCCAAATGCGGATGAGAATTGATCAGTGGTTGATCGTTCTAAATCCCATCTCCCGACCATTCGGGATTAAGTGAGAAATGGAAAATAGTGGGGGCTTTTCTAATCACCCGATACATTATCGTTGACATTACATTCGTTGGATCCTGATATTTGGTTACACGTCCTCTGTTATTTCAAAACCTTGTCTGTAATTGCCGCGCGTAAGTACAGCAGCTTTTTCATCATTCAATATAGTTTCGTATTCGGAAGAAAAGAGGAGTTGTTTATTGCCTGCACGATAGGATAAATTCGCAAGGTGCATTAGCACAGAGCTGTTATGGCCTTCTATAATATCGCCCTTGGGTTTATTTCTTGTTCTGATGCAATCGATAAAATCTAAAATATGAGGTTCCATTGGATAGAGCCCTGTGTCTTGAGCCACAATCTTTTCATCACGATCAAAAGCCTGCCATCCTCCTCCCATTCGGCCCGCAAACATCATTTGTTTTGTGCCAAGTATGTCAATCCTGCTGGAATTCTGCATCCATTGAGGGAATTCATTTTTACTAAATCTGATTTCCGTACTTGTTTTTTGCATATAAGGAGCACATTGACCCGTTTGAAGGGTTAAAACAAAATCTCCATAATCAAATGTTGCCATCTGATAATCGGGTACGTCGCGGTCGTCATCAAAGAAATAGCGTCCGCCGGCGCAATAGACCGATCCAGGGAAGCCGGGATCGCTGATAATCAGCCGGGCGAGATCTAACTGGTGAATCGAATCACCTCCGGTTGCAGGGCCGCTTCCATAATCCCAGTAATATGCCCATGATCTGTGCCTTGATACACTATAGGGCACCTCTGGAGCCGGACCAAGCCACATATTCCAATCGATTGTGTCTGGAGCTTGTGAGCCTTCTCCCGGATTGAATGGAACGGGACTGCCTTCCAGTGATCTGACATGAACGGCATAAATATCTCCCAATTCACCGCTCTTTATGTAATCCCGGGCTGTGAAGGCATAGTCGGCAATCCGGTTCTGGGTGCCGCACTGCACAATCCGTTCATATTTCATGGCCGCTTTGATCATCTGCTGGCCTTCAAAAATATTGTGTGAGATCGGCTTCTCAACATAGACATCTTTGCCGGCCTGGCAGGCCCAGATGGTTGCCAATGCGTGCCAGTGTTCAGGAGTGGCTATGAAAACGCCATCTACCTCTTCATCGTCGAACACCCTCCGCATATCCCGCACTTTTTGAGGCTTGAAGCCCTGGATCTCTTCCAGTTCTGTTTCAGCCCATCCGCCGCGGGTATCGTCCACATCGCAGATATATTTGATCTGAACGTTATTTCCAGCCCGGGCCGCATCCATAGCCAAACGGCTGCCGTACCCTCCGGCACCGATGAGTGCCAGGACCACCCGGTCGCTGGGGGCTTTTCCGAGTTCAGCAGAAAATGAGGATTTGATCATGCCTCTGTAAGCGGGAACTTCCTGCTTTATTTCCATCCCTGATACCGGCTCGGATTTCTGTCCGGTTCTTTTACAGGAAGATCCAAGAGTAAGCCCGGCGGCTCCTGCTGCTGTCAGTTTAAAAAAATCTTTTCGTTTCATTAAATCTGTTTAATTAAGGATTCTGGGTTTTGGCCTCACCACTTCTATGAATATCTCTTCAAAAATATCTTTTGCAGTTGTGATTCCTCTCAGAGGCTGAATCGTAACTCCTTCATCCGGATCGAAGATGCTCATTCCTATAATTTCCGGCTTCACCCTGATATACTCTTTTGCGGTAATTTCAGCCCTGTAAAGCAGAGGTGGCTGTCCGGTTTTATATTCATCATACGTCAAAGCAACCGGATCAAACTCTCTGTAAGTTTCATTGTAGTCTCCGGCCAGATTTACTTCAACCCAGCAAATCCAGGTACTTCCAGGCGGAACACTGATACTTGTTCTGAAGTAACCCGGCAGCGGTGTGGGGCTTGATATGGGCTGCCAGTCAGATATCTGCTGGTTTGATTGCCTTCTCATCTCCTCTTCAATTTCCCTGATTTCGAACCATTTGGGAACGGCAACCGGCACATCGGCTTTTCCTTCCCAGTCTCCCTCGGCAGCACGTCTTGTCGCATATACGGTTTGAATGAAACCTGTTTCAGGATCTTCCAGCCAAATTGCAAAGGTTGGAGATTCTCCGTAGGCAGACCGATAGACGATTTGTTCATCAATTTTAATGATAAACTCAATATCGGTTTTGTTCCAGGTTTGTGAATAGGCATATAAAATCAAACCGCCTGCTGCCACTAACGCAAATATCAGGACAACTGAAATGCTTTTTTTTGTACTATTTAATTTCATGCGATAACTGTTTTATACGTGATCGGTTATTTCAAAACCTTCTCTGTAGTTGCGCCGGATGAGGGATGCAGCTTTCTCATCATTCAAAATGGTTTCGTACTCTGGCGAAAACTGCAACTGCTTATTGCCGGCGCGGTATGACATATTTGCCAGGTGAATCAATACATTGCTGTTGTGACCTTCCACAATATCACCCATCGGCTTTTCCCTTGAGCGGATACAGTCGATAAAATTCACAACATGCGGCTCCAGCGGATAGTAACCGGTATCCTGAGCAACAAGTTTTTCGTCCCGGTCGAAAACTTGCCATCCGGCGCCCATGCGTCCGGCATACATCATCTTTTCACTGCCCAGTATTTTGATGCGTGTAGAATGCTGCATCCATCTGGGAATTTCGTCTCCAAGCCGCTCTTCAGGGCGGTTCCCCTGCAGATACGGTGCCCCTTGTCCCGTTTCAAGTGTAAGTACAAAATCCCCATAATCGAAAGTGGCCATCTGATAATCGGGCAC
Source organism: Balneolaceae bacterium (assembly GCA_020832285.1). Taxonomy (GTDB): domain Bacteria; phylum Bacteroidota; class Rhodothermia; order Balneolales; family Balneolaceae; genus Rhodohalobacter. The sequence goes on from JAFIFB010000071.1 coordinate 13,102, forward strand.
GTCGCGGTTGTCATCAAAGAAATATCGTCCGCCGGCGCAATAGACTGATTCAGGGAACCCGGGATCGCCAATAATCAGCCGGGCAAGATCGAGCTGGTGTATCGAGTCACCGCCCGTTGCAAAACCACTGCCGTAATCCCAGTAATAGTACCATGATCTGTGTCGGGAGACATTATAGGGTACTTTCGGTGCCGGGCCAAGCCACATGTCCCAATCGAGTGTGTCGGGTGTCGGGAGATCATCACCCGGGTTAAACGGAACGGGATTTCCGCTTAATGATCTTACATGAACGGCATAAATATCACCCAATTCACCACTTTTTATGTAATCCCGGGCTGTGAACGCATAGTCGGCAATCCGGTTCTGGGTGCCGCACTGCACAATTCGTTCATATTTCATGGCCGCTTTGATCATCTGCTGGCCTTCAAAAATACTGTGTGAGATCGGTTTCTCCACATAGACATCTTTGCCGGCCTGGCAGGCCCAGATGGTTGCCAATGCGTGCCAGTGTTCAGGGGTGGCTATAAAAACGCCATCTACCTCTTCATCGTCGAACACCTTCCGCATATCCCGAACTTTTTGAGGTTTGAATCCCTGGATCTCTTCCAGCTCAGATTCGGCCCATCCGCCGCGGGTATCGTCCACATCACAGATATATTTAATCTGGACATTTTCACCAAAACGGGCTGCTTTCATGGAAAGGCGGCTGCCATATCCGCCTGCGCCGATTAATGCCAGGATTACCCGGTCACTGGGTGCCTTTCCATGTGCTGTTGAAAATGAAGATTTTATCATGTTCCTGTAGGAAGGGATCTCTTTTTTTATTTCTGTAGCAGACGTCTGTTCAACTGCTCTCTGGGCACTTTTCGAGCAGGAAGTTGCCAGGGTTAGTCCGGCTGCTCCGGCAGATGCCAATTTGAAAAACTCTTTTCGTTTCATGATAGCAGGTTTTGGTATGCATCCATTTATTGCAGTAATGATACCCATTCAAATCAATCGAAGGGTTGTTTACCTTTTGTTATATCAGTATGCCTGGTATCCTTGTTCTGACGAAACCACTAAGAATGATTACTCACCTGAATATCATTCATAAACATAAGAAGGCAAGATTTCAAAATGTGAGAAAGTACGGATATTATTATCAGCAGAGTTACCTTCATCAAACTGACTGAGTTGTCTTCTTATATTCGGATTTTGTAGTCAGATCTACAATCAGCAATACCCTGATTTAATTTTTCTGCGACAAAGTAATCTACTGTCGTTTCAACTGTAAAAGTGTGAGAGAGTCATCAGACGAGTCGTTCCGGGATCATCCCAATCATCTACATTGGTATATTTTTTGAAAAACTCGTCAGATGACTTAACCCGACGTTTTATCTTTGACATAACACTAAATACGTAGTGTCGTGTCTTCATAAAGTGACGGTAACTTTGGATAAAGGTTTACACACAAAATCCAAACCTGTCAGTTCCAGCCCCTAATCTTGCCCAAAAAACGGGACAACACTATTTCAGAAGTGACAGAAATCCACTTTCGGACCCACCCTAAATCCCTCCCTCCGGCGAAAGGCACGCCGCAAGGAGGGACTTTTTTATTGAACATTTATCATTGCAAAACGTCACCCCTTCCTTGTGCCGTTCATTTGCGGCATAGGGAAGGGGCTGGGGGATGGGTCCGAGTGGATAGGGCCAACTCTCAACGACAAAAACCAAACTGTCACAGGTAGCCCCTCATCTTGCCCCAAAAGCAGGGCAACACTATTTCAGAAAAGACGGAAACCGAATCTGCCACCAGTAGTAGATGCTCAGGTTCGATCGATATTTGATATTTGGTTTAACAGTAGAACAGTTTCGTCAATAAATTTTGAGGCTTAAATATGACTTTGAACGTACCTGCTCTCAGGGTGGAATAACCGATGATACTCTGCTATTCTATTTGCAAGAATCTCATCGGGGAAGGCAACTCATTATTTCTTTGAGCCGGGTGCAGTGATTTTTTTAACAATTCAGGGAGTCTGTGTACTCAGTGTTCTCTGCTTAGTGAATTTTTTTACGCCATAAAAAGCCATAAATAGTTTGCAAGCTATTGTGAATTATATATTTGACAGGAATAAATTTTGTTATTGGAATAGAAAAGCAGGTTGTTAACCAGGCCTTTCTATCGATAAACCGGCATTTGGGGAATTCGAAGTAAAATACTGTAAAATGAAAGGGTTTATTTTTTTAAAAAACCCTAATTAAATACTTAAATCTCGTCAATGTTACCTTTTGGGCAAGATATTGTGGAGTTGTACGGACTTTATTAACAGTCATTTACATTTTAGAAAAGTAAAAAAAAGGTCATTTCAATGTTTTTGAGTAAATATTATGGTTAATAGATTAAAAAGAAACTTAAAAGAAATTATAAAATTTTATTTGCTTATTCGTCACATAATTATATTTTACAAAACGTCCGTTCAGGTAAATAAAAGAAGTGGGATGTTCGGAAGTGGAGAAGTGCCTGTTATGGTATGCAATTAAAACTCAATTCTTAATGAAATGAAAACAAATACAATTCTAATGAAACTGCTTGCCGGAGTGTTTTTTATTATGGCTTTTGCAGTGTTTGAACATGCCAATGCCCAGAGAGTGATTTCTGGTACGGTTACGTCAGAAGACGACGGGGAAGCTCTGACAGGAGTTAACGTTGTTATTCAGGGTACTCAGATGGGTGTCGTAACTGATTTATTTGGTGAATATGAAATTCAGATCGAAGATGACAGCCAGGTGCTGGTATTTTCTATGGTTGGATTTCAAACATATCAAACAACTGTAGGCACCCGATCTACAATCAATGTTTCGCTGGAAGTATCCGAAGAGATGCTCGGTGAACTGGTTGTGACCGCATTTGGGTTAACGCGTGAGCGAAGATCTCTGGGTTATTCCACGACAACTGTAGGAGCTACAGCTTTGACAGAAGCCCGCGAAACGAATGTCGTTAGAAATTTACGTGGCAGGGTTGCTGGTGCTGAAATTAGTCAATCGCCTGTAGCCGGTGGTTCATCAGGTATTCTGCTCAGGGGTGTGGGTTCGATTACCGGTGATAACATGCCTTTAATTGTTGTAGATGGTGTTCCAATTGATAATTCACAAACACAATCTCCTGATGTGGGCTGGGGTGGAATTGACTACGGAGACGGTATTGGCGGCGTCAGAGCGGATGACATTGAAGAAATTACTGTTCTGAAAGGTCCGAATGCATCGGCACTTTATGGTGCCAGGGCTTCGAATGGTGTACTGCTTATTACTACAAAAACTGGCCGGGCAAGGACGGGCATTGGAGTGGAATTTAATTCGAATGTAACTTTCGATCAGATTGGTATGAAACCCCAGTTTCAAAATCGATGGGCAAGTGGTTACGGTATGAACTGGGATGATGCCTGGAATACGGTTACGATTGATGGTCAGACTTATTATGAGGCCACAGGAGGTACGGACAGTCACGGGCCGGAATTGGACGGAAGAATGATAGTACTGCGACACCGTCCTGATTTAGGGCCGGTTCCTGCTACTCCGCAGCCAAGAGATAATATTTATGATTTTTATAACACGGGAATCACGGCTAACAATGCCATTGCATTTTCCGGTGGGGATCAGACAACAACGTACCGTGTTTCGTTTACTGACGAAAGAAATGAAGGTGTTGTACCCAACAGTGAATTCAGTTCAAATTCTGTTTCATTGAGAATTACATCTAATGTAACAGACAGGTTACGGGTAGATGGACGTGCTAATTATTATCGGCATGAGGGAACTAACAGGCCCGGATTGGGTGGCCAGTTAGCACAAAATACCTTTCTTAATTTGCAGATGACAGCACGGTTTGTGGATCTGAAGTGGTTAGAAGATTATAAAGGCCCGGACGGAAGGCCAATGAATATAAGCTCCAGATACCCTTCCAACCCATATTGGATGGTAAATGAGCGGCAAAATAGTGATACACGTGATCGTGTTTACGGTTTTCTTTCAGCAAGTTTTGATATTACCGACTGGCTGAATTTAAATGTTCGTGGAGGAACAGATACCTACCTTGATCAGCGTTTCATGCGGGCAGCTCTTTACGATCCGGGAGACCTGGATGGAAGAATTGAGAACAGGGCCTTCAGAATTCAGGAAAATAATTATGATTTTCTGTTGAATGCAATGGGGAATATTACAGATGATTTCACAGGTTCCTTTGCGTTTGGTGGTAACTACCTTACCAGAAGCAACGAGGAGACAAGTGTTTTGGGAACACAGCTTAATATCCCCGGTTTGTATCATATTAATAATGCAAACAGCAGATCAACGGTCTATAATTTAAGTGCAAGAGAGATGCAATCTCTCTATGCGATGGGGCAAATAGGCTATCGCGATATCCTCTATCTGGATCTCTCAGCAAGAAATGACTGGTCTTCCACATTGGGTAAAGGATACGAATCCTTCTTCTATCCTGCAGCAAGTTTGGCATTTGTAGCCACCGATGCATTCAATATACAGTCTTCTGTACTGACGATGGCACGTTTACGGGCATCATACGCACAGACAGGAAATGATACCTTTCCCTACAGAACAAAGGCAGGCTATTTCCTGGACAGTACTGATTTTAACGGGATTAGAATGGCTGGTACACCGGGTACTATCCCGCTTGTAGATCTGAAAAACGAGCTGACCAAATCGTGGGAATTCGGAGCAGATATCGTATTGTTCAATAACAGACTATCTGTTGATGTAGCTACCTACTTTGCTTCTACATACAATCAGATCTTCAGTGTTCCGGTTTCTACAACGACTGGCTATGGAAGCCGATTGATTAATGCCGGACAGATTGACAATAAAGGTATTGAATTGACATTAGACGCAAGAATTATTCAAACTTCAAACTTTGCCTGGAATTTAGGATTTAATGCAGCCAGGAACCGCAATATGGTTGTTGAGCTCGCACCGGGTGTGGAAGCTTTCAATATAGCATCAGGCGGGCAGGTAACTGCACAGGCACGGCCGGGTCAGCCATTTGGTGATTTGTTGGGCTGGGGACCGGATTACACAGAAGACGGGCGCATGATTCTTAATGAAAACGGAACTCTGCGCAGATCGTCCGAACAGCTAATTGTAGGCAACATGCAGCCCGATTTTACCGGTGGAATTATGAACCAGGTAACCTATAAAGGTTTCTCGTTGAGTGCAGTTCTTGATTTCAGAGTGGGTGGAGATCTTGTATCCATGTCCATGCGTGAAGGCCTGATGAAAGGAGCTGGTATCCATACACAACACAGAGAGGCAGAAATGTATCATGATGGTGTGATTCCTGTCTTTAATGAAGCTGGAGATATCGTGGAATATCGGGAAAATGATCAGCCTGTGGACCCGATCGGTTTTTATCCGGCAAGAGTCTGGGGTCAGTTTACACCCTTCTGGATTGTAAGCGGAACCTATATGAGTTTGAATGAAATGACATTAGGGTATAGCTTTTCACCCACATTCCTTTCTGGCACGCCATTAACCAACCTGAGATTATCTGTGGTTGGAAGAAACCTTGGTTATCTCATCTTGGATAAAGATCTCAAGAAAATGGGAGTTCCGCCGTTGAGTTCAAATTCAAGAAGTCCTGCAGGAATGGGCTTTGAGGAGAACAACTTCCCATTATTGAGAACTATTGGTTTCAACGTAAATGTCCAGTTTTAACATAAAAGATAATATCAGATGAAAAAGTTTAAATTTATAACAAGTGCACTGTTTGGGATTATGCTAATTGCATCGATCCCGGCGTGTACGGATCATTTCGATGAACTGAACACCAGCCCGACACTGGTGGGTACTGATGTGGTAAATCCGTCTCATTTGTTTACAAGATCTGTAAGGGCCGGGGTTTACCAGGTTCCGAGTTACTCAGGTTTTGCGCGATTGATAACGGGCCATTACATCAGCCCTGCATCCGGAACGCCATTTCTTCTTTCCACTTATCCGTCTCCATTTAACATGTATAACAATGAGATCATCGATATCTCAGAGACGATTCGTTTGACTGAAGGTGATATTTGGTATGCAAACCTTAATGCAATGTCACGGATCTGGAGGGTGTGGCTCTTTCAGCAAATAACCGATCATTATGGGGATATACCCTATTTTCAAGCCGCACTGGCACAGGACGAAACAGTTGCATTTCCTTCCTATGATACTCAGCGTGAGATCTATGTGGATATGATGGAACAATTGAGGCAGGCTGCTTCAGACCTTCAAGACTCATCTGAAAGGCTGAATGTTGGCCAGCAAGACCTCATTTACAATGGAGATGTGGAGATGTGGAGACGTTTTGCCAATTCACTCAGATTGCGATATGCACTCCGGGTTCGATTTGCAGACGAGCAGCTTGCCACACAGCACATTTCGGAAGTAATTAACGCACCATTGATCGAGGATAACAGCCAGAATGCATACGTTATGACACTGCCTGACGGTACACAATTTAACTCGAACCGTCACCCTGTGTTTAATGAAAATGTAAACCCTTTAAATCCTATAACATGTACCCATACAAGGGTATCTAACATGAGGGAGGCCCAATCGGAAGATCTGGATATGGACGATCCACGCCTGTCGGTCATATGTAACCCGGCACCTTCGGATGGTCAGTACCGCGGAAGGTTTATAGGCGGAGAGGAAGGTACAGGTTGGTTCAATGGTAATAACAATGTATCCCGGTTTGGTGAAAAGGTTTTACGGGCTGATCAGCCGATTAACCTGATGACCCATGCAGAAGTTGAGTTCAATAAGGCAGAAATTTACCTGGCAGGATTGTCTTCGGGTGATGCGGAGGCCGCATATCGAGCGGGGCTTCGTTCTGCACTCGAATTTCCATTTTGGGAATTAGACGAGGCTGACATTTCTGCTTTCATGGCCAGCTCTGCAGGCAGTTTGTCAGGAGATAATGAAGTCATGCTCAGAAAAATAAGTACACAACGATTTCTCTCTTTATATAATCAAACTGCAGAAGCCTACAGTGAATTCAGAAGAACGGGATATCCTACTACCTACCTGGATGGTGCCGAAGAAGGTGTGACGGGACGTCAAATTCCCCGCAGATTTACATACCCTACATCTGAGTACGAAGTGAATACCCAAAATGTTCAGGCAGCAGCTGGCCGTTTAGGTTCAGGTGATGATTTGATGAGCAGAATCTGGTGGGATGCAAGGCCAGGTTTACCTATTGCGCATCCGCATACCGGCATCTTTCCGCCCCCGCCGGATCAGGATGTGACGCAGGAAGAATTCGAACAACAGTTCAATTAATGGGATAGCAGTATCACACTTTATTTAAAAACTAAAAAGACACCTGCCCTAGTCGGCGGGTGTCTTAATTTTTACTACTGTCGTGTCAACTGTAAAAGTGTGAGAGAGTCATCAGACGAGTCGTTCCGGGATCATCCCAATCATCTACATTGGTATATTTTTTGAAAAACTCGTCTGATGACTTAACCCGACGTTTTATCTTTGACATAACACTACATGTTGATTCTTAAGAGTTATGTATTTTATTTCTTAACACAACTGATAAAAAAATAGTGAATGACAATAGCTGATACTGAACCACATAAAAATATGAGATATTTAACCATGTATCAGTCAGGATTTGGAAAACACACTTCTCTTTTTTTACTTCTGATTTTATCATTAGGATGCGGTGTTCCTGATGGGTCTTCTGATTTTGAAGATGAGTTAAACGGTGGTTCAGACTATAAGGGAGAGCTGTTGTTTGCAGAAAATTTTCACAATGACGATTTTGCTTCTCGCGGGTGGTATGATGTACGATCAGGTGCAGTTCTTACAACCGAAAATCCGGCTCCCGGCACTTCTCAGGTTCTTGAGTGCAGGTACGGGGAAGGAGATCAAAGATGCGCCGAAGGTTACCCGCTGCGAATCAAATTTGATGAAACGGAATCTCTGTATCTGAGCTATTGGGTCCGATATAGCAATAGCTGGGAAGGTTCCGGTGTTGGCTATCATCCCCACGAATTTCATTTTGCAACCAATCTGGATACCGACTATGTAGGGCCTGCGAACAGCCACCTTACCATGTATATAGAACAGGTGAATTTGATTCCTAAAATTGCCTTGCAGGACAGCCGGAATGTGGATGATAACTGCATCTTGCGAAATGATGATTCTTTTGAAGGGTGTGACGGTGATTTCAGTAGCTACCCGTTTACAGAAAATCGTTCAGTTGCAGCTTGCAACGGGCTTGAAGGCACATTGGATAATCGCGACTGTTTTTGGAACGGCTCCTACTGGTACAGTTCCAGGAGCTGGGACGCAGCTGAACCGGCGATCACTCCTGGTGAATGGCAATTTGTTGAGGCATATCTTCGCATGAATGATATTGAAGATGGCATCGGTCTTGTAAATGGCTCTATCCGGTACTGGATCGATGGAGAGCTGCTGATCTCTTCTGATAACATCCTGTTTCGTACCGGAGCCAATCCCGAAATGGCCTTCGATAAATTTATTTTTGCTCCATGGATTGGTGTAGGTTCTCCCGCAGAGCAAACGATGTGGATTGGCGATATTACCGTGGCGAAGGGAGTGATACCATAAATTTCGGCAGAGAATATCAACAATAATCATAACCCTAAAGAAATCATTTTATATGAAAAAATTATACTTTTTCCCACTGATCATTCTGTTTATCTCTTGCACATCAGAAATGAAAAATGAAGTAAACATTCATGTGGATGCTGGGGATTATGACAGATTCAATTCAGTCATTTCATTCACGGTGCCTGATACATTACAGCACGAGGCATACCACCTGATCGACTCCGGGGGCAATCGTATTCCGCTTCAGATCGAAGATCAAAAAGCTTACTTCGTGCTTTCCGTGCTCAATGCGGGAGAGAGCATTACATTCAGAATGGTTCCGTCAGAAGAACAAGAGAACAATCCGGGAGGAGTCTCCTATCAACACCTTGAAGATGCTGTTGGATTTTTTGTTAACGGGGACAAGCCCGTGCTCCATTACAGATCAGGTGCAGGAGGTGTGGATATGGGTGAACTTGATGATCATTTCAAACGGGGCGGCTATCTGCATCCTGTTTACAATCCCAATGGGGAAGAGATTACGGCTCATTATCATCCGGACCGACCGCATCAGAATGGCATCTGGAGCGGATGGTCAAGAACGCAGTTTGACGGAAGAAGCCCTTCATTCTGGACACCGGCATCCGGTGCCGGACTCATTGAAGCACATAGCCTGGACAAAACCTGGAGCGGACCTGTTCATGGCGGCCTTCGGGCAACACACCATTTTATTGACAAAACGGGAGACAGGGATGTAACCATTTTATCCGAAAACTGGACAGTTCGGGTTCACAATATTCTTGAAAGAGAGGAACAGCCTATCTATTTGTTCGATCTTGATTCGGAACAAGAGAATATCACAGAACATCCATTTACGATTCATGAACATGTTTATGGGGGAATCAGCTTTCGCGGGAATGATTCCTGGCTTGGTGAAGAGAACTCACGGCTGCTCACATCAGAAGGAAAAACACGAGTGGACGGTGCCCCGATACGGGATGTCTGGTCTCATATCGAAGCTCATCAATCAAGAGCAAAGTGGGCCTATCTTTCCGGAGTCGTTGATGGAGAGCATCCCGGGATTGTTATTCTGGTCCACCCCGAAAACCTGGAATTTCCCGAACCCATTTTTATGAATTTAAGAGAGCCGTTCTTCGCATTCAGTCCGGCGGCAATGGGTGATATTACGATTGAGCCCGGTGAATCATTGAGGTTTCAGTATCGGTACGTTCTTTTAAATAGTGATCCCGGGGCTGAATTTATCGAAAATTTGTGGCTGGATTACGCATATCCTGCAAAAGTAACTCTAAATTAAATATGTTTTGGGTGATTCCATCAGCAACCTCTACAAAAAAATTCCTTCAGTTGTAACATCTTTGATTGTTTTCATCACGCTTGCAAGTTTCACCTATGTGGGGTGTAAAGTGAATGATACAAACAGTTTGCCTGAAGAAGAAAGAGAGGAAAAAGCAGTTTCAGTCAAAGGCTGCAATGCGGATAGTGCGATGCCGGTAAATCTTTGCAGCGAAATGGGAGAAGGCTGGATTTTCTGTGATGACTTTGAAAGCGATGAGCCTCTGGAAGACCGTTATTTTGAATATGTATCCCAAAATGGAAGTTTTGCAGCAGCCGATGATGTTGGAAGAGCGGGCGGTCGTGGATTGAGAGCCGATTTTCAGGAGGGAAGAGCGGAGAATGGAAATCTTAAATTTTCATTTGGTAAACATCAGGACGAATCTATGGGAAATAAAGCGGTAAGTCCGGATGAACATTTCCATGAGATTTACTGGCGATTTGATTTATGCCATGAAGCAGCCTGGATTGGCGGGGGCGGATATAAACTCACCCGGTCGATGACATTGATGGACGGTTGGAAACAGGGACATATTGCACATATCTGGGATGGCGGTCCGCAGCAACACCACCTCAGAATGGATCCGGCAAGCGGTATTGACGAAGCAGGCAATATGGCCTCAACCAGGTATAACGATTTCGAAAACCTGAGATGGCTGGGAGCTGTGAATGGAAAGGATGCCATCTTTCATCCCGACTCTGTTGGAACATGGTACAGCATTGAAGTCCGCGTGAAGCTGAACACTCCCGGAGAATCGGACGGGATTTTTGAATTTTGGGTTGATGGCGATCTGCAGGCTGGCAGGGATGATTACAACTGGCACGGTAGTTTCAATCAAAACCCTGAGAACCCCGGTATCAATGCAATCTTTATTGAAAATTACTGGAACAATGGTGCGATCACCAATCAGACACGCTTTTTTGATAATTTTGTTGTGAGCACTCAAAAAATCGGGGATTTGAGAAATGTTCCGTGATGGAAATAATAACGACTTCAACATGAATTGTTGTGAGTAGTTATTTTTGAGGTAACTGAAATCCCCTCCCCGAGGGGTCGGGATTTCGAAAACCTCTCGAGAGGGGAAAAGTTAGTCAAAAACACGACTTGTCGTGGTTTGTTGACTGACGAGGGGTGTGTTTACTAAGCCATGAAACAGGCTCAGAACACAGAAAATGGGCTTATACCCAGAACACACCCCTCGTTCGACAAATCAGGCTCCGCCTTTTTGTCTACACATTTCCCCTCTCGAGAGGGGACTGTATGGCCACCATTTCAATTTAACCACACCAACTCTTTTAGAACCGAAAAATGAAAAAAAGATCGAAACCACCATCAAAGATTGTATACAGGTGGGTGCGTAATCTTCACCTTTATATCGGTTTATTTATAAGCCCTTTTTTATTGATTTATGCGATAAGTGTTTTTTTTCTCAATCATGACTGGAAACCATGGAGTGATGCAGAGACTGAAAAGGTCAGTTACAGCATATCAGTACCGGATGAGGAAAACAGCCGTGAATTGGCCAGGCAGATAATGCAGCAGTTACAAATTACAGGGGAAATGAACTGGGTCAATCACAACCAAAATTCAAATTCTCTCTCTTTTCCTGTGGACAAGCCCGGTCTGAAGAAGGTGATTCGTGTGAATCTGGATGATGGCTCTGCTGAGGTTGAAAGACAAAAAACAGGTGTGTGGGATGCAATGGTTTTCCTTCATGAAATGCCGGGTTCTCATTTGGTAAGCATTCGGGGTAATTGGATTTATGTTCGGATATGGGGATGGCTTGCAGACGCTACGGTTTATTTTATTCTGTTTGTAACCGCAAGCGGCGTATACATGTGGAGTGTTATGAAAGCTGAAAGAAAATCGGGTTTAATTTTTTTGGGGCTTGGGGTTTTTACTTTTTTTTCAATCATAGCAGTCATGTTGAGGTGAATTCATGATTGAGCAATCCAGAAAAAAAGAAAAAAGCACCCAAAATAAAGATAGCGGTGAGAGCAAGATTAATAGTTCCGTTTTTAAGCTCTGGAACCGAAAACTGCATATTTATGCAGGACTTTATTTTCTTCTGTTTATCTGGCTTTTTTCCATATCAGGACTCCTGCTGAATAATCCGGAGTGGACTATTTCAAATTATTGGCCAGAACGTGAAATAACTCATTTTCAGAAAGAAATTGTTCAGCCATCCGAGAGCGGAGATCTTGAAATTGCGAAAAATTTAATGAATCAGCTTTTAATCAGGGGAGAGATTCATGAAACCGGCTGGGGAGATTCAGAGGATGAATTTCGTTTACAAGTGCGCAGGCCCGGCCAAATGATTTCTATTGAGACGAATTTTGAAAAAAACCTTGCTGACATGACGGAGATCCGGGTAAATTCATGGGGTGTTATTCGCATGCTGCATACGTTTACGGGAGCTAAAAATCAGACAGATGAAAAACGTAACTGGATTTTGACCAAAATCTGGAGCTTTTCAATAGATGCCCTCGCTGCAGGATTAATTATCATGGTGTTCAGCGGTCTTTATATGTGGTATCTGCTGAGCCGAAAGCGAATAATGGGGATCATTTTTCTTGGCTTGGGCACTGGCTGTTGTCTGTTCTTTCTGTTTGGAATTACACTTTTTTTGTGATCAAGGGTCAAAAATCGGATTGAGTGCATTTACGGTGTTATAGATATCCTCCTGCATGGGAGTCCCGTCGGATGCCGTCAGGTTGTAAGATATTCGCATCTGCATGACAGGAACCATACCGGGGATTTCCAGGAAAATCTCCATACTGTCATCGCTTATGTTTACGGAAGTAACGTCCACTTCATCTTCACCCATCAGATCGGGATTTTCTACGGAATAAAACTCGGAACCATATTCCCGGCTCCAGCGGTAATTCCAGCGTTGGACTTGAAAATTGGAGACATCATCAGCTGTTTCCGGGTTCAGCGGCTGGCTAAAGCGAATGCGAAGTCCATTTTCATGGGCGTGTACATCTGTGGGTAGGTATAACGGTTCGCCTGTATACCGGACTCTTTGGAACCCTTCGGGACTTAAACCCGCTACATACAGATGCCCGTCATCAGGATGAAATCGTCCGACCCGGAGCCTTGAGCTAACCCGGCCAAGAGGGACCACCGCGCCCTGGCGATCTCCATCAACCGTTTCATACATGATTTTGTTGATTGTGCCGCGGCCGTAGGAGAGGTGCAGCATCTGTCCGCGGGGCAAGCCCCAACTATCCGAATCCACCCAGACCTGACCACCACCCGAGTTGTCGATATTTCTTGGCAGCCATAAAATTGGCGGTTCATAACCAATTTCACGCGGATAAGGATCTTCGGTGCGGAACTGGCCTGGCTGGTATCCGTAAAAACTGCCTTTTCGGGTTTCCGGATCGATTATATGTACCGGGGTTTGGGGAACCCAGGTTCCTTCCTGCTGCGAAACCGTAACAAGCCCATCCGGACTGATGCCCATGCCAAACGGCTGACGAAAACCGCTGGCTATCAGATCCATCCGGGATCCATCTGCTGATACACGGATGACTCCGTTTCTATAATCCGAAAGTCGGCTGCCCCTTCCTCTTACAAAATAGAAGTTGCCTTCACTGTCAGCCTCCAGGCCAAAAGCCTGGTTCCAGCCTCCCGCTCCGGGAGTGATCAGGTTTTGGAAGTTTTCATAAAAGTCGGCTTCACCATTGCCATTCCGGTCGTGCAGAATCGTCAGTTCGTCTTCGTTCGAGACGTAGATCTTTCCATCTACTACTTTTACGCCAAAAGGCATATTCAAACCTGTGGCAAATCGCTGCCAGGTAATTTGTTCCAGCGAGTCATTCAAACCATCCACAAGCCACACGTCGCCGTGGATGGTAGACAGTACCGCACGCCCGTCTTCCATGAAATCAAGACCGGTAAAATGCAGCAATGCGTCATAGGGATTTTCCACAGGAGCCGTGATTTTATCTGCGATGTAGGCAGTGTCGTTTTCTCCGATTTCTCCGCGGGTAACGAGTGGTTCACCCCAAAGTGGCGGGCCAGGATCGGTCAGGCTTCTTACATCATCGGGAGTTCCGTTTGCAGAAGCCAGTTCCAGAAAAGAAGTCTCATCGGCAGCATTACCGTTCCAGATCAGCACCCGCACCGTTCGTTCTTCATCGTGTGGTTCAAGTTGCAGCGCTACATGTCCCTCTTCGGTTACTGCAAGTTCAGCGGCATTTTCACCGGGCAAGGCAGCGACTGTAATATTCCCGTTTTGTCCAGACCGGGCTGTTTGCAGGATGCTCTGACTTTGAATTTGTACAGGTTCATCTTCACTATCGAAAAGAAGAACGGCAAGGGGCTGATCGTGGCTCCCGATCTTCAGGTCACGGACAAAGGCCCCTGTTTGTGAATGTTCAACATACCAGGGCGATTCCAGAACAGATACTCCGCTTACTGTATAGGAGAGCACCACACGGTTGCCGTGAAGATAGATCCCTTCATAACGGCCATGTTCTTCCGGAATGGGGCCAAAAGGTTCTTCACGAATGTCGGTAAAATTAAGCGGATTGCCGGCGATGTTCCATCCACTCACGGCAGGGTTTAAAAATTTCATCACTCCCCCCGCTGCCGGCGGCCTGCTGTTTCTTGTTCCCCAATCGTGGTTGGATCGAAAATTCAGGAAATCACCGCTCCATCCGGCGCTCATACGAAGCAGATCCTGATCGAAATGAACAGCCGCTTGCTGCTGGTCACCCACGCGGATGGCCAATCCTTTTGGTTCTGGGTTGCCTTCGGGTACTTCCATGGCTCTTGAGAAAAACGGGCCGGTATCCATCTGCCGGTATAACTCATCCCAGCGTGTGACAACACTTTCGGCATCAGGGTCCCGCTGACTTAAGCGGTTTTCAACAAAGAAGTGCCAGATCGCTTCAAATTGCACCTCGGCGATTCCGTCAACTGTATCGCGAAGGCGTGTGCGACCGTCTCTCAGGCTTCCGAATTGAGGCATGGCCGAAAGAGAATCAACCCGGGAGGGGGTCCACATTTTCCAGTAAAAATATTCGGGGCGAAGCCTGTCCCCAAACTGGTACATATCCAGGTCTTCTCGTCCGCCATGACAGAAATTACATCCGAACCCACCGCCAATATCTGTCGAAAGGCGTCTCCCGATAGCAATCATTTCGGGGTCGGGCCGGATATGGCGAAAATTCACACCGTCAAATCCGTGGGATTCAATCATACCGCGTGCCAGCAGATCCGGTTTTGCCCCGGTAGCCGGCATTCGGGCGTCCATCCAGGGACGGGCTTCAAATTCAAGTGAACCTGCCAATAGATTTCCGAACCACTCCGGTTGGAGTTTTTCACCGGTCCAGGTAAGAGGCGGGCGTTCCATCAAAGTTTGGTCTTCCGAATCCACATCAGCCGGCTCTTCTTCATCTGTGAGCATACTCCACCGATCGGCCTGGCCATCGATGACATGGCACGCCCGGCAATCAAGTTCCATGACCTGACGGGCTGCAAATTCAATCGGGGTGAACCGCTTCAGTGATTCAGCACCTTCGGCGGCAAAAGCTTTCAAAGCATCAATGTCACTTTGGCTTAAAGCCGGATAGGATGGATGATTTCCGCTGCCTGCTTCATTTCCCAGCCAACCCCGCTGCCAGTCATCTGCCAAAATGGTTTCCCATGAAGGCGATTCCAGCAGATTCTCCGCTGGCATGGCGTGACAGCTTGCGCATCCGTGTATCTGCACCAAACGTTCACCCTTGTGGATATCGCCGCTTATTGATTCCGGGGCCGCTTCAGAGTCGGCAGCGGAGATCAAAAAAGCCGTGATGGCAGCCGCTTCTTCTTCATCCAGGTGGAAATCGGGCATTCGTGTCCAGCGATAATGACGTGCCGGTTCACCAAGAAACTCAGCAAGAGCCGGCGGGTACCATTTGCCGGCAATACCGGCGAGGCTTAGCCGCTCCTCATCGTTATTGTTTGCATCGAGTGTGTGGCAGGCAATGCAACCCAGTGATGTATAAAGTCGTTCTCCTGTGCTGATGAGGCCAGGGCCTTCCTGGAATGATGATTCTGTTTCGTCAGGAGGCTCACCGAGGGTTGACAGCCATGCAGCAATATCAGCAGCCTCTTGTGGCGTAAAATCCATGTGGGGCATGGTTGCAGAAGGGCGCAGCGAATGCGGGTTTTCCATCCATTGCTTCATCCAACCGGCGCGAAGACGGCTGCCAACTTCGCTTAGATCAGGTGCGTCACGTTTGAGTTCGGGCATCTTATTTCCGTCAAAAAAAGCAGGATCTTCAGGTGAGTGGCATTTCAGGCATGAATAGCGGGTTATAAGTTCCCGTCCGCGTCTTAATTGATTACTGTTGGCAAGTGCTTCTTCCGTCCCGTTGTGGCTGAGGGCTTTGGGCGGTAAAGGTTCGGGAATAAATAGAGAACCCGACCATAACAGGCGCACCCGGGCCGGTCCTGATTCCGAGCTCTGATATCTTAATTGCAGTTCATAGAAACCTTTTCCAAGCCGCACTGGTTCGCTTTCTGCAGAACCGCTGGCTTGTAGAATATTTTCACCTCCCAGTTTGAGCTCAGCCCGGCCGGTGCCTTCGAAATAGAACTGGTACTCATCTTCTTCGGCAACGTGGAGAACACCTTCCCATTCGGCCTCAAACGGTCCGGGGTCAAGAAACGGGGTAGGGGAAGCGTCTGCCTCAACAAAAAGTGCAGCAAGGCGGGAAGTTCTTACATCAGATTGTGTTAAGCCCGGGCGGGTGAAGCGTACCAATAAGCCCGGTTGTTTTGATTCGGGGTTCAGATGGGTGGCCGGAACGATATTATATTCAGATGATTCGAAGTCCTGAAAGAATAAAAACCAGGCTGATATAGCCACTACCATCAAAACCGGTCCTGCCAGGATGCCTGCAATGATGCGGGCACGACTTTTCTTTGTTTTCTCCGGCGGAAGTTTATCGTTCATATTCCAAGTTGGTTTTATTCAATCAGAAAAACTGCCAACATCTCAACCTGCTCTAAATAAAATGATTTTCCGGTTGTGATAATGCAACCGATGAAAAAAAGAAAATCAAATACTAAATAAACTAAAAAAAACCGAAAATGAAACTTAAAAAAGTTTATTTGCTTTGGAAAAGAAACCAAAAGAAATTATAATGGATTTAGATAGAAGATAAGGTGCTACAGGAATTGTTTTGGGTAGTTATTCTTGAGATATCTGGAATCTCCTCTTGAGAGGGGAAAAGTTAGTCAAAAACACGACTTGTCTTGATTTGTTGACTGACGAGGGGTGTGTTTACGAAGCCATGAAACGGGATCAGGACATAGAAAATGTGCCTACACCCAGAACACACCCCTCGTTCGACAAATCATCCGTCGGCTGACGGATATTTGTCTTCACATTTCCCCTCTCAAGTTGAGAGGTTTTCGAAATCCCGACCCCTCGGGGAGGGGACTGTACGGCCACCATTTCAAATTACCAACAACAATTCCTGTAGAACCGAAATTAATAAGCTTATACAAGCTTAGTGATGGACAGTTAGTGTGCAAATAGAAATATAAGTTCGGAGTTTCGGATGTGTAAATACAAGGAAATATGAAGGATAGGAAAAAATATGTCTCTCTCATTATTATTTTCTGTTTTGCTTTAACAGCTCTTACAATTTGGTACATAAAAAATAAAAATGAAGGATCGTCCGGAAGTAATGATCTGAATCTGACCGGCCAATTTGAGCATGAGATACCAAATCAGGGAGTGCTTGTTCAGTTTTCACAAACTCACTCAGAACAGAACGATTTTCGCACATCACGGCTTTTAGCTTTATACGTGGATTCTGGTGAACCACCCACTCCGTTTTTCGAGCCGGGACCATTTCAGGCGG
Source organism: Balneolaceae bacterium (assembly GCA_020832285.1). Classification (GTDB taxonomy): domain Bacteria; phylum Bacteroidota; class Rhodothermia; order Balneolales; family Balneolaceae; genus Rhodohalobacter. Next base: position 30,919 of record JAFIFB010000071.1, read on the forward strand.
AATTTAGCGGATGGATCGAAATTACTGAAGAATCAGAATACAGATTCCATTTTGAAGGAACCGGGCAATTAGAGTTGCATTTTGATGGGAAGACTCTGTTGCGTTCAGAAGATGAAGTCAGAGTGAGTGAAGCAATACTCCTGTCAGAAGGAAGTTACTTTTTAAGTGCAACGTATGTCAGTCCTGAAGATGAATCGGCACAGATGAGGCTTCTCTGGTCAGGCCGCTCATTTGGCCCGGAAACCATTCCCCCGACTGCACTGCGTTATGATGAATCGGATGAACAACTGCAGAAAGCCTCAAGAATACGTCATGGCCGCTATCTGGTGGCAGAAAATTACTGTATAAGTTGCCATCAACCAGAAGATCCGGCCTATTTTGACAGGGCCGTGATGCCCGAATTGAAAAAAGATGCTCAATCTCTTGTAGGTGCAGGCAGTAATCTCCGGGCTGGCTGGCTGAAAAATTGGATAGCGAATCCTGATGCAGCCTATCTTTCATCACGGTTGCATAATTGGAGCCTGGACGATCAGCAGGCGGCAGATATTGCTTTATTTCTTACGGATATTGGTGAACCATCTCCTACTCTGGCAGATGATACCCCGGCTGTTATTAAGAGAGGCGGAGAGTTGTTTGCAATGCTGGGATGTGTGGCGTGCCATACATTGAGTGAAAAACCTGAAGACGATGATCGACTGGCTCTGAAAAATATTGCTGATAAATGGTTTCCGGCTTCCCTTGTAAACTACCTGAAAGCACCGGGAAGTAAAAATGTGTGGACGGAAATGCCTGATTTTCACCTCAGCGATGAGGAAGCACATGCAATTGTTTCTTTTTTATTTGATCAAAGTAGTTTGGGTTCAGATGAACAGATTGAAGGAGATATAGGCAGAGGCAGGTCTCTTGTGCAGCAGATGGGATGTGTTAGTTGTCATGCTGGTCCTGCAGAGAATGAGTTGTCGGCATCCTCTTTGGAATCATTATTAACATCGGATTGGCAGCAAGTATTTTTGACTGAAAATGATACTTCCGCATTTCCTCATCCGGAGCTTACAACCGAAGAAGTTGAAGCCTTGATTGCATTTGCAGATCAGGGATTTGAATCATTACAACGCAGTAGTCCGATAGAATTTGCAGGAAGGCAGATTGAGTCAATGAACTGCCAGGAATGCCACTCGATGGATGGCAGACAGGCTAAACTGGCGTTGTTTGCCTCTGAGGTTGAACATCTTCTTGAAGATGCGGAAAGGAATCCTTTTGGAGACAAAATTCCGTCGCTCACATGGGTTGGTGAACAGTTGCAGCCGGAGTGGCTTGAGAGTGTCCTGGCCGGAACCCTGGAGCATCCGGCACGGCCCTGGCTGGATGCCAGAATGCCTGCAGTTGGTGCAGAGCCATCGCTTTTTGCGAAAGGATTAATGGCGACGCATGGTTTCAGTCCGGATTATGAACCTGTCGAGCCCGACCCTGAACTTACACGTCATGGACGCGCGCTGGCTATAGGTATCGGTTTTCTTGGGTGCGATTCCTGTCATCACGGGGGCGAAGCCGGCGGGATGCCTGCTCCTCATCTGGGTTTACTTGCAGATAGATTGCGCCCTGAATTTTACCACTGGATGTTGCAATCTCCGCGCAGAGTAGACCCGCAAACGGCCATGCCGGAATATGTGAATGAAGAGGGCATGACATGGCAAAGAGAGCGATTCGATGGCATTGCCGAAAAACAGTTTGAAGCGATATGGCATTATCTTGTTGAAAATCGCGGGAACTTTGGTCTGTTAGATGATACTGTAGCAGGCGGACCCGGAACACCCTATGCAGAGATGTATCAACAAATGGACAAAGGGCCATTTTTTTCGGGAGTGATTGAAATACCCGGAGCAGGTGAACAGCCTAAAGGATTATCTATTCGAGTGGGTGATGGGCGGCAGGCAACGATCCATTTTGATCACGATTTGCTCAGAATGGGGGCTGCCTGGACAGGAGAATATCTGGAGTTCCGAAATGATGGAGACTGGGGTATACGAACCAGCCAGCCACCTTTGGCAGTAGGCAATGTCCGGTTTGTGAACAGGGATGTGGGAGGATGGAGCTTACAAAATGAGTTTGAGGATAGTCGTGAGATGCCCTTTGGCCCTGTCCCTGAAAGTGATGGCCGCTACAATGGAGTCTATATTCATGACAATCGGGTTGTGCTTTCCTACCACCTTTATGGATCGGATATTCTTGAATCACCCTGGTTTGAAGAAAATAACCAAACAGGTGCATTTATTCGTGATTTTCAGGTTGGCCCGAATCAGCAATCACTTTCTGTTTTGCTTTTTGATGGTGAAGACGGACTGGAAACAGATTCCAGGGGATCGTTTGAGGTCATCAGGACAGAAAAAAACGGAAGAGTAAAAATTGCGGCAGTCCAAAGACAAGGCGGGATTGAACTGTTTACATCAGACCAACAGGCAGCTCTTCGGTTTGATCCGCAAAATAACTCTCGCACAGTACGTGTACTGCTTTGGGAAGGGGGTGCAGATGAAGAAAATGATTTTTTTGCACTGGCAGCAGACCATCAGGATCCGGATGATATAAACCGGTTCACTGAACCCGGTTCCGGTTTGTGGGATCCGCTGATCACAACAGGTGAGCTGGGGGAGACTGATGGGCCTTATGCCGTGGATATCGTTACATTTCCCCTGGAGAACCCGTACGATGTGTTTTTCCATTTGACGGGTGTGGATTTTATGGATGACGGGCGGGCGTTGATAACAACCATGCACGGCGATGTCTGGCTTGTGGACGGTCTTGATGATTCACTGGAACAAATTACCTGGCAGCGATTTGCTACTGGTTTGAATATGCCGTTTGGTGTTAGAGTAGTTGATGGAAAAATCTATGTCTCCAACGAAGATGAACTGACGATTCTGCATGACCGGAACGGTAACGGGCAGGCCGATTATTATGAAAACTTCCGAAATCTGATCGCACCGGGACGTGGTGCATGGCGCCAAGCGTTTGGCCTTGAAGTGGATGCTGAAGGAAATTTTTATTTTGCACGAGGCAGAGGGCACCGGCAAATCGAAGATGCAAATGGCGTCTTTCGGGTTTCACCGGATGGAAAAGAGATGGAAAGAATCGCGGTAGGATTCCGACAGCCCTGGACCATGGGAATCAGCCCTTCCGGACGGGTTACGGTTACTCAGCAGGAGGGGCCCTGGGTACCACAGACGCCCGTTCATAAAATTGACCTGGAAACCAGAAAAGGGAATTTTTACGGAGATATGAACACGTACCCAGTGGAGAATTATCCAAGGGAGCTTGGTTTTGAACCTCCAATTCTTTGGTTGCCTCGTCATATTGACAGTTCGGCCGGTGGACAGGTTTGGGTGGATTCAGACAGATGGGGCCTGCCCAGGGATCAGATGCTTCATCTCTCCTGGGGCAGAAGCTCGTTAATGCAGCTTATGCATGAGCAGGTGGATGGCGACCGGCAGGGCGGGGTAGTGCCCATTGTTTCATTTACTGGTATCCGGCCAAGAACCGGCAGGTTCAACCCGGTGGATGGTCAGCTATATGTTGCCGGATTTGAAAATCAGGGTTTTCAGCGGGTTCGTTACACTGGAATTAATGTTAACATGCCTGTGGCGATACAGGCTTATGAAAATGGAATTTGGTTGCAATTCAGTGATCCGCTGAATCCCGAGAGTGCTGGTGATGTCAGCAGATATACTGTTCATCGGTGGAACTATATCTGGCAGGAATATTACGGTTCTCACCATTATTCGGTTGAAAATCCGGATCGCTTCGGTGAGGATATTGTTCCGATAGAGTCCGTAACAGTTCTGAATAACGGGATGGAAATTTTCCTGGAAATCCCTGGCATGATACCCGTTCATCAGATGCGAATTTCATACGATATTGAAGCGGCAGACGGCACGCAGCTGGAAAAGAGTATCTACAACACAGTACACAACCTGAGACCGGCATTCAGGCACGATGGACAGGTTTCATTGGAATAGAAGCAGGGTCTCAAGAATGAGGGGTTCTGCTGGTAATATTGTGGGTTTTTGAAGTCGCTCTGAATAGATTTAATTAAATTGAGCTATCAGCTATCAGCTATCAGCTATCAGATTTCAGGCTGACATGCGTGAAGGAGCTTGTTTTTTCTGGTTATACAGGAATTGTTGTGAGTAGATATTTTTGAGATACTGAAATATCCTCCACGAGGGGTGTGTTTGCCAAGCCCTGTAAGGGCGCCATAACACAGCCCAGGGCACAGTGAGCAATGCGAACGACGCCCTGGGATAAAATGTAACATAAAAAAACCCCGAGGCGAGTTGTTTTGTAAAAGCAGTAAACAGTTTCGAGGGGTAGTCGTGGGAACCCGAAAAGGAAAACCGTGGCGGGATTGATGTGATGCAAGAGGGAAGCCGCCCCGTATAGGTCTGGACTGGCAAGATGGGACTGCAGGGGCTGTAAAATCAATTTACCCACAACAATTCCTGTAGAGCCTTTTTCTTATGCCATCGAAACAGAATTTATGGCCCCTGAAACCATTTCCAGGGGCTCTGTCGTTGCTGACGGCTTTTAGCTTTTGTCCGGATTTCAAACCAGGTTAAACAATGCCTCTCTTGCTGCCTGGAATGGGAAAGGGGTAGGTTCCACCTTCAAGGGGCTGAACGGGTGCTTCTGAATCAAGAGTCAGATTTTCGGGAACAAGAACAACATCCGAGTTGAGAGCTTCGTCCCACTCAATAAGCCCGCCGGAGTGGACAGCCATTCGACCCATGATATCTGTCATAGTGCTTTTAGCTCCCCATTCGGTATCGTTGTGAGGTTGGTCTTCCCTGATCGCTTTATACAAAACATCATTCTCGATCTGAAACGGGCTTGGATCATTCGTATCCTGGTAACTCCAAAGTTCGTCACCATCAAGGCTTTTGATGTCGGTATCCCGCCAGGCGGCGTGGTTTGCCCGGCCTTTTGTGCCTTCAAAATAGCAGCCTCTGTTCACCCAGGCCCCGGCGATATGCCGGGTTGTACTGTGGAGTCTCATGCCATCGGCATATTCATACTCGATGTAAAAATGGTCGTAAATATCTCCGTGGTCCGGTTCCTTCAGTACGGCCCTTCCGCCAGTTCCGAATGCGCGGATTGGATAATCATCTTTTACCCAGTTAATGATGTCGGTTACATGAATAGTCAAAGCCGCAGGCGAACCAGCCCAAAGCCAGCAAAAGTGCCGCCAGTTGCTTAACTGATATTCCAGTTCCGATTGGCCTTCTTTCCGGGGCACAAGGTTAATTTCATTGATGTAATATTGGCATTTAGCAGATGTGATGTCTCCGATCATTCCGTCATGAAGGCGTTTTACAAGCTCATTTTGTCGAATGCCATATCGGTTTTGCAATCCTACTACAACTTTTAGACCTTTTCGGTCTGCTTCCCTGCCTGCTGCAAGCACCTTTCGGATTCCGGGTGCATCAGAAGCAACCGGTTTCTCCATAAATACATGCTTCCCGGCCCGGACTGCATACTCAAAGTGAAATGGCCTGAAAGCGGGAGGAGAGGCTAAAATAACAACATCGGCCAGATCGATCGCCTGCTTGTATGAGTCCAGGCCAACAAACTTGTGTTCTTCCGGAACCTTGATATAATCACTGATTCCCTGCAGATTCATTAAGTTACTGTAGCTGGTGTCGATTTTATCACGAAATACATCGGCCATTGCCACCAGTTCCACAGGTCCTTCAGTTTGTATGGCATCCCGTACGGCACCTGTACCGCGTGCACCGGATCCGATTAGGGCAACTTTTAATGTATCACTTCCCGCTACATGAGCACTTGCACTGGCTGCCAAAGGACTGATGAGAGAGCCGCCTATCAAAGCAGCAGAGCTCCCCAGAAATTTACGTCGTGATATGCCCAAAGTATCCTGATTTGTTTTTTTTGTGATGTTTTTTGTTTTCATGGCGTTTTTGGTACAGGGTTGGTTCTGATTTATGATGCACAGTCCGGAAAATGTTAAACGGCAAGCTTATGAATTATATTTTCAGAATTGTGTGTATAAGTATCATTTTTGCAAAAAAAACGACACGATTCAAAAGAATTTGTTTTTCAAATGCTTTCAATTTATTATAATTAAAAAGAAATTGTGTGTCAAAATAATAGTGGGAATTATCATGATTTTTTAAGTGCTTTTCTGCATTGATGAGACCGGAAAAGTGAAAATGTCAGGTTTATAGTTCGTTTTTAAAGGGAAAAGTTTCTGCCTTTCAGATAAAAGTTCAGATAAACGTAAACAAATAAATCAATAAAAATAGAGCCATATGAGTACAAGAAGGGATTTTTTGAAGAAGTCGATGGCCGGGTCGGCCGCAGTTGCATTTAGCGGCCTGTTGCCCCTGTTTGGCAAAAGTTCGATGGTCTTCAGCCCAACAGTCGCCGGAGAAGTGAGAACACCCTATCCTACTGTGAATAACCTTGCAGTTGAGTGGTTTATAGACGGAGACTTTAATTTGAGTGGAGTTGTTTACGTTGAATTTCGTGAGAAGGGCAGTTCAATCTGGCAAGAGGGCATGCCGCTGAGAAGAGTGCCGGCGGGCTCAAATGTTGGATTCAGCTGGGCAAACAAGCATTCCGGCAGCATATTTAATCTTAAACCGGACACGGTGTATGAGATCAGGCTCAGCCTGGAAGATCCTGACGGGGGTTCGGAGCAGAGGCTGGTAGAAGCCAAAACACGACCAGAGCCCCGCGTGGGGCCCAATGCCGAGATTATTGAAATAGCGCCCGGCAGTTATGACATACTGGAAACGAAAAGCGGCACAGAAAGCAGGCCCGTGGTTTATCGGTGCAGCGAAGGTGAAGCCACTTTCAAACAAATTGATGTAAGCAACAAGAAATGGGTATTCATTGAAAAGCTCAATGTCGTAAATAATGAAGAGCGAGGACAGGGGATTATCCTGAGTGGTGCAGAAAACTGTGTGGTCTGGCACTGTAATATAAAATCCTGTTTTGGTATAGTTGCCTATATACCCGGGGCTGTAAACTGTTATATCAGTGATAACACGCTAACCGGAATTAATAATTGGGTGTCTGAAGAGATGGGGCCACATTCAGTAGGTGAGGGGATTGAGATCACCGGGCCGGGTAATGTGATTTGCTATAACAAAGTAACTGGCTTTCATGACAATATCTCTACGATGGAGGACCGGCATGTGGTCAATCAAACCTGTATTGATATTCACAACAACGATATTCACATAGGAGCAGAAGACGGAATAGAAGCTGATTTTTGTTTTTCAAATTGCCGGATCTATGAAAACAGAATGACAAACTGTTTTACAGGTCTCAGTTCCCAGCCTGGCCTGGGAGGCCCTACATACTTTATACGAAACGTTATGTATAATGTCACTCATTTGTCATTTAAGCTGACAAGAGGGAGTGTGGGAGATGTGATTTTACATAATACTGCAATTAAAGTAGGTACGGGAATCGGGCTTCGTGCTCGGATTGAACACACCTATTTGCGTAACAATCTTGCGATTGGCGGCCCAAATGGCGAGAGAACCTGGGGGGGGTATGGGGCAGGGAGCCCTTATGCAGTCGATATAGCACAGCCCGGTGAATATTGCAGTTTCGACTACAACGCTGTTGGTGTATACGGTACTCCTTATGTAGCAGAAATTGGAGGCAGGCCATTTTCCGAAGTCGAGAAAAACGGAATTGAACGAATAACTATGGAAGAGACATTTGATAATGTGCCATTCCCAGACCCGCCGATTCCCGAATGGACTGTGCCCGATTTAAGGCCGAAAGCGGATTCCAGAGTAGTAAATGCAGGTGTCCGCATCCCGAATATTAATGATAATTACAGAGGTTCTGCACCGGATTGCGGTGCCTATGAAGCTGGACAGGAGCTGCCTCATTACGGCCCGAGGCCTTACATAAGTGGCTGACAGTCATTAAAAAACCATGTGCATTCACCTCAAGATTAATGCACATGGTTATGTATTTGTGATTTGAGATCTTGACTAATTTTTAAATAATCTCTCTGTTATTCATCTCATAATAATTTATACAGATAAAATTATTGTCTGAGAATAAATCAATATATGCAATTATTGAACATTGGTGGCAACGGTAATCTCCCCTATCCACATGGTTTGTGTTATTGGAGATCCATCGCCTATCCATGGAGCGAATAAAAGATATTTAAAGGCCATATCTGAATTCTCGGAAGTTCGGAAGAGAATTTCATCAGACGAGATCTGAATTTCACCATCTACCCAATAGCGGATTGAACCATTGGGAACTCCTTTTCCATCGACGATATCATTCATATTAAGGAGAGCCTCAACGAAATGCCATTCGCCGGGTGTGAATGCCGGGCCTGAAGTAGCACTCCATTTTCTTGCACTGTACCAATATGATCCTGTATTGAAACAGTCCCGGGCATCAACGAATCCATCGAGTCCATTACAGGATGCCACCGAGCGGGCTTCAGTGAAAGGATATGTGTCAAAATCTCCGCCACATCCTACAAAATTGTCATTATTCAAAAGTATGCAGCTATTGTCCACATTTCGACTATCCTGTAAGGCAATCATGGGTATTAAATCCACCTGTTCAATATACATAGTGAGGTGACTGTTGGCCGGGCCAACCCATTGTGTGTCTTTGTTTGTGGTAAAATGAAACTCATGAGGATGGTATGGCCTTTGGGATCCTACCCAATTATCACTATATCGAACCCAATAACTAAGGTAAACAGATTCCGTTTCTTCGATTTCAACACGAAGAGGATAACCGTCAGCACACCGTTGTCCACCTTCTTCATAGGTGCATTCAAGCACCTGATCAGTACCCGGAGCCGGGTTATCCGTCGTGAGTACCGCGCCGGCCCGCACATCATACCATCCGCGAGATGCAAAGTCAGTATCTTCAAAATGTTCAACAAAAAGAATTTCACCTTTTTGTGCCCATGCTTTTACGCACTGTCCATAATTTTTATAGCCAGCATCTTCACACCACTCTTTGGAAGGTTTATCGAGCCTTTTTTGACCGATTCCAGTGGTGGCGTTTGATTGTGATGCGGAGAAAGACTGTAACGCTTCTGAATCTGTCGGATGGTTCATTTCGTTACAAGATGTAAGAATCAGGAAAAATAACAGAAATGGAACTACGATTATTTTGCATAATACATGATAATTTTTCATTTCATTGCGATTTAATTCAGGTTAACTTTTTTCAATACTCACTCTTTTATTCTTATTTCTATCGAGCACAAAGGCTGAAGGCTTCATCTAACAGGACCTTGACATGATAAGATCAGGCGAGTAGGGAGCAGTTTTTTAATAACAGAATCTCTTGAAATTTAATTATTAAAAAATACTAATAGAAAAGTAAACGAAATTCTAAAAAAAGCAAATAAATTTTTTGATAGGCAGAATTTCCTTTCACTTGCTTGCTGTTTCTTGGGGTGTGTTTTAGGCTTCGCGCTGTTGTGAATGACAAAGATACTCGTACCTTTTTATCTGTATATCATCGGACGAGTTTCCGAATAATGGAGAAATTTTGGTTCATTGTGATAATGACGGGCTAACTCATCCGATGACTTACCCGGTAATTACTCGTGAACACGACACTCTGCAAGGTCAATTGGATTATTCTCTCGCACATGCAGGCGTGTGGCTATTCTGAAATGTTTGATTGTTTTTAAGAGGCTGGTTTGGTCATTCGGAATTTTTAATTTGTAATTTTCAGATAATCTGCATTAATCCATTTCATAACCCAGGTTGCTCATCATCTCTTTTAATCCGGGATAGATTCTTAATGCATTTTTGTAGTAAATTTTTTCGAGCACATCTTCCGGTAAACTCAACCCCTGGATTGGATTCATCTGAAAAAAGCTTCCCTCAACAATCTGATCGGTTTCAAGAATCTGAAATGCACGGCTGTAGCGTGCCGCACGCTCAGAAATAAGGGATTCATCAAACCTTCCAATATCTGTACCAAACAGAATGCGATCGGAATATTCGATCATAAAATCGCGCAGATTGGCATGATCCACCAGGTCGAAGTATTGAAAAGTCGCTGCCAGGTCGACATGAAAATTTGGATATTCTGATAGCAGGTATCTCAGAAAATCAATTTGCGCATCCTGCACCATCAGCCATGCCCCGTGAGCAGCAACAATCACAAGGCCGGGATGGCGATGAAGGACTCGTTCAAGCGAAAGTATCTGCCGCCAGAATTCAACCGGGTCTTTCGCCCAGTTTCCACGGTTGCCAAATGGCCCGTTTGGGTCTGCAACATGCACGGAAGCTCCCGGCAAACCGGCTTTCTCCATTGCCGCAAAAACCGGCTCATGTGCTGGGTCATCAATATATCTGAACCCACCTTCTCCCTCTTCCAATACGCGTTCATACGGACCATAAAAGATTTTAAAACCTCCATATCCCATTTCATGTTTTGCCACAATCTCTTCCGGTGTAAAAGCCATACCCCTGTGTGGGGAGAAATCGCTGAGGCAAGTTAACATTCTTCCCCGGTTAACACGCTGAAACGGTTTGATTTCTTTCCGCCCGGTGACATCTACCCACATGGCAAGATCAATTTTATGTTCAGCCAGCATATGATCTCTCAAATCAAAAAAAAGGCTGATGTTTTGATTGTTATCGGGCACGTGGGTGTGGACATCGATCCTTGGAATATGAGGATAGTTTGTACTGAATTGAGAAAAAACAATCTCCGGCAGCAAAAAGAAGAGAAGTAGTGCAAACAGTTGTTTCATGGAGGGAAGATTTCAGTTACGGAAGGGTAAATTCAGAATATATTTAAAATTCTGATGTCTTTTTATATTCAATCCGTTCATTGAAGGATTGTGAAATTGGTTCTGTATAACATATTCAACTACATCAGTCAGATTCGAAGACGATGATTTTTTTTATTTTAAATCGTTTTAGGCAATATTTTCGTGAATAATGCAAGATAAATGTAAGAATAAGAAACCCGGAGGGTGTTAAATTTCTTCTTTTTTGGTGAACAAGCATTATATTATTTACTCTTTTTAAAAATCAAATGGACATGCCTTACAATTTTCCCGGTCAGCCCCACCTCAATAATCAATTCGGAATCTTATTAATTATAACACTTTTCTTCTCTGCCTGTAAACAGGAAGCCGGGATAGAGGTATCCCACGAAGTGATCGAAATTACGGATGAGGAGGCTTCACGGTCTGCCGCAGAAATTCGGGATGATGTAAATCTGGATATCTCCTCAAATCTTGAGGTAACATTGTGGGCATCTGAGAATCTGCTTGCCGATCCTGCTGGTATCAATTTTGATCATAAAGGGCGGGCCTGGGTTGCAACAACCAACCGAAGGCGTTCTACGGTGCCCGATGCGGGTGCTGTTGATTTCTGGATGATCGATAATCTGTCCTGGACATCCGTGGAGGATCGCCGGGAATTCATTCGTCAGGCATTAGCACCTGAAAAAAGCGAGGAAAATACCTGGATGGAGGATTTCAATCAGGATGGCTCGCATGACTGGCGCGATATGCTGGTTGAAAAAGACCCGGTCTATCTGCTCGAGGACGTCTCGGGAATTGGTGCAGCCAGCCGGGCAACGATTATGGATTGGGACAATTACTCAGAAGTGACAGAAATCACCGGATCGGCCCTGTATCACAATGGGGAGCTTTTTGTAGCCCGGATCCCCGATCTGCTTCGGATTCAGGATACAAACTCCGACGGAATCTTCAATTCGGTCGAATCGATCAGCCACGGTTATGGTGTCCATTTCGGATATTCGGGGCATGGTAAGTCGAGCCTTCAGTTGGGGCCGGACGGACGTATATGGTGGACTATCGGCGATGTTGGGGTCAATGTGGTGGATCAAGAGGGTAAACGATGGTACTATCCACACGAAGGGGCGATTATGCGTGCAGATGTTGACGGCAGTAATTTTGAGGTTTTTGCCACCGGACTCAGAAATATTCACGAATTCGCTTTTGATAAATACGGGAATCTCTTTGCTGTTGACAATGACGGCCCTGCAGGTGATTACGACCGACTTGTGTATCCCACGGATGGCTCAGACAGCGGGTGGCGAATTCACTGGCAGATGGGCAAAGCGAACGATCCCAAAAACAACGAATACAGTGTCTGGGTTGATGAAGAATATTTCAGCATTCCTTTCGATGGACAGACAGCCCATATCCTTCCGCCGCTGGAACCATCATTTCGCGGGCCTGCCGGTTTTACCTACAATCCCGGTACCGCACTAAGTGAAGAGTGGCAGGATCACTTTTTTGCATCATCGTTTGTCGGATCGCCCACAAACTCCGGAGTAAACGCATTTACGCTTAAAAAAGAGGGTGCCTCTTTCCGCAAAGATTCTGTTCGCACCGTTCTGCGCGGTGTACTCTCAACGAGTCTTGATTTTGGTACAGACGGAGCCCTCTATACCGCTGATTGGGTGGCTGGCTGGATCACATCGGAAACAGGACGGATCTGGAGAATCGATACTCCGGACAGAGACCTTAAACAGAAGCGGGAAGAAACCCGCCAAATTCTTGCCAAAGATTTCAGAGAGGTTCCTTCTCAGGACCTCCAGAAATATCTTGCCCATGAGGATATGCGTGTGCGAAGAAATGCCCAGTTTGAACTGGCTTCTCGGATTGAAACGGAAATTTTCCAGAACATGATTGAACAGCAAAACAGCCAGATGGCAAGAATTCACAGTATCTGGGGGCTGGGGCAGATCGCGCGGCTGAACGATGTTGATTTTGTTACTCCGCTGGTCGGTTTGCTTGAAGACAATGATCCGGAAATCCGGGCGCAGGTAGCCAGAACGCTGGGAGATGTAAGGTTTGAACCGGCCGGTGATGCTCTGCTGCTTTTGTTAGAAGACGACGATGCCAGGGTAAGATATTTCGCCGCTGAAGCCCTCGGGCGAATCGCCTATTCTCCGGCAGTGGAACCGATTATTGAAATGGTACGTGAAAATGATGATCAGGATCTTTATCTCAGGCAGGCCGGAGCTATCTCCCTGAGCCGAATTGCTGAACCCGAAGAACTTCTGCAGTGGAAGGATGATCCGTCGGATGCAGTTCGGACTGTTGTTCTGATTACGCTGAACCGGCTGAAAAGTCCGCACGTAGTGGATTTTTTGGATGACGTCAACGAACAGATTGTGACCGATGCTGCACGGGCTATAAATGATGAAGAGTTTATTGAAGAAGGGCTTGAAGCACTTTCGATGATGCTTTTGCAGAATCGGTTTACCAGCGAGCCAATTCTGAGAAGAGCTGTTAACGCAGCGTTATACCGGGGTGAACGGGCAGATGCCGAAAGATTGGCGGTTTTTTCACTCAGAGATGATCTGCCGGAAGAGCTTCGCGTTGAAGCGATGGTAACGCTCTCTGTCTGGCCGGAACCCTCCCTGATGGACAGGGTGACTGGCAAATACCGTGGCCCTGTTTACAACGATAAAGAGGTTGCAAGAGAAGCCGCATCACCGGCGATCGTTCAGATTCTTGAACAAAACAGCGGCGGCGAGAACCTGCAGCTGGCAGCGCTGAAAACAGCCGGAGAACTGAACGCATCAGAAGCCGTTTCGGCCATTGTGGAGCTGTGGAACAGCCGTTCATCTGAAGCGATACAAACAGCCGTGCTGGATATCTTACACAAGTTGGATTATGAAAATATGGAAGAGATAGCAGCCGCCAATCTGAACCACGAATCCCCGGAAGTCCGGTTGCATGCACTTGAATACATCGCTGAAACCGGATTGCAATCAGAGGATTTGCTTGAACTATTTGCAACGATCCTGGATAACGGCTCGGCAGAAGAAAGACAAACTGCACTTGCGATTCTCGGAAGAATGGATGACCCGGAATCTGTCGAACTCCTTAAAGAACAACTTGTACTTTTGGTGAATGACCAGACACCACAAGAGATTCGTCTCGATATTATTCTTGCCGCAGAATCGTCCGGGAGCGAAGAACTTCAAAATCAGCTTCAGCTTTACGAGGATTCAAAGTCCGAAACTCCGCTGGCCCGCTACTCCGAAGCTCTCTACGGCGGGAATGCCGAATCAGGTGACCGGATTTTTCACAATCACCAGGGCGCCCAATGTTACCGGTGCCATACCGGCGGCGAAGCCGGGCCTCTGCTTGATGAAGTGGGAGACCGGCTCAGCCGTGAACAGCTCCTGGAAGCGATGATTAACCCAAATGCCCGCATTGCTGAGGGCTTCGGGGTGGTGAGGCTTACGCTGAACAACGGTGAGGTGATCAGCGGAATTCTCAGGTCAGAAACTGAAAACAGCCTGGTGGTTACAGCCGCTGATAACCGATGGGAAATAGATAAATCCGAGGTCGATGAGCGCTCCAATTCACCTTCTCCCATGCCGTCCATGAGCGGCATACTCACCCGCTCCGAACTGCGGGACCTGGTGGAGTATTTATACCATCAGAGAGGTTCGGATTAAAGATATGTTTTGATGGGTTCTCGCAGATGTTCGCGCGGAGTTCCGCAGATTTGATTCCTTGGCATAAAGCAGAAAAAAGTGCCGGATGGCACTCTTTTTATTTGCTGCCCAGACCTGAAGTCATTCCTGAAAGCCCAGCCCCTCGGGGCGAAATAACAAAGCCCGGGGCAAAGTGAGCCAGCCTACGCTAAAGCTTCGGATGGCAGGCATCGCGAACGACGCCCCGGGATAATATGGAATCCAAAAAACACCCCGAGACGAGTAGTTTTGAAAAAGCAGCACATAGTTTCGAGGGGTTGTCGTTGGAACCCGGAATGGGAAAACATGGCAGGATTGATGCAAGGGGGAAACCGCAAAGGTCGCTAAGAGGCGCAAAGGGGGGTGAAGAATCAGGACTTGAAATAAACAACCTGGCAAAGTACGTAGCGAAGCGAAGTTCCTGCAAGTCGCAGATGCCGATACTTCGGCGAGTTTTGGATTGAGGGCTTGGTTGGTTTTAAGGCATTTCAGTGAAGAGTATCGCGACTCTTGCTGCATAACGATCCCACGGGAGAGGAGGCCGGAAAAACCCCGGTAACTCTGCCAGGTCGCTTGGTTCAATGACCTACCATTTATTTTGATTTACCGGTGCCTGAATAACTATTTAACGATTTCTGATTGAACGATATCCGATATTCGATTTTGTGTAAAGATCCGACCCAATGCACATGGTTTGATGCTTACCCCTGAATTAGCCCCAAAGCGGGCGACCATCAAATAGGCCCGGGTGGAGCGTTTTTGCGGAACCCGGGGTTTGGGTGAGCCAAGAAAGTGAAACCTCCGGCTCGATTTGTGAAAAACATCGGTTTAAATCGGAGGTTTAATGGTCAAGTCTATGAGAGATGCGGATCCATTTGTGGTTCATACAGGAAGCATTTCTCGAAATAAAATCAGATGCAGGCCAACGCTCCGAGAAGGGTGTAACCGCAAAGGGCGCTAAGTAGACGCAAAGAACCTGGGGTTGTTGATAAGGTTCGGGCATTGTGTATTGCTCAGTGAGTAGAGAGACAAATAAAGGGTGCAAGCGGAACGCTTGCGCCATAACATTTTTTTAAAACCCG
>JAFIFB010000079.1 GCA_020832285.1 Balneolaceae bacterium
GACACAAATGGTACAAACGTGTCAACTACGCCAAAGGCTTCGAAGACCAGGGCCCTTGCGCCATGCTAAATATTTTTTTGGTATTTAAATATTAATTTTGAACAAAGGAAAAAGAAACAAACCTTTTACCCGCATCCCGCAAATCCAATAAACATTGTTTGAATCATTTTGTATATTTCGTGCTTTTGAAACCGGAACTGAAGAATCGTTTGGACTTCATACAACCTTATACCTCGCTGATTGAAAGCGAACTGAAAAATCTTGGCCTTCCTGAAAAACCGGAGACGCTTTACCAGCCTCAAATTTATATTCTCAGCAGCAGTGCCAAGCGAATTCGCCCTGTGCTTACACTGATTGGGTGCGGACTTTGCGGATCAGAGATCGATAGGGCTGTTCCGGCAGCCATTGCAGTAGAGCTTGTCCACAATTTTACACTGATCCATGATGATATTATGGATCAGGCCGAAAGCCGGAGGGGAGAACCAACGGTTCATGTTCGCTGGAACAGGTCGACCGCTATACTTTCTGGTGACGGAATGTTTGTGCAAGCTCTACTTCAGTTGCAAAATCTGTCTGATGATGTTGATTTTAAAGAGATTAACCGGGAGTTTTTAACCGGGGTTAACAGGGTTTGCGAAGGACAGGCACTGGATATGGAGTTCGAGAAGAGGCTGGATGTGACCACACAAGAATATCTTGATATGATTGGAGGTAAAACGGCTGCGTTGATCTCCACATCTCTCCGAATGGGCGGAATGGCAGCCGGGGCTTCTGATGAGATGATTCAGTATCTTGGCATTCTCGGTGAATCCCTGGGAATTGCATTCCAGATTCAGGACGACCTGCTGGATGTAATAGCAGACCCCGAAAAGTTTGGAAAGCGAACGGGCGGAGATATTTCCGAAGGCAAGAAAACATTTTTGATGGTTAAGACGTTGGAAAGCTGTACAGATTCCGAACGGGAATGGCTGACCAGCCTTCTTAAGAATCGCCCTGTTTCAAAGGAAAACATTCATAAAATTATAGATCTGTATAAGAAATACGGGGCTACAGACTCAGCGGATGCGTTAATGAATGAATATTATTCGAAAGCAGTAAAAGCCCTGGATCAATTTGGTGATTCGGATTATAAACGAGATCTTCAACACCTGATACATTATCTGAAAAAACGTGACTTTTAATATGATTCGAACAATTTTTATTCTTTTTATTGCTGCACTTGCCCTTGCATCTTGCCGAAGCCAGGATCTGATCCGGCCCGGTGATACCCTTGAGGAAGCTTTTGAGAAAGCGATGAACCAGTTTGAAAATGAAAACTACAGTGAAGCAGCACGAGCTTTTGAAACGGTAATTTCAATCGGTAGGGGGACAGATATCGGGCAGGATGCTCAATTTTACCTGGCCGAAAGCCACTTTTACAACCGCCGTTATCTGATGGCTGCATCAGAGTACAGCCGTTATGTTCAGTTTCATCCCAACTCTACACGACGGGAACTCGCAGATTACAGGGAAGCGATTTGTTACTACCAAATGAGCCCTCGGTACAAACTGGATCAAACCTATACAAACAGGGCTATTGAACGATTTCGTCTCTTTAATTCCAGGTATCCGAACTCAGAGCGGGCCGATGAAGTGGCTGAATATATATCGGAGTTACGTGATAAGCTTGCACGGCGGGATTATAATGCGGCTGAATTTTACATGAGAACTAACCGTTACAATTCTGCGGCTATTTATTATGACCTGGTAATTGATAACTTTCCAGAATCAAGTTATGCCGAGCGGTCTCTCTACAGGCAGATTGAAGCCTACGTTCTCTATGCTGAAAACAGTGTGGAACGCCGCCAGGAAGAGCGTTTTGAAAAAGCCCTCGACAGTTATAGCACATTTCTTCAGCTATTTCCGCAGGGTGAATACAGAAGCCGGGCCGAAGATCTTTACGATCGTGCACAACGTGGTGTGCAGCGGGTACGTGAAAGAGATTCTGTGGCACAGAACTAACAATATCCATTTTGAAACCAAGAGTGGGTATTTTCGGGGGATCATTTGATCCGGTTCACAAAGGCCATGTAAGTATTTCGGAATCATTCCTGAACAGTGGTGTCATTGATAAATTACTGGTTCTTCTTACACCTGCTCCGCCGCATAAAAGCAATCAGAACCAGGCGCCCTATTTACACCGTCTTGAGATGCTAAAGCTCGCTTTTGGCGGGATGAATCATGTTCAGGTGAGCGATATCGAGACATCTCTGCCAAAACCTTCCTACACGCTTCAGACGATAGAGTATCTTCGGAAAACATTTCCCGGCAGCCTCTTTTATCTCTGCCTGGGAGAAGACAGCCTGTCCCATTTTCATGAGTGGTACAAGTATCGGCAGATTCTGAATTCTGTAAGCCTTATAGTAGCCCGGCGTCCTGACTTCGACAGTTCATCGGTTGATCCTGAGATACTGGAACGCACTATTTTTACTGATCACAATCCGATTGATATTTCCTCAACACAGATCAGATCAGGTCAAATATCAAAAAAGGCACTGCCCGAAAAAGTGTCAGAGTATATCCGCCGGCATCATTTATACACTTCTGATTGAAACAGCAATGGGCCAGAATATTTTTGTTTGATCCGGAAAAATAAAAACTGATAAAAGAGATGATCTTTTCCGCATATTTGATGATATTTGTTCCTTCACTTCAGGTTGTTTGTAAACAACCAGATCAATAGATCGTGTAGAGTTACCATATTATCATTTTATAAATATGTTGAAACAGTGGCCTCTATTTTTGGCTTTTACAATCTTTTCATTCATTCCGGTTGAGACGTTTTCTCAGATTGTCCCTGTTGGCAGTCTTCAGGATGAACAGTTGCGTATTCAGGCCCTGCTGAGTGATTCAACCAACTATTCGTTTGTAAACAGGCCGGTAACAAATCTTAACGGGCTTGAAATTCACGGAGGCGGTAATTTTTTGGGTGACCCCACCCGCTGGTGGAGCCGGAAGATGGAAAGCAGTGAGTACAGCCCTTTAGACAATTTGGATATCAGGGTTGGTCTGAATCCGTTATTTCTTCAGAACACGCTCAATACACGGTTTCCTTACAGTGAAAATAATGGGGCTGCATGGTATGGAAGGGGATTCAATACCGAAATTCAGGCTGGTTTCTACATCACATCTCCTTACTTCACGATCAATATCTATCCGCACATTGTTCATCAGCAAAATGAAGATTTTTTGTACCCCAGATTTATTTCAACCCGCAGCGGAGAAGTAAGATATTTGGCTGAGGGCATAGGTAACGCTCTGGATGCTCCTTTTCGTTTTGGTCCGGACCCGTTCACAACCATCGATCTCGGTACATCTTCAATCCGCCTTCATTACCGGGAATTTGAGACGGGTCTAACCACAGAACCGATGTGGTGGGGGGGAGCGGTACAATATCCGCTCATTATGAGTAATAATGCACCAGGTATTCCTCACTTTTTTATTGGAACCAGGGAGGCATTTCGCATTCCATATTTTGGATACGTTCAGTTTCGATGGATTCTTGGGTACCCGGAAGAATCAGATTATTTTGATGGTATAGGTCAGGGTGAAACGCGTTTTACCAATGCGGCAAATATTGCATACAGCCCCCCGTTTTTCAAGAATTTAACACTTGGCGCCAGCAGAGTTTATCACCTTTATGAAGAAGATGGATTTGATTTTCAAAATGCACTTGTGATGTTCGATCCACTCCGCCGATCTTCTCTCGTAGACAGACAAGGGCCCGACGCAACACGGCAGCGAAGAAATCAAACGGCATCGGTGTACATGCACCTCCACCTTCCTGAAGCCAATGCTGAGGTTTACGGAGAATTTTTCCGGGAAGATCACAGTTTTGATTTTCGGGACCTGTTTGTACAGCCGCATCATAACAGTGCTTATTCATTCGGGTTTCAAAAAATATCTCATGTCCCCTGGTTCGATTTTGTTAAAAGCAATCTCGAGTTTACAAATATGACCAATACTCAGCTCCGGCAGGTTAGGCCCCAGGCTTTTTATTATACTCACAGCCGAATACGGCACGGTCATACCAGCCGCGGACAAATTTTAGGGGCCGGACTGGAACCGGGATCAAATAGTCAGTTTTTTTCATTCGATACGTATAAAGATAATGTAAAAGCGGGCTTTTTTGCTCAGCGTATAGCTGTGAATGACAGTTTCCATTTAAGGGAAGGTTCGGCAGCTAATAATCCATCACCCAATTTTGGAGACTATTTCCGGCACCGGATTGATCTGAATTTCGGACTGAATTTTTTATACGGCCCGGGTCCGTTTTATATTAACAGCAGCCTGGTTTGGACGAGAGCATACAACTACGGGCGTTTTGGCTACGGTGATTTTGACGGAATAAATATTACCAATTATGACCATTTTGACCGGACTAATATTCAGTTTCAGATCGGTATCACATATATTTTATAAAGAGTATAAGCTTTTATGCAACGTTCAAGGAAAATTTGGCTGATTGGTTCTTACTTGCACTTTCGGTTATGCGTGCTTCTCACTGCAGGTATCTTTCTGTTTTCTGTCCAGCCGCTCTTTTCTCAGACCATCCCGATTGATGATATCCAGGAAGAACAGATACGTATTCAGCAGCTCATTCACGGTTCATTATACTCGGGTTTTACCAACCGGCCGGTTTGGAACCATACATACGATGCTTATATGGACCTGGGTGAAGCCCGCTATGGTTTCTGGAGCCGAAAACACAATGCTCCCCAGGTTGAGATGGGAGGATCGTTTAGGGCAGGACTCTATCAGCCTTCAGTGAAAATTACGACCAATTCACGTGTGCCTTATGGTGATAATAATGAAGCTGCATGGTATGGCAGAGGTTTTACAGGGGAGTTTAATGGCGGATTTTGGATTACATCCGATTATGTGACACTCACATTTCGTCCGCACATGGTTACGCATGACAATATGGAGTTCGAAGAACCCCGGTTTATTCCCGAAGATGAACATGGAAATCAGCTCTTTGCTGCAGAAGGAATTGGGGATATTATAGATCGCCCGTTTCGTTTCGGTGATGAATCATTTAATACACTCAGCCTTGGTTACACGTCCCTTCGTGTTCATTACAAGATGATTGAAGCGGGTGTGAGCAACGAGCCGTTGTGGTGGGGTGGAAATGTGAAATATCCTCTCTTGATGAGCAACAACGCTCCCGGTATGAAACATTTTTTCCTGGGAACCCGAAAACCTCTCCATATCCCGTATGTAGGGAATCTTGAATTTAAATGGTTGGGGGCCTTTCCTGAAGACTCCGAATATTTTGAGTACAGGGCGGACCAGGAAAGGCACGACCGCTTTATGAATGGAATTAACATTTCCTATTCACCTGTATTTGCCCCCAATTTGCATATTGGTTTATCGAGAGTTGTACATACCTACATAGATCCAGTAAAAGGGCTCACTCGTGAAGATCTCGGAATGATATTTGATCCGTTTATGCTGAATAATTTTGTTGAAACCCGCGGCCCATTGTCAAATATCAAACCACGAAATCATCTGAATTCCATTTATGCCCGATGGATTTGGCCTGAAAGCCGATTCGAGTTGTTCGGGGAGTTTTACCGTGAGGACTTTGCCTACGATTCACGGGATTTGCTCATGGAGCCCCGCCATAATAGTGGATATGCATTTGGGGCTCAGAAATTGTTCGATGCACCCTTGGTTGATTTTTACAGGATGCATGTTGAATTTACGAATATGACTCCCTCTTACCTGAGGGAAGTGCGACTTCAAAATTACTACTATACCCATCCCGAAATTCGCCAGGGCCATACCAACCGCGGACAGGTACTGGGAGCTGCGATTGGGCCGGGATCAAATAGCCAGTTTTTCGCCATTGACGGCTATTTTCAGGATGGACGGGCGGGTGTTTTTGTAAGAAGGCTGGCTGACAATAACCATTTTCATTATGAGTACGATCGTTCACTGAACCGTCCCGAGGAGTGGAGAGGAGGGTATGGCGATTACTGGCGCAACCGCACCGATTTAACACTGGGTGCAAGAGCTCTCTACAATTACGGCGAATTTTTGATAACCGGGGAGTTTTCCTGGACAAAGCTGTTCAATTACGGAAGATTCGATTACGGGCAGTTTGGCGGGCTATCCATCGCAAATTTTGAGCCATATGATACTACCAATATGCAGTTTCAGATATCAGTTTCATACCTTTTTTAATCTCACAGTACAGTATAAAAAAGAGTTAATATACTGCATATACTCCTGCATTAATTATTAAAAACATCAGTTATGGATGCATAAGATATTTCATTTGGAATAATTTTTTGTAGATGAAATGTCTTGGCAATAGGATTAATTTATTAGCAGTCAGAATGTAGGTAGACTTGATAAATCAAATGACAGAAAACTGTATTCTGCAAAAAGGAACTTTATTCAGCCCGATTCGATGAAAAATTTGACAATCTGAAATGTTAGTTATTTATTGCAAGCAGGTGTTTGTTACAATTTCATTTAATCAACATAGCAGGAATTATTAAAAGAATGGTAAAAAGGAGGATACATTAAATTAATTTTATGCTCTAATGTGATGTTTCAAACATTTGCCAGTACGGTTCAAAAGGATTTTATTCATAAAGCATGCCATGAGTCAGTTCCAGAATGATAAAATATTGATTCAACAGATTGCTGATGGAGATGAAAGGGCTTTTGAAGAGCTTTTTAGTATATATTTTCATTATCTGCATAATGTTGCTTATAACCGGCTTCAGTCAAAAGAGGTGGCAGATGATATCGTTCAGGAAGTTTTTACAGATATCTGGAACAATCGCAATTCGTTAGAAATCCATACATCGTTTCAGGCATATCTTCATCAGGCTGTGAAAAATAAAGTGTACAAGATTATTCGTCATCAGACGGTAAGAAATAAAGAGATGTATATCCGGCGTATTTATGAAGAGTACTATAAAAAAAGCTCATTTCCCCGGGTTGATGCTTCGGTTCGCCATGAAGATCTGAAAAGCCTTGTGTCTCGGCATCTGGATGAACTTCCCGAGAAAAGCCGTACAATTTTTTCCATGAGCCGGGATGACCATTATACACACAATGAAATTGCCGAGCAATTAAACTGCTCTCCCAAAACGGTGGAATATCACATCGGCAAAGCGCTGAAACACCTTAGAGTAAATCTCAAAGATTACGTAGCAGCCTTGATTCCGCTCGCCCTATTGTTACTCTGATAGCTTCCTTGGAACCGCCCTTCAAAAACTCTCACTGGCGCTAAGTTCTTATTCTGTATATTTTCTCTGTGTGTTCTCCGTGGTTCTCTGTGTAATTAGCCGCTCATGAGACCTGCACCGCCTCCCCTCTAACGAAAGAATAAATCCATAACATTCATCACAAACTCTCCTCCGCGGTCCTCAGTGACTTCTCTGT
This sequence comes from Balneolaceae bacterium, assembly GCA_020832285.1. Classification (GTDB taxonomy): domain Bacteria; phylum Bacteroidota; class Rhodothermia; order Balneolales; family Balneolaceae; genus Rhodohalobacter. Next base: position 7,444 of record JAFIFB010000079.1, read on the forward strand.
GGTTCTCTGTGTAAAAATAACCGAGAATCAGAATAAACTAAAGCTTGTATCTTTTTATCCCGTTCTTGAGCAGCGTTACATAAAAATTAATCAGCAGTCCCACGGGCTTTTTAGTAAATTTCATATAGGTGAGAATCTGGGCTTCATGAACAGGGCAGAATGTTTCAACTGTTTTCAGTTCCACAATAACGGTCCCTTCAACCAGTAAATCCAATCGATAACCATAATCAAGCTGAATTTCTTTATAAACCACCGGCACAGCTTTTTGTCTTTCCACGTATAGCCCCTTGTTAGATAGTTCATAAACCATGCACTCCTCATAAGCTGACTCCAGCAACCCAGGTCCCAAATGTTTATGCACTTCAATCGCACTCCCAATAATAGCACCGGTAATTCTATTCATATCCATAATCTTATCTTTTAAACTTTAACTCTGTGGTTCTCCGTGACTCCTCAGTGCTGCTCTGTGAAACCCCGTCCCTGCTCAGTAGACACAGAGAGCCACCGAGAAAACACAGTGGACCACTGAGGTTACACAGAGGTCTGTTTGTATTTAAATGAGCCATGAAAACCATGCATTCCTCAATCAAAGATTCTTGCGACACTGCACACAAATATTCACGAACATCAATCGCACTCCCAATAATAGCACCGGTAATTCTATTCATATCCATAATCTTATCTTTTAAACTTTAACTCTGTGGTACTCTGTGCCTCCTCTGTGCCCCTCTGTGAAACCCCGTCCTAGTTCAACAGGCACAAAGAACTACCAAACCACACGGAGTTGTATAAAGAAATTCATAGAATCCCAAAAACATGTTTTATAAGTATGAACCGAAAAAAGAAAAAAACTTACAGAAATTTTTAGGGTATACCCCGTCTTCACGGTACATATTGTCAAATGATTAAAAACTTTTGCCATTAAGTACTGTATGCCCAACAAAAAAAATCTTAATCCGCTGAGGCGATATTTTTCAGGAGGAAAGTCTGAAAAAGGGGAAAAGATTTATTCAGAATGGTTTCGATCCTTCGACGATTCAAAAGGCTACCTGAACCGACTCAGTGAGAAAGAGAGAGAAGACTATCAAAACAGGATATTTCGCTCTTTGCAAAAAAAACTTGATAGCAAAGAAAACGTTTTTTCCTCCCAAATTTCCCTGAGAATAAACCGCCCCGGAAAATGGTTCGTGTTCTACAGAGTAGCAGCAATCCTGGCAGTGGGAGTGTTGCTTTCGCTTGCAATTATTCATTTCAGTGGCATTGCTGATTCCGAAGAAGTTCCCGTGATTGTTGAACGATCCAATCCGGTTGGTCAGATTTCCGAAATTACACTTCCCGATGGTACTACTGTATGGCTGGGGGCTGCCAGCTCACTTGAATATCCTGAAGAATTTTCAGATGAAAACCGAACAGTGCAATTGAATGGGCAGGCATTTTTCGAAGTGGAACACGATCGAGACCGTCCCTTCATTGTAGAAAGCGGCCCTTTTACCACACACGTTCTCGGGACCTCATTCAACGTGCGGGCCTATCATGATGATGCCGATATGGATGTGACCCTTGCCACCGGGAAAGTGGAAGTGTTTGTAAACAGAAATGCTGAAAAACTAATTCTGGAGCCCAATCAGCGGTTGAGATATAACGATTTGCAAGGTTTGAGCGAAGTTGAGCTTGTAGATGCTTCACTTGCAAAAATGTGGACACAGCGAGAACTGGTATTTATCCGGGAAAACTTCGCGACTATAGCCAAAACGTTTGAACGATGGCACGGTGTGGAGTTTGTATTTGAAGATGAATCCTTGAAAAAGGAAACCTTTGTTTATCACTTCAAAGATCTTTCACTCACAAACTCATTGATTATACTGAATGAGCTGGCAGATTTTGACTACGAAATTGATAACGACACAGTCTTTATCAGGCGTTCCGCAGAATAATAACAAGCCTTAATACCTGTATCCTATTTTTAGTTAGAATGCGGAACGATTCAAGATACAGGAACAGGCTGATGCTTTCATAATGATCTCTCTTTAACATCATTAAAAAAAACGCAAAACATGGAAAACTATACTACAAATAACCAGAAAGGACGATGCCTGCCTTTTTTGAAAATGGGAGTCTTTTTGATTCTCTTTATCGGATTGGCAGGGCAACAATCAATCGCACAGACTGCAATAAACGGTGCGGTGTCAGATCGATACCAACAAGCCGAAGAAGAAGTGAATCTGGACGAACTGATAGTTTCTGTTAACTTTGAAAACTATCCATTGGACGAAGCCATTCTCATGCTTGGAGAAAAAAGCGGTGTAATGTTCAACTACAATGCAAATTTATTGCCCGATGATGTCGCAGTTACCTATCAGGCAAATAATGTTACACTTGCGGAGGCTCTTTATTCCATACTTCCGGAAAATATCAACCATATTGCGGTTCGGAACTTTGTGATTTTGCAAAAAGATGATGAGCCTGAAATTGATTTCGAAGAACTTTATCAGGAAACGGTAACAGGAAGGGTTACAGATGCTGTTACAGGTGAACCTCTGACCGGTGTGAATATCGTCATACAAGGTACAACTACCGGTACCACAACAGATTTGGATGGTACTTACAGTATTAATATTGAAGAAGCCGGAACAGATCTCATCTTCTCCTATATAGGCTATCATAGCCAAACTGTAACCGTTCAGTCTCACCATATCAGTGATGGCCTTGATGTTTCTTTAGAGGAAGATGTGGCCATGATGGATGAAATGGTTGTAGTTGGTTTTGGTACGCAACGAAGAGGTGACGTAACAGGTGCAGTGAGTTCTGTATCAGCTCAAGATTTGGAAACAAGGCAAACACCTAATACAGCACTCGCACTTCAGGGAGCCAGTCCGGGATTAAGTATCCAGGATCAGGGTGGACATCCGGGAGAGGAAGATGTAGTTGTTCGTATTCGCGGCACAGGTACATTAAATAATCCGAATCCACTTGTTTTGGTTGATGGTGTTGAACAGTCCCTTTCCAGTGTGGAGGCTTCAAATATCGAATCAATAACCGTTATGAAAGATGCGGCTTCTGCAGCGATTTACGGTTCAAGGGCTGCAAACGGAGTAATTCTGGTTACCACTAAGCGTGGTGCAGATACAGGGCTAATCGTTAATTACGGAGGTTATATAGGGGTTCACAATGAACGCCATTTTCCTGAAGCCGCAAACAAAGAAGATTGGATGCTTCTCAGGAATGAGGCAGATATAAATGCAGGTGCCACACCCGTATTTACAGAAGAGTATATCTCTAATGTACTTGCAGGTACCAATCCCCTGGAGTATCCTTTTGCTGATTTTGAAGGAGCTGTGTTCAGAGAGAATGCTTTAGAGCATAGTCATTCGCTTTCCCTCTCTACAGGAAGTGACACTGGCAGGCTTTATGCTGCTATCAATCATCATGATACGGAAGGTATTATGAGAAATTTCAGTAATCACCAAACTTCGTTACGTGTAAATAGTGACCTGTTTGTTACAGATGACCTGACTTTTCAGGCAAATCTCCTCTACAGAAACAGACAGGCCAGCGGGCCCGGCTTTACAGCCCAGCGTATTACACAGGCCCTGCTTCATATGAACCGGGATATGATCATGCAGTACCCGGACGGCAGAACAGGAACGGGTGACATTATTGGTGGAACATGGAGTGCCTATGTAATGTCTCATACCGGTGAAACCCAAAGAATAAACAATGACATTGTTGGTTCCGCAGGACTTACTTATCAAATTAATGATGCCTTTGCAATTGAAGGTGACTTTACCATAAACCAAAGGATTGCCGATGAATCTATTTTCCGGGAGGATAGAAGTAATATGATTCATCCGCTGACCGGTTCTACTGTTGCTGCGAGTGGTTGGTTTGCAACAAACACTTTAAATGAAGGCAGGTACAATAGAAGAGAACTGAGCCAAAGAGCTTTCCTGAACTTTGAACAAAGTTTAAATGTACACCGGTTCAGTGGTGTTGCTGGTTATGAGGAGGTCTATACCAGAGCAAGACAAGTGTCTGCTGCACGGGCCAACTTTTTTAATGACGAGTTAAGGTCTTTAAATGCCGGTGACTCAGGCAATCAGCAAACATGCAGTCAGTTCCATGATGCAGGAAGCTTCACAGGAACATGTTTTAATGACGCATGGAGAGTGCGGTCATTTTTCAGCCGTCTGAATTATACGTATGATGACCGATACTCATTCCAGGCTAATGCACGATATGATGGTTCTTCCAGATTTGCGGAAGGAAACCGATGGGGCTTCTTCCCTTCATTTTCAGCTTCCTGGAGAATTACAAGTGAGCAATTTATGCAGGATGTTGACTTGCTGAGCAACCTGAGGCTTCGTGCTTCCTGGGGCCAGTTGGGGAATGAGCGGATGAGTACAAATGAGAGAACGGGACTGCACTCTCATTTAAATAGCTTTAACCTGGGCCTTTCCTATCAGTTTGGTGATAATGTTGCATCGGCTGCGGCTGTTACAGCTGCCGGTAACCCGGATATTTCATGGGAAACAACCACCATGAGAAATATTGGCCTTGATGTCGGTTTTTTGGATGACAGAGTTGAAGTAATCGCAGAATATTTCTGGAATTATACAAGTGATATTTTGCTGCAACTTCCTGTACCTCTTATTGTTGGTGTTAGTGCTCCGTTTCAAAATGCCGCAGAAGTATCGAATGAAGGCTGGGAAGTAGAGGTCATTTACCGAAGCATGCCAAGTACAGATTCTGGATTTCAGTGGTCTCTTGGAGTTAATGTTTCTGATGTGACCAACACGATTGAAGATTTGCGAGGACAGGGCCCGTTCTACCCGGATGCATTTACAGTCTGGACGGAGGGTGAATCCCTGAGTGCATTAAGAGGTTACAGATCTCCTGGTTTGTATCGAACACAAGAAGATCTTGATGCTTATCCCACCAAATTCAGCCCGGATGTGGGAATCGGAGACTGGATTTTTGAAGATCTGACCGGAGATGGTTCATTGAGCACCGCCTTATATCCGGATGGAGATCACGTCGTACTGGCAGATGAAGATCCAAGATTTGAATTCGGTGTCAACTTCAATGCTGCTTTTCGCGGATTTGATTTCACGATGTTCCTGCAAGGAGTTATGAGACAATATCACATGCTTGATGGTGCTTTGGTTGAAGGACCAAATAACCAAAACTTTATCCACCAAAAATATGTGAGGGAAAGATATCACCCTGAATTGAACCCGGACGGAACCTGGCCGAGAGTGATGGTTGGATCTCAGGACTGGAACAGAAGGGCTAATGAAAACTGGGTTGAAGATACCAAGTATTTGAGATTAAAAAATATTGAGCTGGGTTACAGTGTGCAACAACCACTTGTACAAAGCCTGAGAGTATTCGTATCAGGCAGAGACCTGCTCACGTTCACACCAACTGAGCTTTTTGATCCGGAAGTGCCAAGAGGGCGGAATCAATTTTACCCTCATACAAAAGCAATCACTGCTGGTGTGAATGTCACATTTTAATCGAATTAAATAACTTAGCTATTATGAAAAAGTATATCATTATTTGTTTTTTGTTAAGTACCGCAGTCATGATAGGATGTGACTCGGGTATGGATATTGCACCAACTGCTTCTGTTACAGAAGAGATCTTCTGGGAGCGGGACAGCGATGTCAGACAAGCGGTAAACGGAGTATATGCTGAGATGGACGGTAGGCCTATGGGCTTGGATAACCGTACTGATATAGCCTACACACAGTTGACGCCTCTTGTTGCTTCTGATGGTACGGTTCAAGGTACATGGGCCAGGTACTACAGAGGTATTCGGAGAGCGAACGATGTTATTAACAACATCGATCAGGTTGAATTTGGAGATATGGATTTGGTTCAAAGACTTGGCGCAGAAGCGAGGTTTTTGAGAGCTTATTTCTACACCCAGTTAACCAGTTTGTATGGAGATGTTCCTTTTTTAACCGAAACTATACAAATAGATGAGCATGTAGGCCGTACCGACAGGGAAGTTATTGTGGATTTTATCATCGATGAACTTGATGACATTATTAACACAAACGTACTCCCCATTAGTTACAGTGGAAATAATTTAGGCCGTGCAACTCACGGTGCTGCTGAGTCATTAAAAGCAAGGGTTGCTCTTCGAAACGAACGATGGGCTATCGCACGTGATGCTGCTCAGTCGGTTATCGATAGCGGAGTCTACTCTCTTTATCCCGATTATGTAGGGCTATTTCAATATGAAGGACAAAACTCATCGGAAGTAATTTTTGACAGACAGTACACCGCTGATGGTCATAATTTTAATGCATTCGGTCATTCAGCAACGTCTCTTGGTGGCGGAGCTTCGGTTGAGCCATATCATGGGACGTACCTCCTTTTCAGGCTTGATGAAGAGGAGTATAATGTCGAAAATTTTACTGATCCTATGGAACCTTACGAAAATATGGATCCGCGTTGGTATCATTCTGTTTACTATACCGGCAGTGAGATCGGAGACGGAGCCATTTTTGATTCTCATCCGCAACGAGGAAGCCCGGATGCTGCCAATGTTACCGAAACAGCCACAGAGCTCGGCTACAATATGAAGAAGTATGTAGACTATGAAAATGACCGGGACGATCCGGGCAGAGGCTCCATCAACTTCATACATATTCGATATGCGGATATTCTTCTGATGTATGCTGAAGCAAAAGTACAGCTTGGTGAGATCGACCAGTCCGTCTATGATGCGATCAACGAGGTACGGCAGCGTCCGACCGTAGAGCTTGATCCGATTTCTCAGGCTACACACCCGGATGCTGAATCCCTGATGGATTATTTAATTGAGGAGCGAGGCCGGGAATTCGTTTTTGAAGGCCTGCGTTTGTTCGATATTCACCGATGGGGTAACGGAGTTGAATTGGTTTCAGGGCCTAAATTAGGTGCTCACTACGAAAATCTTGAAACAGGCGAGATATTCCTTTGGAATATTGGCCGTTCACAAACATTCCAGGAGCATAATCATTTATGGCCAATTCCTCAGGCTGAGATCAATGCGAACCATGAAATTTCCGGAGCCGACCAAAACCCAGGGTATTAAACGTCACATTTGAATCCGGAATTTAATCACTCCTCTTGGGGTGTATAAAATTGAAAGCTTCTTAAAGGCACCTGTTCTGACTTGTTAAATTGTCAGGCAGGTGCTTTTTTTTGGATATCAATCTGAGTTCGATAATAAATTGTCATTCATGTTCTTCAAAAGTGAGGCTGTCCAAAAAGTCAAAATTATCTAAAACCTGCATAAATATTATTTAGGTATTAACAAGATCCGATCTTTTCTGACCCACCCCCCGTCCTCTCCCTCCGGCGAAAAGCACACCGCAAGTTAGTGTTTTTCCAATCCCGACCATTCGGGGGAGGGGTGCTCCTTTTCAATGCCTTGACAAACTTAAAAATTTTAGGTTTTAAGATCTTGAAAATCACTTTTTGGACAGCCTCAGTATTTTACACCATAATTTTAAATCGAACTCAGATTGTATGTATGAGCATCGCTGATTTACTTTGAAAAAGTGTCAATCTCTCTTTCCGTATTGGTATTCATAAGATTATATTTCAGCATAACACTTTTAAGTCAGGTCAAGTTTACTGTTTATGATTTCTACGATTCGGCTCTTGTTATTAATGACAGGATGCCTCTGGTTGATTATTGCGTGTTCAGAACCGGAACCACCCCCACAATCCAGAGAATTGCCTGAAGGTACTGTAGAAGCACTGTTTCATCATCTGGACAGATACGCTGAATGGGATCTGATAAGTGATGATCTGCTACCATTTCAGACATTTCATACGCAGGGTATGACTAAATGGAACGGTTATTACTTTTTATCATCCGTGGAAATTAAAGAGCGTACAGAGACTATCAATGGTATCTCCCGGTTCGACCGGACTCCGGGTGAAGGCGAAGGGCATCTGTTCAAGTTTGATGAAAACGGGGAGCTGGTCCAGTCGATTACAATCAGCGAAGGTAGAATGTATCACCCGGGCGGAATCGATTATGGAGGAGGGTACATATGGGTACCTGTGGCGGAATACAGGCCGAACAGCCGCACAGTTGTATACAGAGTGGATCCCGAAACTATGGAAGCAGAGGAAGTTTTTCGATTTTCCGATCATATCGGATCCGTTATTTTTGATGCAGGCCAGCAGGTGCTGCATGGATACAACTGGGGTTCAAGGCGGGTCTATTCATGGGAACTGGAAGATGACCTGATGTTGTCTGATCCCGTACAACGCAGGGCGCCGGAATTTAAGATTAATTCTCAGTTTTATATCGATTACCAGGATTGCCAGTACCTTGGAAATGATTTAGCTATCTGCTCTGGTTTATCCAGCTATAAAGGCATCCAGATTGGAGGAATTGAACTGATTAACCTGATAACCCTTCAGCCCGAATACCAGGTGCCGGTAGAGGAATTTACAGACGGAGAAAACCCGCGTGTTATGACACAAAACCCGTTTTTTGTGCAAAGCCTGGAAGATAAACTGGAGTTTCATTTTATCCCGGAAGATGATGAATCCCGCCATTACATTTACGAAGTATCTTCTTTCCGCCCGATTTCCTGCAGGTTTTAAGGCGGTTACAAAAAATGCAGAGACGAGTGAAAATGTTAATCCCAGACTCTCTTTGATCCACCGAATAAAACTAAAAGCCATTGATGAAAAAGCGTTCTGAAAATATTCTTAAACTCTTCAAAAAACACTTTTCTGGTGAGCCGGTTCTGGTGCGATCTCCCGGCCGCATCAACCTGATTGGTGAACACACCGATTACAATGACGGATTTGTACTGCCTGCTGCTATCGATAAAAATATTCTTTTTGCAATGGCTCCAAACGGAATTGATAAAATTCGACTGGTATCTGCAGATATGGATCAAGCATACGAAACCGGGATTGCAGATCATTATCAAAAAGCAGACCTGGGATGGGCCAATTACATTCTGGGAGTGGTGGATCAGGTTCAGAAAAAAGGAAAACCGGTCAGAGGTTTTGATTGTGTATTTGGCGGCAATATTCCGATTGGGGCAGGGCTCTCATCATCTGCTGCGCTTGAAGGAGGTGTGCTGTTCGGGCTGAATGAGCTGTTCAGGCTGGCTCTATCACCCCTTGAGATAGCATTAATGGCTCAGGCCGCTGAGAATCAGTTTGTGGGAGTACAGTGCGGTATTATGGATCAGTTCGCCAGTATTCACGGCAAAGAAGGCCATGCTCTGAAGCTGGACTGTCGCACGCTTGATTTTTCGCTTTTTCCGGTCAAAACAGATATCGTGGATATCCTTCTCTGTGATACCAAAGTACACAGGGAACTGGCTACATCAGAATACAATGTCAGACGAAGCCAGTGCGAAGAGGGAGTGAAAGCCTTGCAAAAACATGAGCCCGGAATTCAAAAACTAAGGGATGTCTCTCATAAATTGCTGGAGTCTCACAAACATGAAATCGCTGAGATTGTTTATCGCCGCTGCCGGTTTGTAGTGAATGAAAATCAACGGGTATTGGATGCCTGTGATGACCTGGAGAGTGGAAATATTAATTCATTCGGACGGAGGATGTACGAATCTCACTACGGATTGCGTGATGAATATGAAGTGAGCTGCCGGGAACTGGATCTGCTGGTGGAAATCACCGAAAATTTGGATCCGGTATTGGGTGCGAGAATGATGGGCGGCGGGTTTGGCGGCTGCACGATTAATCTTGTAAAAAAGGGGAATATGAAAGAAGTAAAAGAGACAATTGCCGGGATATACAGCACAAATCTGAACAGTGATGTTGAGTTTTATGAAGTGAACATCAGCGAGGGAACGGGGCTGGCAGATTCCGGAGATCTCATCTGAAAGGCAAAAGATCTATGAAAATGAACGAAGTATTCAAAAATAGTCCGCATCGAAGATTGAACATCCTTACAGGGGAATGGGTGCAGGTTTCACCTCACCGAACCCAAAGGCCGTGGCAGGGACAGGAAGAAGAGCAGGCTGCGAAGAAAAAACAGGAGTACGACTCCGGCTGTTATCTCTGTCCCGGTAATGAGCGTGCGGGCGGAAACAGAAATCCGGAGTATGGTTCCACTTTTTTGTTTGATAACGACTTTAGTGCACTTCTGCCGGACACCCCTCAGAAGTTACATGATCAGAACAATCTGCTGATTGCCAAAACAGAGCGCGGAATCTGCCGCGTTATCTGCTTTTCCCCAAGACACGATCTGACTCTGCCCGAAATGTCGGTCGATGCGATTACAGAAGTGGTGGATCTTTGGACAGCCCAATATGAGGAACTGGGCAGCAAAGATTTTATCAATTATGTGCAGATTTTTGAGAATAAGGGTGAGATAATGGGATGCAGCAACCCGCATCCACACGGGCAAATCTGGGCACAGGAGAGTATTCCCGAAGAGCCGATGAAAGAGTTGGTTCAGCAAAAAGCATATTTTGAAAAAAAAGGCCGAACTTTGCTTTCCGATTACCTGGAGCTTGAACTGAAAGAGAAGAAAAGGATTGTGGTACAGAATGAGGATTTTATCGTACTTGTACCTTTCTGGGCATTCTGGCCGTTCGAAACCATTCTGATATCCCGGCGCGCGTTTGGCAGTTTTTCGGATATGACAAGTGGTGAAAAACGATCACTGGCCGATATCATCAAAAAAATCACAACCCGGTACGATAATTTGTTCCGAATCTCCTTTCCATATTCGGCAGGATTCCACCCATCTCCCACAGATGGCAATGATCACCCGGAATGGCATTTTCACATGCATTTCTATCCGCCCCTGTTGAGGTCAGCTACCATCAAAAAATTCAGAGTGGGATATGAAATGCTGGCAAATCCCCAGCGCGATATAACGGCTGAATACAGTGCGGGAATGCTCAGAGATTTACCGGATGCACATTATTTGGATAAGAGAAACGGAAAAGGGCAAAAGTAACCAGAAAAATTCACCAAGATTATCTTTTATCCAGCGAAGCGAAATTTTAATTTGTACAACGCAATAAAACCAGTTTACTATTATTTGTTAATAATACAGGTTAGAGTTAATCAGGGTTAAAAAAATATACCCTATGAAATTTGCCCTTACCTATTTCACTTTTATCTCTTTCACCCCGGATATCCACTTGTGATGTAGCTGCGCAGTGAATCGATTTCCACTTTTTGACGATCGATAATCGATTTGACCACATCACCGATCGAGATCAGTCCTGCCAGTTTGCCGTTAGCCAGAACCGGGAGATGCCGTATACGTTTTTCAGTCATGAGTTTCATACATAGATTAACACTGTCATCCACATTCACGCAAAACGCCTTTCTGCTCATAATCACATTAACTTCGGTAGTTTTTGATTTCCGGCCCATTAAAATTACTTTGTCACGGTAATCTCGCTCTGAAATCATACCCTTCAATTCGCCGTTATCAATAACCAGTAATGCACCGATTTTGAGTTCCGACATTTTTTTGATCGCGTTGAACACGGTTTCGTCCGAACGGATTGAGTAAATGTCATTACCTTTTCGGCTCAGAATCTCTTTAACTTTCATAATGCCTCCTTTTTTACATATACTTTCAATTAATAAGTTTTTTGATGATTTACAAAAAAAAAATCAATACAGAATTTTAACTCTGAACACTGCCTGTTATGGATCTGTTTGAAGATGACAAATCCAATAAAAAAGAACATCAATCCAGCTCGGGAAATCAGCCGCTTGCCACACGGATGAGGCCGCGTTCCCTTGCTGAATTTGCAGGACAGGATCACCTGGTTGGTGAGGGTAACATGCTGAACCGGATGATTAGAAGCGGTGTGATTGGCTCACTCATTTTTTATGGCCCGCCCAGTTCGGGGAAAACGACACTTGCCCACGTTATTTCACGTGAAATTGATGCCCGTTTCGAGGTGATCAACGCGGTGCTTGACGGAATCAAAGAGTTGAGAAAGGTGGTGGGTAAAGCGGAGCATCAGCAGAAAGCCAATGGCAGAAAAACAATCCTTTTTGTTGATGAAATTCATCGGTGGAACAAAGCCCAGCAGGATGCTCTGCTCCCCCACCTTGAATCGGGTGTACTGACGCTGGTAGGGGCGACGACTGAAAACCCGTTTTATTCGCTGGTAAGTCCGCTGCTGTCGCGTTGCCAGTTGTTTGAACTATATCCGCTGACAACCGATCATGTAAAGGAGATGCTTAAACTGGCAGTGATGGATAAGGAGCGTGGGCTTGGATTTCTGAATCTTGATGTTACGGAAGAAGCGATCGATCATCTGGCCGATTATGCCGGTGGTGACATCCGTAATGCTATGAATGCTCTTGAAGTGGCTGCACTTTCCACTCCGAAAAGTGCGGACGGGACTGTAAAAATAACACTTGAGATCGCCAGGCAGTCAATTCAAAAACGCAGTGTGCGTTACGATCGGGGTGGAGATGAACACTATCACTACGCTTCTGCATTTATCAAGTCTATGCGCGGTTCAGATGTGGATGCTTCCCTTTACTGGATGAATGCGATGCTGGAGGGGGGAGAGGACCCCAATTTTATTTTCAGGCGTCTGCTGATTTTTGCGTCAGAGGACGTTGGAATGGCTGATCCCTATGCTCTTACGGTGATCCATTCGGCACACGAAGCTTTTTTGAAAACCGGAATGCCCGAGGGATTTTATTTTCTGGCTCATGCCGCTATTTTTCTTGCACTCAGCCCTAAGAGTAACAGTACCAAAGCCATTTTTGAAGTGAACAGCGAGATCAAAAAGAAAGGGGCGGGAGAGGTGCCTTCACATTTAAGAGACAAAACTGCAAACAAGCTGGCTGCAATGTATCTCGATTCAAAAAATGCTTCGGACGACTACAAATATCCACACGATTTTTCCGGTCACTGGACAGAGCAGGAGTATCTGCCGGAGAATCTGAAGGGGAGAAGGTGGTATAACAGTGGAACAGAAGGAAGGGAACCAAAACTTTTTGAGCGCCTTGAAGAGATCAAAAAGAGAAGCCGCGGCAAGAAATGATTGCAAATCAGATTTAAAAAAATACTTGCCCGGAACTGTCCATTCCGGGCAAGCGAAGTATTGGAGCTATTGCTCGATGTCTACCATAACATGAGTTCTTGCTAACTGAAGTGGTTAACTCAGTAAGCTGTAACAATGATAGGGTGTATAAGGAAATTAAACAAATAAAATTAGGTATTTAATTTTAATCACATTCTTTATTTAATTATTTGAGTCAAAAAAGCGCTTTTATTTAGAAAAAAAAATTTCTGCATTGCGAATTAAAAAGCACAATTGGAACAACTTTAATCACTTTCAGTTCAGATTTTGTGCATATTTGGAGAATGAAATTAATTTCCTGGGTGTTTTATTGGTTAGATTATCATGCTAACGAAAACAAAACAGATGTCACGAATTCACGTTTTATCAGCTACCGACAGACCCAAATCCAATGCTCTGAAAGTTTCGGAGTATGCAACCTCCATACTTTCAGAATATGCGGAAACCAAACTCTTTTCACTGTGTGATTTCCCTTTGGGAGATGTGGTGGGCGGAAAGTATGGCAAAACACCGGATTCTGTAAAAAAGTACAACAAGGATTATCTGGAAGCGGATGGATTTTTATTCATAATCCCGGAGTACAACGGTGGATTCCCCGGTATCCTTAAACTCTTTTACGATTACCTTCCTTTCCCTGAATCGTTTTCCAAAAAGCCGGTTAGTTTAATCGGGGAGGCTGCGGGTGCATTCGGTGCGCTGAGGGCGGTGGAACAGTTCGAGCAGCTTTTAAAATACCGAAAGGCATACATTTTCCCTGAGAGAATGTTTATTCAGCGCGTAAACGACCAGTTCGATGAAGAGGAAGGCCTGAGCTCCGAAAGACTCCAGAGTTCACTTGAAAAGCAGCTGTGCGAATTTCCGGACTTTGTTAAAAAACTGAAATAGCCTGTAATATTTTTAATTAACCGGCATTATTCACCAGGAAATTCAAATCGTTGATTGATGTTTCTTATTGGCGGGTATAATGGTAAACCGAATTGACTTCTGTTAATAGTGAATAAACAGGAAAGCCTTGAATTAATTCAGCCGGAGCATATAACCAACCCCGTGCAGAGTTACAAGGTAACGGGGATCATCCGGATTCAATTCAATTTTTGCGCGTAATTTGGAGATGTGAACATCCACAGTGCGAGTGTTGGTGCTGTACTCGTAACGCCACACTTTTTCCAGGAGATCGTCTCTCGATATGGGTTTATTGGCGTTGGCCAGTAAAAATTCAATAATTTCAACTTCACGCGTGGAGAGTTCTTCTTCCTGATTCCCGGGTTTAACAACTTTAGATTCGTTCAGGTCGATTTTTATGTCGCCCAGTTTAAGGATCTCGACAGGTCCTGATTTGGAGTAAGCGTTAGCCCTTCTCAAGCGTGCTTTAATTCTGGCGAGAAGTTCTTTCACACCAAACGGTTTTGTGATATAATCATCTGCCCCGATATTCAGCCCTGTTACTTTATCAATCTCCTGATCGCGTGCCGTCAGCATGATAATCGGGAAAGTATATTTCAGGTCCCTGACTTCTTTACAGATGTCGTAGCCACTGATATTAGGCAGCATGAGATCCAGGATCATCAGGTCTGGCTCGGTTTTTTTAACTTTATCTACGGCTTCGGCACCGTCAGTAACAACAATCACGTCGTAGTTTTCTGCTTCGAGAGTATCTTTTAAAGTAAAAACGAGACTCGGTTCGTCTTCAACAATGAGAATTTTTTTTGAGGTATTTTTTTTATTGTCTGGCATATTGTTCTAACTCCACTCTGTCAGGTATGTTAATGGCTTCGTATTCATGGGCTTCGTCTTGTACTTCTGCGGATCTTTGCCGGGCAGGAAATGTAATTGAAAAGACGGAACCTTTATTAACTTCACTTTTCAGGTCAATCGTTCCGCCATTTAGTTCTACCATATTTTTTACTATCGATAAGCCAAGCCCGTGGCCTTTAGTCAGGCCTGTCATGCTGTTTTCAACTCTGTAAAATTTATCAAAAACCTTTTTTTGAGCTTTTCTGGGGATCCCCATCCCTTTGTCTGCTACGGTAATTTTTACATCTGACTGATTTGAAGAAATTCCGATTTGAATCTCTTTCCTCTGGTCACTGTATTTGATGCTGTTTTCGACGAGATTATTCAGAATAGTTTCAAGGTGGTCGGGATCAACCATAACAAGAGGGCTTTTTCCGTTTGAATTAAACTCGAAGGAGAAGCCCTGGCTCTCTACATAAGCCCTGTTTTTTTGATAATATTCTTTCAAAACGTGATCGATGTTGAGTGAAACTTTTTTGATTAGTGTCTGGCCCGAATCAACCCTGGCCACATCAAGTAATTTGTCGATCATTTTTCTGAGGCGGATCGCTTCACCATAAATATGTTCACCATATCCTTTCAGACGCTCTCCGTCGGTTACCCGTCCATCGGATATATTTTCTCCTGCTGCCTGCATTACGGCAAGCGGTGTTTTAAGCTCATGAGTTACATTGGCGAGAAATCCGGCCTGCCGCTGGGCAAATTCACGTTCACGCTGGGCGTTGATGAACATGAAGACCAGTGCACCAAAAAGAACAAATACGGCAAAGCCCAAAACAATTAGATTTCTGGTGAGTGAAGCATTTGTAGCAGCAACGGCTGGCGATTGAAGGAATGATGCCTGCAGCACCCAGTTATCAAGCAGATCCGGGAAACGCTGTCTCATGTCCACTTTATCCCTGCTGAATTTAAAATCGCTGTTACTGCTGAGTAAAATATCATCCTGCATCCAGTCGCGAACCCATACCACCATACCGGACTCTTCGGTATCCCCGAATTTAGACATCAGTTCAGGTTCAAGGATGTTGTGAAGCAGGTGGTCCCTGTCAATCATGAAATTAATGTGTCCAACAATGTTTCGGTCATCAAGGTTGATGAGGGCAAGTGTCATGGAACGATGTGCATCAAAGGCCACTTTGTTGTTCCAGCGAAAATCTTCAATCGTAATTGTATTCATTCTCGATTTTGAGATACCAAAACCATCACAAACTTCCTTTGGGGTGTCCTGCGATATTGTAAACAGGCCGGAAAATGGATCAAATTTGTAGATCGGGTGATCCTCATTGTAACAGCCATCCAGATAATCGGGTGTATAGTAAATGTCGGAAAAAAGAGAGTCACTCAGCGCATCTTTCAATACGTTCTGAAAATGGATGGGAAAATGCCCGCTTGCCTCCCAGGAATTTTCAAGGTCATTCATATCAAGCTTGCTGATGCCCCGGAAGGGCCTGTAAAACCGGTGACGAACCTTATTGGTGAACTCTTCTAACTGGAACTTCCTGTTTTCTTTGGCTGATTCGATCGTTGACTCCTGAAGTGCATAGAGAGAGTAAACATTCATTCCGGTTAGTGCAATCACAGCGAGAATTCCTATACCAAGGAAAAACCAGCGAAGTGAGTTGCTCTGTTTGAATTTTTTGAAAAGTGGCATATTAGCAAATTTTTCCGGTCGTTAGACTCCAGATATTTCAAGTTCAGCCTGCTTCATAAGATTGCAAAATTTTACTGTGTTACTTTAATCAACATTTGGGAATGTTGCAATTAAAACAGTTTACTGATACAGAACTGTTTCTGCCAACTATTTGCAAAATTTTACTTTGATACGGATTTTCTACTCCCATACATTATTAATGAAGTCAGCGTGAGGAAATAGTTCATCCGGATCAATTTCAACTCTGAGTACCTCAGAGTCGGTTTCTATACGTAACTCTTTGGTTCGGAATCCTTTCAGCCAGTGGTCCACTTCAATTGTTTCGTTTATAACGGAACCATCTTCGAGGGTTATTCTTAAAATAACGGGCATCGGCACATTTCCGATATCTTCAATAACAATAACGGTTTCACCACCATCTTCATACACATCCGCCACACTTTGATTTAATACCCAGGTTTCGTAATACCAGGCCCTCCAGAACCATGAGAGATCTTTACCGGAGACATCCTCAAACGTGTTGAATATGTCCCAGGGGTAGGGATGTTTATAGGCCCATCGCTCAATGACCTCCAGGTGGGCTTCGCGGAAAACTTCTTCTCCAACTACACCCTTAAGTGCATAGAGTACTGAGGCCGGCTTTGGATAGGATGCAACGCCGTAGGCAGGGCCGGGGTAGTGATAATCTGACCAGCGCATCATTTCCCCTTCAAGATCTGTACCCGCAATCTGAAGATATCCGCCAAACAGATCAAACTGGTCGAATTGGTCGTCTCCAAAGAAGTCGATATTGGCTTTGTTAGTATGAAAGGTTGTGTGGCCTTCATCTATCCAGGTGTAGCGGCGTTCGTTAGTACTAACGATCATCGGGTACCACATGTGAGCAATTTCGTGGGCTGTAACCCCATAAAGGGCCGTTGCACCAGCAGTGTTGTAGTCACCAATGATAGTCATCATGGGAAATTCCATGCCGCCACCGATAATTTCGGCACCCTCAACTGAGGTCATGTGAGGCCACGGGTAAGGGGTGGCCAGGTAGTCCGACAGAAAGGTGACGGAGTGCTGAGCGTATTCGGTCTGATCTTCCCATAGCGGGGCAGTATCACGGTAGTTGGTGTTGATACGAGTGTAATCGGTTTGTCCGTCTCCGGAGAGGTCGCCAACGGGTGTGCGTGCTCCTTCCCATTTCGATTCAAGAGTGGCACTGAAGGCCACATCACGTACTTTTTCAGCACTGAATCTCCAGGTCAGCTTTCCATCATCGCTGTGAAGGGTGGCATTATCAAGCTCATCAAAATCGGCAATTATTACCATATTATCGCTTTCTCCGGCCTGTTGGTAACGTTCAAGAGTCCGTTCGGCGAGGGTTTCTTCAGGGTTCAGAAATTCCCCGGTCCCCATCACCAGCCATTCCTGCGGCATGGTTACGGTAAGTTCATAATCGGCAAATCCATGATAAAATTCGGCGTTGCCAAGGAACGGCTCATAAAACCATCCGTATACATCATCATACACGGCGATGTGAGGATACCAATAGGCGATAAAATAAAGATTATCGCGGCTTCGGCCCATTCGTCCCGAGGCTCCTTCCTGTGGAATTTTGAACGACCACTCAAATTCAAACTCCATCGAACCGCCTGATTCAAGAGCTGCTTCAGGAAAGATATAGAGCTGAGTGCCTTCCAGAATATAGCCGCTGCTGTTCTGGGTCCACCGAGCCATTGGTGTGGTTTCTTCCAGATCTGATCCGTTTACGGCAATTTTCGTGAGCTCTTTACCGCCTGTAATTTCGGTGATCTCTTTTTTTGGAGTTCCTTCTTTATGGAGATTTTGTGCCAGCTCCACAACGATGACATTAAGTCTGTTAGGGGAATTATTCTGGTAGGTAACGATGGAAGAGCCGTAGAGGGTGTGAGTTTCGGGATCAATTTCGGCGCGTAGATCGTAGGAAGCATAGTTTTGCCAGTAGTTTTCTCCGGGTTTGCCGTCGGCCGAACGAGTTCCGCTGTTCAATGCCATTTCGAAGGCCATGGGTACATCGATCGGGTAGGGGACAGGGCGTTCCGGGGTGAAAATTTCCGGCTCAGCCGATTGTGTATGTTCCTGAGCGGTTTCAGTTGTGGTACAGGATGCGGTGAACAGAAAAACAGCAAAAAAAACGGATAAGTAGCGCATAAAAAGATCTTAGATGATTGAAATACTTGCAGAGATGGCTTGTTTTAGAAAAAAAGATTGATCCCGCATTTCTCACCATGAAATATGGTTGAAAAATTTATTTCATAAGATAACCAAAATAATCAGAAAAGTATTTTTGCTGTCTGAGTTAAAAATGAAAAGCTTGGTGAATAGTGCAGGTTATGAAGAAAATGAGCTTTTTACAACGTTTTTTGCGTTTAATAATTTGAAAAAAGCCGGTGATTACCTCTTATTCAGGTTGAAATTTATAAATGAATTGATCATTATCGGTTTGCATTAACAATTAACCAACTCAACTGGAAACATCTAACCGTAATTGGGAAACAAACATGGATTTTAATGAAATAAAAGAATGGTATGTTAAGCCTTTCGAAAAGTTTATTGAGTTTAGCGGCCGGTCTCGCAGAAAAGAGTTCTGGACCTTTGTGCTTGTGAATTTGGGGATTACAATTTTGCTAAACGTGCTCGAAGGAATTATCGGGCTTTTTGGAATTATTGCTACACTTTTCAGTCTGGCCATTTTAATACCGAGTATAGCAGTGGGAGTCAGAAGGCTCCACGATACCGGACGTACAGGATGGTGGCTGCTGCTGGGTTTTATTCCACTGATCGGACTGATTGTACTGATTTATTTTTACGTACAGGACAGTGAGCCGGGATCGAATCAATACGGGCCAAATCCCAAAGCAATTTGATGACTGCTCTATTTATTTTTATTAAACCCTTCTTTAACAGGAAGGGTTTTTTTGTTTCTATTGTAAATTTCAGACAAAATGAGAAATTAACCCAAGTTACAGCTAACAATCATCAAAGCGTTATAAAACAGTACCTTGAATTTTTGATTACCGGTTAGTGTACTGCGGATTTTCGTTTGACGAAGGGATAATGTCGATATCCCAGTGCCTGATAGATTTCTTTTACCTTGGCTTGGGGCTGGCTGCATCGTCGTACTGAGATCATCTCATCAAAGGTGTTTTGCCCGCACGTTGTAATCACCTTCTGAGTGTTGGTAATCTTGAGAATTTCTTTCCAACAATAGGTGATCTGCTTTTTCTTGAGTTGATAACGGATGGTATTTACCAACCAATATGCCTATAACTTCAACTGAATGTGAGAAATGGACGAATCATCATTTTTATGAAAGATCGGGCGCAGGTCCAGGTCTGTTTTCAGGCAACGAAAGATACTTTCAATTTCACCGATGGTGTTATAGATCTTCTATAGGCTTTGTTGATCCTTCACATCCAGGTTTGTCCTGATGAAGTAGGTTCCAAGATGTTCTTCGTTGTGGGTGTAGCTGTCTTTTTTCAAAAGGGTAATATCAGTGGCAATCTCACCATTGGTTTTGACCTGGATCACGAAGTGCTTGGCACCTTCAAAGAACGTGTTGGTCAGATCATTCTGGATAATGCGGTCTTAAAGGTCAAACAACTCATTGGTTTTGTTTGAAAGAAATTGTTCCAGCGGGCCTTTGATGTTGAACAAGTCCAAGGCGTTTTAGTAGAGCTTATCCTTGGTAGTTTTGTCTATCGGATAAGCGGTTATTTTACATATAACAGAGTTTTCCTTGATCCAGCGATTGGTCCGCAATTCCGGATTGAGAAAAAACAGCACGGCATATATTACATGCCTCAGTCTTTATGAGTTGGAATGTTACCGCACTTTTTGGGGGATCGACGGAGTCTCTAAATTCTAACCGGGCAAAACGACCGTGACTGATTTGTGTTCATGCAAGAACTTAAAAATTCCTATAAAAGTTGCTAGAGTTGAGGTGGTTACAAAATAATCAGTGTTAAAATCAAGCAAGGTTTCTGTAATAATGGTTTTTAAGGACAAGAAATGAATAAATTCCATACGTAATTTCAGTTAGTATAGAGCCTCCATTTTAATTTATACTAAAATCATACCGAATTGAAAAAGTAGATTGTGCCCTATTTGATATTTCAACACTCCCTTCCTGGTTCATATCTATTTCCATATCAGAGTCTGTATCAGATAGAGTAAGAGTACCAGGCATTTTTTGTGTTTGTAGATTCCAATTTATGGTAATTATTTCCGATTCCCCCATCTGAAGAAATAATTGCCACTCAGCTTTTTTATTAACATCATTTTGATAGTTGGACCACCATTTTGTGTCCTCAGTTTGTAGATATCCATGTAGAACTCCTTCTGGCGGTGGAGGTGGTACACGTTCATTAATTTCTGATGGATTCGAATTTTGACCCAGTTTAAGCAGGATAATATCCCTGCCATCTGTTATTTCAAGTTCAACAGAATAGACAGAACGTATATCTATGAAATTGGCTGTCAAGCTGATATCCTGATCAACTACTAAAGAGAGTGGGTTTTCTTCTGATGAAAGATGTCCGGACCACATTTCAAATTCCCAACCATCAGAAGGTGCAGCTGTAAGATTTATGGTTTCTCCTTCTTCGTAGTCACCCCCTGATGGATTAATGGCTCCTTCACCAATTACAGAGGTAGTCAGCGTATAAACAGGTGTGGATTCGGTACCACACCCAACGGTTAAACCAAATACAAATATCAGAATGATTACGACTGTTTTCCTTCTTCTCATTATATCACCTGATTAATGTTATTTTTTGTATTTGGGAAAATGAACCGGCCTGTAACCGTACAAAGTAAACACCCGACGCCTGATTACTGCCATCAAACTGAACCGTGTACACACCGGCTTGCTGTGCATCTTCTACCAGAGCAGCTACATGTCTTCCTGTAATATCATAAACATCCAGTTGCACGCTGCTTTCGAAAGGGAGTTCATACTGGATATTGGTTGTGGGATTAAACGGGTTTGGATAATTTTGATGTAGTTTATAAGAATTTACAATCTCTTCTTCAGGCAACTTTTCCAGGTAGATTATTTCTCCTGAGGGATGAACAGTTATTGGTTGATCTGATAGATTATAATAAATATCATTACCATCTATACGATCTACCAGCCGGTAAGCTTGGTTTGATTGGGATGACTCTGACAAAGAAATACTGATTTGCACTGGTTTGCCGGATGTTCTCAGCTCTATGGTCGCAGGAAGATTGTCAGCTACTTGAAACCCAGATGTGGATCTCATATCCAGAATAGGCTCAGGTGCGAGGGGAGGCATCAGATAGCGGATACGTTCATTATCGTCTATTACTTCATCACTAATCCAGAAGTCCTGAGTTATTCCATTAGTTGAGATTTCTAATTGATGGAAATTTCCTGCAATTCTGTGGTCTCGAACTTCTTTTAATGCATTTGGCTGTTGGTGATTGAGTTTTATAGATCCCGTTTCGTTGGCGTGTATCCAGTATCCATTGCCAGGCTGGATTGATTCAACCGACTGATAGACTCCATTTCTATATTCATATATTGGGGCTTCACTTAACAATTCTCCGGGATCATCAATTGCTGTAACGGATATTTCATCGGCAAGACTGCCTATCAGATTCCATCCAGTCTGTATATCAATCTCCAAATCAAGCAATGCTTCACCATTTATATCGGCCTGTTCATTTTCATCACTTCGCACCCAAACCCCATATCCAGGATATACAACATCAGACCGTTGATAAATTCTGTCGAATGAAAATATCTGTGACATCGGTAGTTGAAGTTCTGAACTTTTCAGAGGCAAACTAATCAATTCCCAGCGATCTGACGCCACGTAATTATCTACTATAAAACCGACTACATCAGAAAATTCACTTTTATCTCCCTGTGAATATTCCGCTTTAACAGCATAAAATGATGTTTGAACCGGATCATCATTATAGGTTGTAAACTCAGCAGATATTGCTTCCAGCGTATCTAAACTGCTTGTAGACTCCCCTCGATAAATCCAATAACTGATAATATTTTGCGATTCTACAGAATCCCATTCAAGCTTTACATTATCATCTTCTTTAATTAAGGCAAAGTTTTCAGGAATAGGGAAATTTTCTGTTTCAAATGACCAAACATCACTCCAGTCACTTTTCCCAGTACTATTTTCAGCAATCACTCTCCAAAAGTATGAAGTTTGATATAGCAATGGTGATGGAACTTCAAAGAATGTTTCAGTTAGTTCTTCATCGTATACAAGCGATGTGAAATCCTGATTTTTTGAAATTTGCAAATTGTAATTATCTGTTCTGTCACTCTTATTCCATTCAAAAATAGTTTCAGTTGATTCGGACTCACTATTATTTACAGGCGATATCATAGTAACAGTTTCTGGCGGAGCAATCTTCGTTGTAAAATTCCAGGCATCACTCCAGTTGCTATTACCGCCCTTATTTTCGGAGCGTATACGCCAGTAATAGGTAGTCGAATAGTCAAGACCATTTGAAGAAACATAGCTCAAATTGGTTGTTTCACTATCCAATATTAGGTTGTTGAAGTTTGAACTCTCAGATAGTTGTATTCTGTATTGTTCAGCTCTTTCACTTTCTTCCCATTCAAATTCGGGTTGAATGGAGATAGATTCACTGCTGTTTTCGGGGGATATCAGAGCAACTGCTTCAGGAGGGGCAATCACTGTTGTAAAGTTCCAGGTATTACTCCAATTACTGTTCCCACCCTCATTTTCGGCACGAACACGCCAGTAATAGGTAGTTTTATAATCTAAATTAATAGACACCTCTAATTGAACATCGGTTGTTCTATTGTCAATTTTAATATTGTTAAAATCAGAGCTCTCAGAGACCTGGATTCTGTATTGTTCCCCCCTGCTGGATGCCGACCATCTTAATTCTGGCGACCTATTTTGACCGGTTGAGCCATTTGAAGGAGAAGCTAAAATCGGTACTGAAGGTGGATCAGGTGCTTCTGTTCTGTATGCCGCAATAATATCTCTTGTTTCTCGAATACTTCTTGCATTATCAGCCGGGGCAAATTCACCACTATAAGAACCAGTAGGTACACCCTGATAGTTTATATCGGGATTACTGAAGTATGGAACCCGTTCATCCCCTTCACCATATGTCATTACTGATACATAACCATTCCCGTCATTTCCTGTCCAGCGCCATCCGGTCGAATAATCTCTGTGTCCAATCCCCCTTGCAGGTGCACTTTCTTGATTTCTGCTGTGTTCACTACCAAAATTATGCCCAAACTCATGTACCAAGGTATAACTGACGTCCATTTGCTGTACCCTGTTTACCGAAAATCCGAGTTCAGGTCGAAGTGGCCTTGTCCAGCCCCTGCCACCCCAGTTGCTTACCCTTGCGAATAGTGCTACGAGGTCCGCATTAACCTCATCCCTTATTGCATGGATCTCTTCCATATAACCGTCGAATTCATCTCCCCATGGATTATAAGACGGTGAAGCTGAAAAGCGCTTTAATAATTCAGCACTATCTTCATCATCATCTTCATCATAACTTGTTTGGTGTGTATGAACCAAATTCAGGTTAACAGGTATTTGGCTGTTGTCCATTACCATCTGAGATAGGTTCATCGCTTGTGCTATAACCTGGTTTCTGCTGCTATGATTATTCATCCAGGAGTTGGCTCTCTGCGTATACACTATCATGATATCCACATCTGTGGTACCAGAAGATTCTTCAAAATCAGGTTCAGATCTGCTCATATCGAACTCCCAATCTGGCAATCCCTGAAATAACTCTTCAATTTCATGATATTGATGATCAGCCTCACAATAGAGTACATCAAGTTCCGAAGAGCTAACTTCCATGATATAATTTGACTGTAACTCCCTGTCAAATTCCAGATAATAGAGATCCTCGAACTGATTTAGATGCAATTTTCCGGAAACTTGCTCTTCTTCTATAGTAAATACAAGGTAATCTCTCTGGCCATTTGAGGCCTTTGCAATTACAGATTTCGTATTATCTGTATATCTGTTGACTCGTTGAATTTCAAATAAGTGCTCACTATCTCCCAATGAGAAATCCAATACTGTACCCTCCATTAATGAAGATTGTATACTTTCTGTATGAATCTGGATATAATCCCTGCTAACCTCATGTGGAACGGTTGCCTGCTTGAAAGCTATGTCGGTTTTGATTTCAAAAAATGTTACTGTTTCTGAATCTTGTGCATACACACTATTTATTGAAAATGTGATGCATATCAGTACAGTGAACAGATATAATTGGTATGAATTCAATCTCTCCATTTTTTCTTGCATTATTCTGGATAGTCCATATAAAGAGGATCTTCCTCGATCTGTATATCCATTTTATTTTCATCAACTTCAGTTACCACCTGTTTTCCAGAGTCTTTATGATAGGTTATTAGAAAAAGCTTCTTCTCAGAGGGAATACGTACCGAGCCAAATGCTTTTCCATCCTCAATAGTTATCGATACAAAGCCTTCACCATTTTCTGTAATTTGACCAGTTATGGCCTTTACATTACCATATCCGATTTCAGATCTTGTGATTGTAGTAGTATAGTTTGTATCCTCAAACAGATTAAGTCTGAATACACGATCTTCCAATTCTCCATTAGATTCTGAAAAAAGAAGAGAATCAAGTTTTACGTACCGCCCCCTAATCTCATACTCTTTTGTAGCCTTCCATTTATCAGAATTGTCTGGATACCCAGAGAAAAGAATCTTAATGCTATCTGTATCTGAATAGTTATTTGCATCACTTCTATGATCTCGAAGATCTTTTTGTTTACAGCTTGTTACAAGCAATAGTAATCCAACAAAAAAAATCATGACTGACAATTTTTGAATAATCATATATAATTGTTTCCATAGCAGTGCAATTATTTGCACAGGGTAAATTCAAAATTCTTTTTCTATAATCCTTGCAATTCTTCTACTGTGCAGAAAAAAAACTTTACTTCTCTCTGATCTAATCAATAACACCTTTCAAGACAGTCTATCAAGCTGAAAAGAAGTATTGGGCAAAAATATTTATTAACTAATCTATAAGCTTCAGAAACATTTTAATCGTGATAATTCTTTTTAACAAAGGGATGAAAGATTTTAATTCAAATTTCAGCACTCTTAATGAATTGAAAGGAGGTTATGTGTAATCTCGAATTTTTAACCAGGTTTAGTATTTGGTCACACAAAGATGCTTAATAAACTTATTCCAAGACCCATGAAAAAACTTCTTTGGCTACTTCCGATAATAGGGGCACTGCTACTTTTGGGCCAATCCTGTTCAACGAAAAGCACTCCTGTTTATCAGTTAAATACGTCGGTGGAACCATCTGAGGCAGGTTCTGTAAATCAATCAGCCACAGAAGCTGAAGAAGGAGAAACCATCACCATTACCGCCAAAGCCAATGAGCACTGGGTATTTGACCGGTGGAGTGGGGATCATTCAGGAACAGATAATCCAGCTTCCATTGTGATGGATACTGATAAAAGTGTTACTGCTCTTTTCGAAAAAAGAGACTATCCACTGACAATACATATAGAAGGAGAAGGAACTGTTGATGAGAGAGTGGTGCAAGCTAAAACAACAGATTACCCACATGGAACAGTTGTTGAGTTGACTGCAGATCCCGATGAAGGTTGGAAGTTTAGTGGTTGGAGTGGAGATGTGGAATCAGCAGAGGAAGTGATTGAAGTAACCATTGATGATAGAATCAATATTACAGCTACGTTTAACCGTATTAAGTATCCATTGATCATTTCCATTAAAGGAGAGGGAACTGTTGATCAGGAAGTGATTGCGGCCAAAACCACAGAATATCCCAATGAGACGGTCGTAGAACTGACAGCCACACCCTCTGAAGGATGGATATTCACAGGCTGGGAAGGGGATATTGAAGGCAATGAGAATCCTGTTAATATTACAATCAGCAAAGAAGTAAATGTAACAGCTATTTTTAGTACTCCTGATGTTAATCACATTATTTTGCGAGTAGTTCATGTAACAGAAGATTGGATGCCTTTTTCTTCAAATAGTGGATGGCAAAGGGCTGCACCTATAAAAGAAAAACATGGTGTTAAGTTTTACGAGGTTGCTATCTGGGATGAAACTTTATCTATTCATCTATATGAATTTCCAAATGACTATGATCCTAACTATGGAGTTAGGGAAGGCCTTTCAGATGAAGAAAGAATATCATACCGTGAGAAATTTTCTCTGAAAACAGTAACTGGTATGCCCCCACAACTACAAGATAGGAGTAGTTTTGTCATTGATGCATTTCATAAATTTTCTCAAATTTTAGTTGATAGGCACCCTGATGCAATTCATAATCTTGTATATAGTGGTCATGGTAGTCCCGGAGGAGAATTATTTGCTCGGCATCTAGATCCCGAAGAAGCTCATATCCTCCTCAACAATTGGACATCATTATTAGGACGAAATTTAGGTTTTATAGACATGGGCGGACCCTGTAACAAAGGTGGCTTTGGTGATCTCCAGGTTTTTTGTCAATATTCAAAATATTACATCGCTTCTGATTTAGTAAATGGTGGCTACGCCATAGATGATTTTTCCTTGGAGACTTATCGAATGTCAGACATTGATTATAATTATCCACGTATTTTGGGAACTAATGACAATTTACAAAAGGCACTAATTGATAGAATTAATATTCGCAGGCTAAGGTATGAGGTTTCAATAAACAACATTACAAAAAATGAAGTTATGCAGGCTAATTACTTGTATTCTTGCAATGAATTTTTATCTCATGAAGATGAAATATCTTATTTCATGAAAAAAATAAATGCAAAAAGTCATGTTGATATTTTATCTGAGATGCAAATTCATAATGCTGAGCCAAGTTTAATAAATAAAGTAAAATCAATTATAAGCTATGGTGTGGATACAAAAGATTTCTTCACATGGCCTGTCGAGAAAAATGGAATATTATGGACGAAGTAAAAGCGCACCCTTCCACACTGATTTGTCAAGTTCTCTACTGCAGGCTTTGTGGTCACTGTCACCAAGAGTAACTCCGTTGGCTTCGGCAGAACCTTAAACGCCTGCCGGATTTTACCTGCAGCTACTGATATATTCCCTATACTGCCATTTATTTTTGGGGCCTGAACCCATCACAAATATGATCTTAGGTTCAAAAGTAGCCATCGTTTATGTTGGGCATAGAAACGTGTCTCTCAAATTCCTGTTTTTACACTCATTAATCCCCTGAATAATTTAAATTGCAATTAAAATTCTGCATACTCAACGAATTGAAAGGAGTTTACATGTAATCACGAAATTTTAACAGGTTTGGTATTTGTTCACTCAGAGGAGTTTATCAAACTAATCCTCATGACCTATGAAAAAACTTCTTTGGCTACTTCCGATAATAGGGGCACTGCTACTTTTGGGCCAATCCTGTTCAACAAAAAGCACTCCTGTTTATCAGTTAAATACGTCGGTGGAGCCATCTGAGGCAGGTTCTGTAAATCAATCAGCCACAGAAGCTGAAGAAGGAGAAACCATCACCATTACCGCCAATGCCAATGAGCATTGGGTATTTGACCGGTGGAGTGGGGATCATTCAGGAACAGATAATCCGGCTACCATTATGTTGGATGCTGATAAAAGTGTTACCGCTCTTTTTGAAAAAAGAGACTATCCACTGACAATACATATAGAAGGAGAAGGATCTGTTGATGAGAGAGTGGTGCAAGCTAAAACAACAGATTACCCACATGGAACAGTTGTTGAATTGACACCTATCCCATCAGATGGATGGGAATTAATTTCTTGGAGTGGTGATGTAAGTTCCACTGAAGAAGTAATTACAGTTACTATTGATGGAGAGACCAATATCACAGCTACATTTGAACGAAAGGCCTATCCGATGACCATTACCGTTGAAGTGGATAATATTACAACAGGCAGTGTCACAGCGCAGGCAGAAATTGAACAAGACGACCTCAACGAAATCAGCGAAAGAGGGGCATGTGCAGTTGTTGCTGATCATTCCTCGGCAGAACCAATCTGCTCTGTAGCCTCTGAAGCAGGATTTGGGCCTTACAGTGTTTTGATTTCCGGGTTGGAAGCAGATACAAGATACGAGGTGTACTCTTTTGCGATTTCATTTGAACGTAAAACTGTTTCAGAGAGTGAAATAATAGAAACTGCTATTCGAATAGAAGATTCGTCAGATATTGAGGGCAGCATCCAGCTACCGGCCGGTAGCAGTGTTAATACGGAGACATTGCAGGTGCATTCTCCTTACTCAGGTACGGGTGTGGCAGACGGGCGTTTTGCTATAAATACCCCGGGTGATTTTTCGATACAATATGTTACCAACGATGAGGAAAGTGTGATTCTGATGGGCTATAACTACCCCGGTGCACCCGATCATAATATTAATCCGGAAAGTACAGCATTGGCGTTGATTATGAATATGCCATTAATGGCAGATCTTTCAGACGACGCAAAAATGGATGTAATTAATGAGGTCCGGAACAGCAGCGGCTTCCGGGGTTTGATAAATCAAATAGAAGAGAGCTCCGGAAATAATCGCGATTTATTTGATGAGAATAACCAGGCGCTATTGGCAGCCCTCGAAAACGTACTTTCGGAGATTACTCCTCAGGAAAATACATCAACCATACGTTCAAAAAATGTTCAATATGCTTCTGGCAATAATCCCCCTGTTAATATCTTTCAATCTGGCAGGGAATTGGTTTTTAACACAACCAAAACACATTCAAGCGTAATTGGAATCTATGAAGATGACAGCCGTTTGGAAAAAATTGAGGTTTTAGGCAATACATATGTTGCAGAATCTTTGTCTGAAATTATCTCGGGTACCGCAAATCCGGGCAGTGATTTTACCGACTATCCCTACCAGCTCCCAAATGACGGAGAGTACGATGTAATTATAAGAACCGGACGTCCCGGAAGCGGGGATGGGAGTGATGAGCACACAGAGGCCTTCGTACTTAATTCACGTTATTTTGTCACTCAAAGTCTTTCATCATTGTTCCCTTACATAAACACATTGGGTTGTATACCTGCGGTTTATGCAAGTACGGCCAATTTAGTGCCCTTTTTACTTGGGTTGGGTTCTATGAATGATCCGAGACAAGTACTGGTTGAGGTAACAAAAGAGATGTAGGATAGAATTGAAACATTAGTAAGCAGTTGTTCTACGAATAATGTTCCCGCCAATGGTTTTTTTGCATCGCTTAATAGTGGTTTCTCGTTATTCGTGAGTTCCATTGGAAGTCTTGCAAATGTCACTTTGTTTAGTGCACAATGGGCGCTGTCCGATACGGCAATGGATGAGTGTTATAAGGTAAACGGAAACGATGTTACAGAATGTGATGGCGACTTTTTCCTGGATGATAACGGGATAACCATTCGCTGCCCTAATGTCGAACCGGGCGAAACGGGATTTGTAAACGATGTTGAATATGAGGCAGTAGACACTAATCTGTTGCAGAAACGCATCGACGAAGGAGCAGATTTGCAACGAGTTTGCACTTCACTTGTTACAAGAATGAGTGGCATGTTCTCTGGCGCGAGCTCATTTAACCAACCCATAGGCAGTTGGGATGTCAGCAGTGTGGGAAGTATGGGGAACATGTTCTCTGGCGCGAGTGCATTTAATCAACCCATAGGCAGTTGGGATGTCAGCAGTGTAACAGATATGAGTAATATGTTTGGGAGAGCGAGTTCATTTAATCAACCCATAGGCAGTTGGAATGTCAGCAGTGTGACAGGGATGGGTTGGATGTTCAATGATGCGAGTTCATTTAATCAGCCCATAGGCAATTGGGATGTCAGCAGCGTGACAAATATGGGGCTCATGTTCAGAGGCGCGAGTTCATTTAATCAGCCCATTGGCAATTGGGATGTCAGCAGTGTGACAAATATGTCAAGAATGTTTCAAAGAGCTAGCACATTTAATCAACCCATAGGTAGTTGGGATGTCAGTAGTGTGACAGATCTGCGGGGAATGTTACATGGTGCGAGTTCATTTAATCAGCCCATAGGCAGTTGGAATGTCAGCAGTGTGGACGATATGGGTTGGATGTTCTATGATGCGAGTGCATTTAATCAACCCATAGGCAGTTGGGATGTCTGCAGTGTAACAGATATGAGTAATATGTTTGGGAGAGCGAGTTCATTTAATCAACCCATAGGCAGTTGGAATGTCAGCAGTGTGACGATTATGGGTTGGATGTTCAATGATGCGAGTTCATTTAACCAACCCATAGGTAGTTGGGATGTCAGCAGTGTGACATATTTTGGGGGAATGTTCGTTGGTGCAAGTTCTTTTGATCAAAATCTTAATGATTGGTGTACCTCAGAATCTATTGGTTGTAGTGGCAGTCCTTTATGCTCTTACGACAGTGAAGTTTACAAGTGCAACCCAAAAATGCCCCAGTGTGGTGAAGATGGATCTGTAATATGCCTGCGCGATGATTAGAGAATGGCCGATCGCACTTAATATAATTCATAGGTTTATAAATGATTCGTTTCAATGCAATTAACCACTCCACAAGCAGTGTTTTGGTATTAAGTTTTTCGATACTGTGGCATAAGGTTTGTGAGACTATTTAATGCTTAACAATTTTTAAAATTCCAGAAGTTTAATCGGCTGAAGAATAACATTCAACTTACTATTCGTTTTGGCAACTCTATTTATTTTTTACGGATATTCGATAGATTCAGCTGAAGTTAACAACTTATGAGCAACTGAGTAATAAAATGAAACTCAATATTCAGCAAGTCTATATATAACAATGGTATCATGCAGTCGAGTTAGCTTTTGGTTGCTGTTTGAGGTTAAGAATAATTGAAATAAACTGTATGGTATTTCAACTTAATGCTCTTACAAGTATAATACACGAACTCAATGAAAGTAGTGATTTGAGCACACCACTTTTGTCCTTCTGGGAGTTGTGGTGGAAAACCACAGCTCCTTCTTTTTACCAAAACAAAATTCGCTTAGAACGACATCATCAGGCATACCCAGCAGATACATAAATTTGTACGTGGACAACTGGATTGGGACAAATCCCGGGAACTCCTGGATGAGATTTTAGAGTCCGAAGAGTGGATAAAGCATCTTGAAATGGACATGCTAATATAAATGGTTGGGATAAGTGGTAAAAATTAGTTCTTCCTAATTTTTTCTGCAGATTTGGCAAATTAAAAGGAGTATTATTCTACTAAATCTATAATGTAATCATGATTGGAATCGGCATTATGTTGAGGGCTGATCGATAGGCTAACCTCAAGACCCATGAAAAAACTTCTTTGGCTACTTCCGGTAATAGGAATACTGTTACTTTTGACCCAATCCTGTTCTGATAGTTCGACATCTTCAGATACTCAACCTGAAACTGATGAAAATACTGTTTTAGAAGAAGTAGACAAAAATGGGGGAACATTCCTGTCTTCAGATGGAACTTTGAAAGTTCATTTTCCGGAAGACGCAATAAAGGGTACAGGAACTCTAATAATTAAAAAACTAAATATTGATGACTCACCAGAGTTGGGTGTTGATTTTCTAAGTTCCGCTTATCAGATTGAGCTTAATGGTGGGGAAATTTTAAAAGAAGTTGAAATAATCTTTAATGTACCAATTAGTATTAGTAAAAGAGAGAATAATCTTATTGGTAAATCCGGTGAATCAATGCGAGTGGTGACTTGGTCAGATGAATTTGGGGTTTGGGTTGAACCAGAACAATCCTATTTACCAGAGTCAAATCAAATAATTGTTGAGACATTGGAATTTAGCATTTGGAACATCACAGATATACCAACATGGGAATCTCCCAAAACAGTTACTTGGAATTTAGACAGACTACCAACCAACCCACAAGGCATGAATAACAGACAAGAAATTGAAACTGTTTTACAGAATATGTTTGACATATGGGAAGAACATACTCGGAGAGCCGAAATAAATTTTCAAAAAGTTTCAAGCTCTGAAAATGTAGATATATCGATTACTTTTGAAGAAATCATAGGGTTACGTAAACTGATAGATTTTTTTAGAAGTGGTGAAACTATTGGATTTGCTGGTAATTTCTATGTTAATGGGAATAGGTACGTGAAAATAGTATTCAATGATGATTTAGACTGGGGTCATCTTTATGGAGATAAAGGAAAATATCCATTAGATGAAGCGGCGTTACATGAAATAGGTCACGCTCTTGGTTTGTGGCATGCGTGTAGAAATTGTGAAAGTCCCCCAATTATGGCATCACGTATAGGCGGGGCTTGGCCAAGATTGTATCAGTATGACATAAATCATTTTATGGAGAGATATAACATTGAGGTGAGTCTTCCAACGGTAAACACTAAGGAAATAAAAAATGTGACTTCAGAAACTGCACAAGCTGGTGGAGTTATTATTGATGATGGTAATTCTAACATCACAGATAAGGGTGTTTGCTGGAGCACCTCACAGAACCCTGGCCTGAATGATACTTGTACAACGGATGGCAGCGGTACAGGCGAATTTACAAGTGATCTTATTGGTTTAAGCCCTGATACAGAATATTTCGTTCGAGCTTATGCTACCAATGAAGTGGGAACAGGCTTTGGTGACGAGAAAAACTTTACCACCGACTCTGAACCGGATCATGGCGATTGGCCCAGAGATACGGATACAGAAGTTGTAGATGTAACCAATCCTGCAACCGGGAGAACATGGATGGACCGCAACCTGGGTGCCAGCCGTGCGGCAACCTCCAGCACCGACGAGCAGGCCTATGGAGATCTTTATCAATGGGGCAGGGCGGCGGATGGGCACCAGCGAAGAAATTCTGCTACCACCAGTACCCGAAGCAGCAGTGACCAGCCCGGCCACGGGAATTTTATTCTTGCACCAAATAATCCTTGGGACTGGCGCAGTCCTCAAAACAACCACTTGTGGCAGGGGGTCAACGGCATCAATAACCCTTGCCCTGCCGGCTACCGGTTGCCTACCGAGACCGAGTGGAACGCAGAGCGCCAAAGCTGGAGTAGTAAAGATCCGTCCGGGGCCTTTGCCTCTCCACTGAAATTGCCTGTCGCGGGCTACCGTGGCCTCGGTACTGGTTCAATCTACGATGTTGGCTTCCAGGGTGGCAGTTGGTCGAGTACGGTTTCTGGTATCTATTCACGGCACCAGTACTTCGGTAGAACAGCTGGTATGCAATACACATACCGCAGTGATGGGTCGACTGTTCGCTGCCTCAAGGACTAGTGTTATGTCAAAGATAAAACGTCGGGTAAGTCATCAGATGAGTTTTTCTAAAATTAAACCAATGAAGATAATTGGGATGATCCCGGATCGACTCGTCTGAAAACTCACTCACACTTATACAGTTGACACGACACTAGTCTTGAGGGCAAGAAGAAGGGTTAATACTTATGATTCATTCTGACATTTCTGACACTTTAATTATTCCATCCCGCAGGGAGGTATCATGATAAACTACCGTCTTTGGTAGTTGAATTTTTTTCAAAACATCATTACAATTGTACAGAAAATAACATTTTCAAAAAATGCAGGACGTTTTACCATTTATCGCGAAGGCATATTTTACAAGTGCTAAAATGAGGATGTAACGGTCTTTAATACTTCTTAAAAAGATGTATTATTTATGAAAAAAATCTGGCTGTTTCTGATTTTTATATCCGGCTTTGGTTGTGCTAATGCCCAAACCATCTCCGGTACTTTTCCTCTGCTTGCTGGTGAGAAGATTCGGCTGGAAGGATTCGAAGGGTTTGAGTCCTACCTAATCAGCACCACAGACATTTCTCAAGACGGAACCTTTACGTTGGAATATTCCCGTGCCAACTATGGGGGGAACTGGTTTCAGAGGGTGGCAGTTCCTTTATGGTGATCTTATCCGGAGAGGAGCTTGAGCTGAAAGGAGAGGCGCTTAGCGTACCTGAGAGCATCGAGATTGTAAAAGGGAATGAAAACCGTTTATTTGAGCAGTATGCCGGCGAGCACCCCCGGCGGGTGCAAACCCTGAGCGCGTGGATATATCTGAATCAAATCTACCAGAGCGACTCCCTGTTTGCCATGCAAGAGGAGCCACGCAAAGCCATTACACAGGAAATGGGACGAATACGCCGCGAAGATAATGCATTTATTGAAGAACTTGATTCCGATTCCTATCTTCGCTGGTACCTGCAGGTGCGCAAGCTGGTAAACTCTGTACCGGTGGTTGCCCAAATCCGAACCGAAGAAATTCCACAGACTATCCAGGGGTTCAGAGAACTTGATCATACCGACGAGCGCCTCCACAGAAGCGGGCTGTTGGGTGATGTGATTGAAAGCCACGTATGGCTCATTGAAAACAGCGGCCGCTCGCTGGATTCGGTCTTCGTGGAGCTGGATCACTCCATTGATATCCTCACCGATCAGCTTGCATTCGAACCTGCACTATTCAACGAAATCATGGAGTACCTATTCGATTTATTGCAGCAGCGCAGCCTCTATACCTCCTCGGAACATCTTGCCCTGAGCCTGCTGGACAGTTATTCTGACCTCATTCGCTCCCGGCTGGCCAGTAAGCTGGAGATTTACCGCACCACGAAACCCGGTAACACGGCGCCGGATATTGACTTCACAAAAAGTACACTTCGTCCAAATGGTATAATTGCCACCCGCCTGAGCGAGATTGATGCGGACTACATACTGGTTATCTTTGCAGCAGGATGGTGTCCGCACTGCCGTCAGATGAAACCTGAACTGTTGGAGCACTATCCCGCCTGGCGTGAAGCAGGCGTGGAAGTGGTACTTGTTAGCCTGGACGATTCGCCCGAAAGTTTTGAACAGTTTGCAAGTGATCTGAATCTAATCAGTACCACTGACTTCCAACGATGGGACAGCCCGATGGTGAAGGAGTATCATGTGAATAGCATTCCGGCAATGGTACTTTTAGATCAAAATCTGGAGATCCTGATTCATCCCAATTCAATCCAGCATATGGATGCCTGGGTGGACTGGTATCTCGTGCAGGGGAAACGTTAAGATCCCTGGTTGTTCCTGCTACTCTTAAACAAGGCATTAGATAAAGCTCGGGATTTTTTAATATTGCAATTAAAATTCTGCATACTCAGCGAATTGAAAGGAGTTTACATGTAATCGCGAAACTTTAACAGGTTTGGTATTTGGCACTCAGAGGAGTTTATCAAACTTATCCTCATGACCTATGAAAAAACTTCTTTGGCTACTTCCGATAATAGGGGCACTGCTACTTTTGGGCCAATCCTGTTCAACGGAAAACACTCCTGTTTATCAGTTAAATACGTCGGTGGAACCCTCGGATGCCGGAACTGTGAACCAGTCAGCTCAGCAGGTCGATCAGGGAGAAACGATAACTATTACCGCTAACGCCAATGAACACTGGGTATTTGACCGGTGGAGTGGGGATCACGTTGGCACCCAAAACCCAGCCTCTGTAGTGATGGATGCTGATAAAAATGTTACTGCTCTTTTTGAAAAAAGAGACTACCCACTGATAATCCATATAGAAGGGGAAGGAACGGTTGATGAAAGAGTGGTGCAAGCTAAAACAACAGATTATCCACATGGTACGGTGGTGGAGTTAACTGCAAATCCCAAAGAAGGTTGGAAGTTTAGTGGTTGGGAAGAAGATTTAGTAGGTGAAGAAAATCCCGTTGAAATTACTATCGAAGAAGAGAGAATGGTTACTGCAAATTTTGAAAGAATTGAATATTCACTCAATATAGAAATTGAAGGTAAGGGTGAAGTAAAACAGACTATTGTCAGTTCGAAAGTTGTGGATTACCCGCATGGGTCGGTTCTTGAATTAGAAGCTGTACCAGAGTCTGGTTCGGTTTTTACAGGCTGGCAGGGAGATATTACTGGTATTGAAAATCCAATTGAGCTTGAAATGCTGGGTGAATATACAATTAAAGCAATATTTGAAGAAGTTGCCGATATAGAGGTGGAGGGAAAAGGTTCTGTACATATTGAACTTTATAATGATGAAGATCAACATTATCAACAAAAACAAGGCTCCACCGGAAGTAGTTTCAGAACCGGACGCAGATTCAGATTGGCTCCTTACCCGGCCCCTAAATTTAAATTTTCTCACTGGGAAGGAGCTTATGAAGGAAATGAAGAGACAATTATAGTTGAAGAAGAAGAGGACTTAATAAATATAAGAGCTGTTTTTTTAACGGAAGAGGCTCAATGGGAACTGCAATTCCACGAGGATGATATTGATTATAATAGCGGTCTAGATTCAAGAGAGACAGAAATCTTTTTAATGGATGTAAACTTTGCAAATTCCCGTCTTGGATATGCTGTTGGAGGTGGGGCTTCAACTCATTCAAGAAGTTTGATTTTAAAAACTTCTGATGGTGGAGAAACATGGAGGGAATGGGCTGAATTAGTTGGGACAAGAGAGAAATTTACTTCAGTGTATTCCAGACAAATAAGAAATAGTAATTTCACATGGGCGGGCGGATGGAATGGATCTGTGGTTCGAATTACTTCAGGAACAGGATTCGAAGAATTTCATGGATATGAAACAAGAAGTTATGATGGGCAGCCAAATGTTTCAGGAATGCATTTTTTTCCGGATGTAGATCCAACACGTTCAGTTTCAGAAGGAATTATTACACGATTTGGTGGCCGTAGATATGGAATGT
This sequence comes from Balneolaceae bacterium, assembly GCA_020832285.1. Classification (GTDB taxonomy): domain Bacteria; phylum Bacteroidota; class Rhodothermia; order Balneolales; family Balneolaceae; genus Rhodohalobacter. Next base: position 44,679 of record JAFIFB010000079.1, read on the forward strand.
TAAGGAAAAGCTGCTGTATTGGTTGGTCACCCTACAATCAGTATGGTTCTTTTTGGAATGAAGTTAATTTTCCATATGCATTGCAAGATATCCACTTTCATAAGGGGTGGGGAAACCAAGGTGAAAAGAACGGTTGGGTTGTTGGATTTACTACGGATCGACGAACTGCTACTGACTGGGATTATATTGGCATAGTCGGACGAACTACGGATCGTGGGTATACCTGGGAACTAATCAGGTCAAACATTCATGCAAGGTTTTTGGCTGTTTACTCATTGGGTAAAAATACAGCCTGGGTTACAGGCAGTGCCGGTGGATCTTCAAGAAGAGGTGGTGTTATTTATCGAACAACCGATGGAGGGGGAAATTGGGAACTACAACTTGAAACTGAAGCGCAGATAACGGATATTCATTTCACAGATCATTTTAATGGATGGGCGGTCAGTCGTAGGACTATTTACCGAACAAGAGACGGAGGCGAAAATTGGTATGTAGAAGCATCACTGAGTAGTACACTAAATGCAATATATTTTACAGATCGAAATCACGGCTGGGCCGTCGGTTATCGCGGTAGTATATATCGATATTTTCCAGTGGAGTAATCTTCTTGACTTAGGTAAAAAACTAATTTACGTTTTTAATTAAATTCAGTTAAGTACACTCCAGAATCTCAGAGGCACATCCACTTTGCTATTGTTGAATCCTCAGGCTTTTCTATAAGCAAAGTGCCTTAAGACTTTCAAAGTCTTTCGATTTTTTTATAAGCCATACACAAAGAAACTGAACAACCATATTCAAAAATATAAAGAGTTCGGGAGTTTTTTTACCAAGTTGTCACCTTTTCATGCCTGAAAGTTACATGTTCGTGTAGTGCTTTGACATCTCTTCGTTTTTTACATTCTTCAGCGAGAATTGCCAAATTTCCAGGAATAAGTCATAGTACTTTTTGACGGATACCATATAATGATATGAATCAACAAATCAATTTTTGTCAGGTATTAGCAGGAATTATGAAATGGTTCAGTAATACTATAAAAAAATTAATAAAATTTTTCTGCACCTCTCTCAATCTGCCATGACATAGGTACTCAAACGAATAAATATTCAACCTAAGCATCCGAATAACCTATAAAGGTCTGTTAAAGAAGAGATTCATTCATCGAATGATCAGTCTCTAAAATGCGCAGATTCTTAATAGATAAATATTTTCATGGCAGATATTACTGAAAAGCTACTATTACCAAAGCTACTGATTGGCTCTTTACTTTTTATTCTCGCTTGCGAAAGCGCTGTTATGAGAGAGTTCAATACTCATATGGCTGGGAGTGATTTCCGTTCGGCAGAGCAAATGCTCGAAAGAGAACTCTCGCAAAATCCTAACAGTGCCGAAGCAAATTTCCTGATGGGTAATGTTCTCAGCCGGGAGAAGCAATATACCGAAGCCAACACCTATTTTGAACGTTCACTGAATTCCAGCTCAATGTATCGCGAGCATATAGACTATCTAAAAGAGAGAAACTATCGGCTGGAATTAAATGCGGGTATTGATGCCTGGGAACGAGAACGTTTCCAGCAAACTGTGCAACTACTTACCTACGCCAACCAGATTTATCCTGAACGGATTGAAGTGTACCCTACACTTGGAAGTGCTCTTACAGAAACCGGACAGCACGAAGATGCCCAGCACATGTACCTGCAATGCCTCAATTTTGAACCCGAAAATTTTCAATGCGGATTAAATCTCGCAAAATCGTATTACAGTACTTCTATGTATGATGAGGCCATACGTATTGCTCAGGAATTTTCTGAATACTATTCTACAAATGCCACATTCCTGAAGATACTTGCTTATTCAAATTTTGAAACTGGACACCTTGACCAGGCCCAGGATGCTTTTGACAGAAAATTGAACTTACAAGTAAATAATGAAGCTATAAAGCAATTTGCTATTGAGTTGAACAATATCGGAGAGATTTATAGAGCAGAACAATACTTCAGGCGATACCTGGAGCGGATGCCGAGAGATAAAGACGTCTTGAGCGCACTTTCTTACATCTATTTAGAAACGGGAAATTTCCGGTTAATGGTACAGGCAAACGAGCGCCTTGTTGCTATGGAACCCGCGAACAGACAGCTCAAAGAAAATTTGATGCTTGCGTATGAACTGCATGGAGATATTGACAACTACAGAGCGATTAAATCTGACCTTGGCCTGGATTAATGGACCGATTTGCAAAAGATATGATGAAAACTATATTTAATATTGGATTACTGTTACTTTGCATGCTTCTACTCTCATTTCAGTATGCATCGGCACAGTTTGTAGTAAGCAGTCAGTCTCCTGCACCTAACAGTACAGAAGCCGCTGCCTCTGATCCTATCACTATCACATTTAATCAAAATGTTAGCCAGTCGAGTCTTAATGGTGGAATTTTTGTATACGGTTCAGTATCCGGAAGCATAGAGGGAAATATTTCAACTTCATCTAATACCGCTGTTTTTACACCTTCAAATCCGTTTTCTGAAGGTGAACAAGTATTCATATCTGTTACTGAAAATGTTCAATCCAGCGGAGGGGAACCATTAAGCCAGCCTTTTTATTGGTCGTATCGCGTACAGCCATTCGTTGGTAGCTATGAATTTTCACAGCCCCAGATATACACACTTCGGGAAGGAAGCGAACCTTCCGGCATTTATGCAGTTGACCTTTCAAATAATCGTGCCCCGGATATTGTAGTTGTTAATTCAAACAATACTCTTGTAACTATACTTGAAAACCGGACTCAAATTTCTGATGATTTTTCAATAGTTAGCGAAATTGAAACCGGAATAGAGGTTCAGTCAAATGAAATTATTGAACCTGGTTTGGCCTTTGCTACAACATCACTTCCTGCGAATTCCGGTATCACAGCGGCTGATCTGAATAACAATGGGTTTACAGATGTCATTATCTCTGCCACTTTATCTAATCAGCTGATTATCCTTCGCAACCAAGATGGTGATCCTTCCAATATGGAACTTCAATTTATAGATACGGGAGAACGTCCTGTTGATGTATTAAGTGGTGATTTTAATGGAAATGGTTATATGGATCTTGCTGTGGCTTCTTTGGGTTCAGACAGGGTTTTTATACACTATAACAATGGTGCCGGTTCATTTGGAAACCCTCAGTCACATTCTGTAGGACTTGCTCCCACAGCTATTTCAGCGGAAGATATTAATGGCAACGGATTGCTTGATATCATTGTAGCAATTTCAGGCGAAAATCGGGTAGAAGCTCTTCTTAACCAGGGAAATTCAAATTTCAACAATAATATATTGATGGATAATCTTTCCTTTAATCCATCATTCATGGTTACAGGTAATTTTGTAAGGGAAAATAATAACGATTATCCGGACATTATTTTAGGCTCGTCTGACGAAAGAATATTTTCCATTTTTGAAAATACAGGAGGCAGCTACTCTTTTGCTGCATCCCGCACAACGGGTAATTCATCAAGGCCGCTTGCAGGTGCTGCAGCAGATTTAGACAGTGACGGGGCTTTGGACTTATTAACAACACACTTTGGTTCGAATGACCTGATAATTAATGAATTCACTTCTTCAACGCTTTTTGGTTCTCAAATTACTGTGGATAATAATGTGTCAGGACCATTGGGTATTACTTCTGCTGATTTGAATCTCGGTGGATCCATGGATATCGCTGTTTTGAGTTCAACAAACAATCAGGTTCGTATTTACTTTAATCTTTTTGAAAGTGAAGTTTGTGAAGATATCACTGCTGGTCTAACATTTCCGCAAGTAGTTAATTTTGGTGCAGTTGAGGTAGGTCAGACCTCAACCCGTCAATTTCAAATTGTAAATAATAGTGAAGTCTCATTTGATGTAACTCTTGAAATAGCATCAGGAAATAATTTCAATTTGGAAACTACATCTGAGTTTGATCTGGCAATTGGTTCACAGAGAAATATAACCGTTTCATTCACACCAGATGATATTGATGAATTCTCGGATGAATTGATTATGAGGGTCAATTCTGTGTGTGGAGTACAAACGTTTAGAATTGACCTATTAGGAGAAACGGGCGAACCTTTACCAGACCTTGTTGCAACAGCAATTAACTCTATCTCATTCGAAACTGAATATTTACTTGGTACTTCCTATGAGTTTGAAGGAGTTTTTACACTTGAAGGTGATGTAGTGGTTGATGATCCATTTAATGTTTCTTTTTTGGTGAACGGAGAGGTTGAAGAAGTTATTCGGGTTGACGAAACCATTCAGCCTGGACAAACAAGGGCATACTCCTTCAGCTTTAGCTTTTCTCAGCCCGGGGCCAATACAATAACCTTTTTTGTTGATTCAGATGATGAAATCGAAGAAATGGATGAAACAAACAATGAAATTTCGATAAATATCACAGTATCAGAAGGCGGAGTTTTAGTCAGTCCAAATCCATTCACACCAAATAACGATGGTTTTAATGATTCTGTTCAATTTAATCTGACTCAATTAGCAAATGTAACCAACCCTAACATTCAGATTTTTAGTTTTAATGGCAGGCTTGTCCGCACCTTACGGGGTGAAGATTTCGGAGGCTCATTTATTGAGTGGGACGGTACAGATGAAAACGGAAACGTCTTGCAGCCCGGAGTATATCTTTATGTGGTTGAAGATAATAACAACATGGTAATCAGAGGCGCTGTCACTTTAGCATTGTAAAGTTTCAAAGTTCGAACTTCATGATTAAACGTATAATTTTACTACTATTTTTATTTTACATTTTGTTTTGGAAAACAGCTTATGGACAGGATTTTATCTATGGTCCTGCCACAAGTATTATGGATAGTAAAGCTCAATTTGCGAACCCGGCAATTATATCATTCCAGCCATCGCATTTTTCACTTGGAGTAAAAGCTTATCACATGGGATTCTTTGAGAATTCACAGTTTGACTACAGGCATGGCTACTTTACACTTTCCACACCAAGAATGGTAGGTAGCAGGTTTGGTAGTGGGCTACAGGTTCAATATTTCGATAGCCCTATATTCAGCCGGTCTCAATTTGGCGGCTCGGCTTCGCTGCAAATTTTGAGGCGATTAGCTATAGGAGCAAATATTTCACTGCACCATATCGGTTATAATCAGGACAATTTTGTTGGATTTGATTTTGATGATCCTGTATTTCAGGATGGATTCTCTGGATATGCTTTAAATACGGCAGCAGGTATTTATGCCAGACCTATATCAGATCTTGAAATTGGCGCAGGAGCAAGAAATATCAATGAACCCGACCTTTCTCTTATTGGAGCAAATGCCAATGAACCTATGGAGATCTTTGCGGCAGTAAGTTACAACTTTGGCTTGCTTAAAGGAACGTTTGAAATCATTGAGGGGCGATATGGTTTACAAAACAGAACTCATATAGAAGCTTATTCTACAAAGGGTTACTACGTAAGGGCCGGAGCCAATATGAATTTTGACAGTGGATATCTTGAAGCACAGGCTCATGTTTTCGGAGGTTTCAGTGTAAACTATCAATATGAACTACCAATAAATGAGTTCTCTGGAAATACGAGTGGTTCTCATATGTTCTCGTTGATTTATGAATTTAACAGAGTGCCTCCTCTCCCGGAGCGAAGAAGCCCAGTTGCAATACAAACATCATTTGAGCGGTCAAGAAGTTCTGCACAATTACCTTCTGCAATACTATTAAACTCAGACACTGATCATCTTAAATTATATGAAATCAATTTAAACAGGAGAGTTGACTATGCAACAGTGACAGAGTTTGACCTTGCAGCACTTTCAGGATATGACATTGGTAGACTCGAAGAACAACCTGAATTGGAAAGATCTCCTTATCAGAATATAAAACCAACTGAGGCTCCACTTCCTGAAACTATAGATCTTACCGTCTCAGTTTCGGATCAATACCGACAAACCATCGAACTGCTTAAAAATTATTTATCTGAAGAACGAATACAAGAATTGCAAATACTAATAAATGAAGGTTCTGAAATAAGGGCTTCTGGGTTAAGAAATACTATTCAAGAAGAAGATTTGCTACCGGTATTCATATCCGAATTTGTTCTTAACGAAGAAGACTCGGCGTTGTATCAAACACCCGTTGATGAAACTATGTTACTTGCATCCGATACAGTGACACGATTAAATCCGGAAACAGCAAGAATTCGTCCCATCTTTACAGCGCCTATAAATGTGACCAACTGGTCATTGAATATATTTAATCAGAATGACCTTTTAATCAACCAAATTAATGGTACTGGAAACGTACCTGAATATATCGAGTGGGATTGGGCAGACAATAACGGTGAACTCGTAGAACCCGGCCTTTATTATTACAATCTGAGATGGGTTGATCATAACGGCGTCGAAGAAATTTCACGTCCCAGAAACCTTTATGTCCAAAAAATTGAGCGGAATATCACAATTGACATCACAAAAGACATTGAAAGAATTATGGATGACCCGGATCAAATTAACGTAATACTAAAAAATAACTAGAAGATTATGTTCATAAACAAATACACTTCTGCATTTATTGTAATTTTGCTTTTTTCATTTCTCATCTTTCAAACAGAAATTAAAGCACAGGAAGCAGAATCTCCTGATGATCAAGTAGAGGTAGTAGAGGAAGATTTAGAAGAGTCTGATATATTGGACTCATCCAGTATTTGGGATTTAGTTGGACAGGCTGGTGGTATTCGATATCCTATTTACGCTATACTCATTGTTGGAATCTTTTTAATCAGCCTCAGATCATATGAACTATATAATGACAAAATCCAGCAGAAAGATCTTGTTGAGACATCGTTTAGGAACCTGTCGTTAAATGAAATAAGTTCTAAAATTTCTATACAACAGGATTATATGCTATCAAGAATTATGGCAAAACTTCTGAATGTTTTCCAAACAAATAGGAATGCTGACTACCTCCATGACGAAATTTCGAATTATAATACTGTACAACAGGGTAATTTCAATACCTTTAAAAACCGAATTGACTTTCTTTCAGACACTGCCGGAGCTCTTGGGCTTTTAGGAACCGTTTGGGGTATGTTTATGGTATTCTCATCTGGTACACTCGAAAGGGAAGTAATTCTTGTTGGTATGGGAATTGCACTTTTATCTACTTTTTTAGGGCTGGTTGTAAGTATTATTCTAAACTTTTGCTCCACACTCACAGAAGGATACTTTTCAAAGCACCTTGAAAGTGTTACCACCAAAGCAGACGAACTTCGATTTAGATTAATTGAGCTATCCGAAACGCCCACAGCAGTTCCAGTTACTGCGAATGTTAATAACAATAGTCATTCCAAAGAAGTGCAACAATCTGTACAAAAGAAAGCACCTGAAAAAAATAGTAAAGAAGATCAGGCAAAGCCTGTAGCCAAGGAGCAAGTTAATGAACCTGCTAAAATTGTTCTTTCTTCTGATATAAAACCTGTATCAGCAGGTGATTCGTTTGATGAAATTCAAGTAAAACTAATGGGCACCATGGATGGGCCGGTTTCAGGCTCTGAACTGGAAATGGTACTTGAAGGCGAAGGTAAAGTGAATGGAAAGAATGGAAAATATTCAGTTAAAACCGATGAAAATGGTATTGCTGCATTTCAGTGGACACCTGACTCTGATGTTGGTGAGAAAAGAGCATTTATAAGAAGTAAAGAAAACAAGAAAACAAAGCTTGTTTTAAACCCAAAAGTAATTGCAGGTGAGCCTGAAACTTTGAAATTACTTAACAATCACCAGGCTGGCATAATGGGAAACCAACTTGAGAAACCTGTTAGTGTAATTGTAACTGATAAATTCGAAAATCCTGTCTCTTCTATTAATGTGCTTTTGAAAGTAACAATGGGCAATGGTACGTTTTCAAATGGACGGCGAGAAACTACTGCTGTAACTGATGAGGAAGGAAAAGTATTTATAGATTTTACATTAGGATCTGAACCAGGATTTAATGCCATAGATATTACTCTGCCTAAATATAACATTACAAAATCCTTCCAGGCCGTAGGGCAGGAAGTAACTGTTTAAACTCTGAGCTGTAACTATGAAAAGAGGACGTTTTCTTCTTCGTTTTGTTGATGTAGTATTAATACTCTTGTTTGGGTTTATAGTCATATCCGATATAGATGAAGAATCCCAGATCATTTTACCAAGTAGTTCTGAGACTGAAATGTTTACACCCGGAGCGGAAGTTGTCTTATTTATTGGTATTACGTCTGATGGTAATTATATCGATGAGCGTGAAAATATACTCTTTCCAAATGAACAACAGTTAACTCGTTATATAAGTCAGCATAAAAACAGATATGGTGAACTCGCTAAAGTACGAATACGTGCCAATTATGACACACAAGCAAGGCATGCTATAAGAGTTGCGCAAATATGTGATGAAGTTGGAATTAAAAAAGCATTGGATGTCAGATTACTAAGCAGATAATGAAAAAAAGTACATTTTTAATACGATTCATTGATATTGGTTTAATCATATTATTTGGATTTATCATTATCAGTGATATTACTGTTCGATCCCAAATCGAATTACCCGGTTCAGACCCTGGTGAACCCCAGGAAGAACGAGAATTAAATTTATTCGTCATCAATATAGAGCCTAACAATCAATATAGGTTAGCAGATTTTGTGGAATCCACAATTATTGGCACTTATGATGGTATTGAACATCTTGAATCAGCATTAAGAAGCTTAATAGATGAGATACAGTCACAAGGTAAATCACCCGTAGCGTTAATTGAACCTGATGAAACTGTAACTATGCAGAGGCTAATTGACCTGATGGATTTATGTGATCAGATAGGAATTCCAAAAAATGTAAATGTAGAATCTCTGAGGTTATAAATGATTATACCCGAGAAAAATGAGGATCCCAGAAAGCGTTATTTTTCAGTAACAGTAACTGCTGTAATCTGCTTTCTTTTCTACATAGGCCTGGTCATAGCATCAGTTACTGATTCTGGATCTACAAGAGTGCATATGACAGAGCTAACCCAATTAAATATTTCCAACTTCCAGCCTCGCGTACCCGAACCTGATATACAGCCAGAGCCTGATGATCCTGCTCCACAGGAAGAAAGTGCAGCAGAAACCGAGATTGTGGAAGAGATTACAACACCACAACGAGTGGATATGACCGAGATTTTACCACAGGGTGTTCAGGTAGATCTTTCTATTTCAAGATCACCAACTGAAAATACTGCAAGATCTCAGCAGAGTAATGCAGAACAAACTCAATCACGATCGCTTCGGGTAGAAGAAGCTGAAATGGAAAGGATAGGTGGTTTACAAACACTTTCTGGTGGTACCTTAACATCCCCATCTGCAAATCGACGATCTGTAGGATCCAATGGAGGTGCTGCTGGTGGTCTTGATATTGCTGAGGGTGGTGAATTAAGTGGTGGAAGAAGAGGTGTTACTGACGGGGGTGGTACTGGAGGGCTTTTAAGTGGCCCACAAGTTAGAGATGGTAATAGAGAGGGACAAGAGGTTGGACTACGGGATTTGACTGAGTTTGGAGAAGGATATTCAGACATGGATCCGATTATTCATGATCTGATTAAGTGGATGAAAGAAAACCCGGCAGAACTTCCAACACCTGTTCGAAGAACCATGGGTGATGGTCGATGGGACCCTGATTTTTTAACCTCAAGAGTACCCTTTATTATTGAAGACAGACAATTTGACTTATTGCTGATGGTCAAAGAAGAGCTTTTGGAGGTACATATTTTTCTTGTTGAAAGCCATGATGCTACTTACCTGATTGATCGGGGGTTTCAAGAAACGTCAAGCTTCCTGAGACGCGGCAGTGTAGGATATCAGGAAGATATTGTTGAGGTTGATTCTCAAATGAGAGCTGCCAATCGACAACACACACAAGAGTTTTATCAAATATTTCTTAGTTGGTGGAATACGGTAAAATCTGATTTATAGAATTAAAAAAAACTACAAAATTCACTGAACATGAAAATAATACACTACCTGAACATTTTTTGTTTTCTGTTTATCACTGCATGTGCTACGAGTTCATCGTACAGTTCACTTGAAGACCAACCACATGATGAAGAAAGCCCCAGGGAATTAATGATACCTGCCGGGGTTGACAGCGTTATTGCAGCTGAAGCACGTGAACTTGCAGATTCATCATTTGTCACCTATCAGAGAGAACAAGAAGCAGAAGAATTAAAAAGGCGTGCTAATGCATACAGAGCTGAGAGTGATACACTTTGGCATTACTTATCTTTGGAAGCAACAGATGAACCTGATAACATGCAAGATGATCCGGACTTTGTGGATTCCTTTAATGAAGGAGCACAATATTTTGGTGAAGCAACTACAATTGCAGAGTCAAATGAAATATCAGAAGCTGATTTAGAGCAATATTCATTGCTACTGGCAAATGCTATAAACTCATTTGAAGAAGCCCTTCAGTTAAATCCATTCGACTCACAAACCAGGCTTGTATTAGCTCAGCTATACGGAGCAAAAGCCAACAGATTAAATCAAACGGAAAATTATGAACGTGCCATTGATATACTTGAAAAGCTTGTTCGCTTGGAACAAGGACAATTCGTTATTTATGGGGCACTGGGAGAAAATTACTACTTGGTAGAAAATTTTGAAACGGCCGCTCAAAATTTTGATAAAGCAATTGAATTGCTTCATGAAACCATCCCATTCACAGATTACTATTTTGAACATAATTCCTACAGCCCGGATGATTCATTAAATGTTTTTTTCTATGAATTCTATGCAGGGCAATCATACACAAACCTATTTGACGCTGATACTGCAATTGAAAGGTTTGAAAATGCCCAAAACTATGCAACCTCTGAAAATGATTTAGCTGCCATTGAAGGTGAGCTGGAATTTATTAATTGGGATGATGGAAATATTCTGGGCAGTATGCGGCGGGATTCCTTGATTTCTCTTGTAAACAGTGATCAATTAGCAGAGGCAGAAGCTGGCTTTTTTGAACTGAAGAACAGTTTGAAAACTACCCGTGCAAAGGATGAAATTGAATGGCGTCTTGCTGTAGTTCAATACCAGCTTGGAAAAGAAGAAGAGGGTGCCAACCGGCTGTTAAATTTAGTTCAACGAACAGAAGTTGATGAAAATGGCTCTCCTATAAATGAAGCCTACAGGGAATATTTCAATGATTTTGGTACAATTACCTATAATTTGGGGGTAAGATACAACAGTGAAAGAGATCGTAATTTAGCTTTAAAGTACTTCCTTCAGAGTGCCAAAGTAAGTTGGAGTAACAGGGCGAGATCTAATTTAATGATTGCAGATTTACTAAGTAATAATACTAATGAATCTCTACAGTATGCATTACTTGCAGAACAAGAAATTGAATCGTTGAGTGAAAATGATAGAAAAGCACTCTATGAGCTTCTTACAAATTTGTATAGAAGTTCAGGTGAAATGGAAATGGCAAGAAACTACCTCCAGTTGTGGAGAGAATTATAAAGGTTAATATGGTTAGATTATTTAAAATATTATTATTGCTTTGTGCATTTGTTATCTGTTTCTCTTCACTAATTGAGGCAAGGCAACAATACCAGGAACCGGAAGTTTCTGTAATATTTCGAAATATTGCAGAAATAACAGATCCAGCATCTATAGAAATTATTATAGATGACTTCTTAATAACAGAGTTTATTGAAGATATAGAACGAATTGAGGTCATTGATGTCAGTAATATTGGATTTGGCACTAATGATATTTTGGTGGTACACCCATCTCGAAATGTGTATTTACTTGACTCTCCATCATCACCAGAACTATTAGAAACAATGCAAAATTGGACAATTACTGAACAGAGAAGAGATGCATCTAATGTTTTATCAGCAGATGATTTTTACCCCACCCATGCTGATACTTTAGAAAGCTGGGAGTTGGAAGAAACGCAAATTGAACTGGTTCAGAACTCACTTATTTCAGATGTTCTAACATCATTAAACAGAAACTATACTGAGCTTCCCATCAGTTTCAGGTTTGAACGAGATCATGATGGTTTTACTTTCCAGATGTGGAATTATGACGAAGATGCATTTTTATTCACCCCTCGTCCACCAGGTGTTGCAGACAGTGTGGCTGTAAACGATTTTCTTTATGTGCTATACAGCGATTCAACAGTTGTTGCAGATACCACATTATATGACGTGATTTATATTAATAAAACTATTCAGGAAACCATTCATGTTCCTGAAATTGAAGAGCAAGAAATAATTCAGACACAAACCCTCCCCGGTTCAGAAGCTTTTATAAATGAATTGCAAAATCTGGAAGCAACAATTAGAAGAGAATAAAACTTATTTCACAAAAGTTTTCTCTTCTGAAAAAAAATTCATCGCTTTTTGGAATCCCTCCCCATCCCAATACAACAGTGAATCCTGATATGCTTCAAAGTATTCATAGCCGGGAATAAACGGAATTTCTCCTTCTTCGTAAAGCTCTCTTGATATTATATCATACAAATCATTCGTTCCAACACCGATCGGGGTCATCGTTCGGTCGAAATAAAGAATTGTAAAGATATCTTCATTATAATCTCTGAAATATCTTCGTCCTTCTGCAATCTGAAACCATATACTTTCACTAACATTATCAAAAAATATATACCGCCCCTGATTGTATTTTTCGATAGAGCTTAAATACTCACCAATAGGTGTTTTCGGTACAAGTATATAAGCAAATTCATTAGCTGCATGAATTCCTTCTGGTTTGTAATCCTCTGTTAAGGGTGAATGGCCTTGAGCATTATTAGCTTCTAAAACAACAATAGCTGCATTCCAAAAAGCATTATTTATTCCGGTTAAAATTATTTCATTGACTCCATTTCCTGTCAAATCAGCCAGTATCATGGCTCTTAATTGGCCAATATGAACGTATTCTGAAATAATTTCTCCATTTTGAACATTTAGCAAAAAAACTACATTTTGAAAATAGATATTGGAGCTTGCATTTATTACGATTTTATTAAGCCTATCTGTTTCAATGTATCCAATTTGATTACTTCTCAAGCCGGTCTCAAGAAGAGCACTCTGTCTTGGGAAATTGTAATTCAATTTTAATTCTTTTTGCCAAATTAAAGAATCGCCACTAACAGACCAAGCTGAAACAACGGAAGTTTGTTCATCAGCTCTGTTACCTCTGCTCGTCCATATTAATTCATTTTGCCCGTCATTTGTAATATCTGCCAAAACTGCTAACGGGTTTACTTCAATATCGCGTTGAGTTGACTGATAATGAGCGGTTTCAGCATCAACTGTTATTTTATTTATTTTACTTCCGCTGTTATTGGCTAGTACCAAATAATTACCTTCAAAAGAAAAAGAGGCAGGGTTTCTGTCCCGAGGTTCAGTTATCAAAGCTATTATTATGCCTAATAAAACAATCGAAAATGCCGCACTAACAGGATTTCCAATTTTCTCTGATACATTCCTGTAATACTGAGATATCAGATTTGTTCTGACAAGATCAGTTACTCTTCGGTCATAAAATAGATCTTCTAATTTATTTGCGCCAACTACATCCAAGCTTCTTGATGGATATTTATTTTGGAGCTTTTCAATTTCCCTTTCGAATAACGTTTTTTGTGATTGAGGTACAACAAGTACATCAATCCAAGAAAAAAAAGCTGCTTTTGTTTTTTGATATATTGATTCAGAAGATATCTCTACCACCTTACCATCACTTTCAACATCACCGGTGATTGCAGCATCAGGATTAATTATAAACTTCTCACGGTTTCCGGTTTTTTTTAATAAGGCTGAATACCATAATGCAGATATAGCGAGATTGGCTGAAGTTCCGTCGTGTAGTGCACCGGTTAATTCATAGCTAATTAATCCTTTAAAAAAAGTATTATTTAATTTATTTGTTCTTTCTCTTAATAGTTTTCTTGTAGCATTTAAAACCTCTCTTTTATAAAGATATGTGGGCTCTTCTATACCATAGACATTGAAACTTCGACTTAGCTCATCTTCACTTTTAGATTCACTGTATAGTTCAATTGAAATCCTCCTTAACCTCCCGGAATTTATGGAAGATGCTTCGTCGTTATCAACATAATCTTCAACCACGGGAATCATTACCTTCCCTATTTTTTTTTCAATCAGTAGCTGAACTTCTTTTTTCAGTGAATTTAACTTTTTTATCTCTCTGTCAAGTATTTGAATTTCATGAATTAAGTATTTGAATAAAATTTTAATACCCACTTCTGAAGATACTTCAGCAAATTTTGATAAACTGGAAACTCTACAACCGGTCAAATCTTCTAAATGTTTTTCAGCCACTTCAAACTCATTCAGACAACTGTATGAATAAACACAAACTTCATGCAATCTTTCATTGATTTTTTTAAAATGAGTGCTCTTTCTCAAGGCAGGCAACTCTGATATGAGTGTTGCAAATAGATCAAGATCATCTTCTAATTCATCAGGGTCAATACCACTCCATGTAACAGGCAAACCATACAATGGTAAATCAGCTATAATGTGGCTGATATAACTCTCATATCTTTTATACTCTCCCTCTAATTCTTTTACAAAATTTCTGAAAATGTGATATCGGTATCTTATAGATACAGAATTTTCAAATTGATATATCAGCTTTTGAAATAATTGTTGAATTTGAACAGGATTGGGCATAAATCATTATGATTTTGTCAAAAGTCCCCTACTACATATTTCTTGCACTGTTAAATTTGACTAAAAGCCAAACTTTAATTTCAGTTTAGCTATATCATACAGAAGAAATAATAATATTCACTTATAAAAAAACAGAAGAGAGTTGCTGCTCTTCAATTTTTCTACAGGTAATCTGCAAAAGCCACTATTAATCAACCACAAACTTGAATTGCCACCCGTGTGAAGGACTATCTTATCAGGCTTACAGGTATTTGAAATATTTTCAACATCTATTTTAATTTCATCCTTGCTTATTTCCATTATGTGAGAAAAGCCTACCTTATCTGCAGAATCTGATGTATATGTAATGTTTCCTGTAATGCTATCACGAAAAAGATCGATCTTCAGTATTGGCAAATGCATACTACACTTTTCAAGATCAGTAATTTTTTCCTTTGGAATAACTGACTCAGATATTTCAAGAATACCGCCTGGTTTGCTAATAAAGAAGTTTAAATTATCTTCTAATTTTAATATCACGATGTCTTTCTCATTCAGATATTGTGATATAACATGAAGACGGGATCTTAATTTCACATCATCATAGATAACACGTATCAGTGTCTTATACTTTTCTGAAATAAAAGTTTTAATTGATTTATGCTTGTTCTTTGCAACCGTTGTCTGTGCAGCAAGAACAAAATTATTTGCAGTATTAAATTGATTTGACACTGCTTTCAAATGAATGATTGAAGGTTTTCTCTCTTTTCTTTCACTGTTTTGTTTAATTTCTTCAGTTAGATTGTAAAATTCTTTGAACCAAACAGCTAATAATCGAACTTCTTCATCACTTTCAACCCATTCACGAACCCACCTTCTTTCCTCTCTGGATAATTTCACAGGGTTCTTTACAAACAATTCAATTTGATATTCAGTAGGCTTATTCAAAATATTATGATTTATAGATATATCCTGACAAATTGTTACAACTGCAGAAAAGTTATGCCCAATCCTGCTTATAAACTCTTACCAAATCTGCTCTAACAAGTTTCACAAGATATTCAAGTTTTTGCCTGTGATGCGTTCTGAATTGATTATATTCCAGTGCCGGCATTTGTTCTTTTAAACACTCATAATGAGAGATATTATTATTCTTTCCTATAAAATGTTCTTTTACTATCTCTTTTGATGCATTCATATATGCATTTAATGACTTTATTGACATCTTATTTTTTCTAATATAGTTATAACCAACTGTGAAGCGGATTGATTTAACACTCCTTTCAAGGAATTCATCAAACTCTCCATTTAACAATCGCAAGTCGACATCCGGGATAACTTTATCCTGAATTTTATCACTATTAAAATGGACAAAAATTTCTCTTATTATTATTGCAAGGCCTATCAAAGAAAAACGCTTTTGATACTCACTCTGTTGCATCATGATGTCAATCACTTCAATCAGAATGTCAGGAATCTGAATATGTTTGTCCAGCCTTTGGCTCAGTTTAATCTGCATAAATTCGGATGGCATTTTGGGTAGGTTATTCAAACCTTTTTCAATTACTAGGTCACCATTATTGAAACATACACGCCATTCACAATCACTTTCGCGAATTGCCAACTTTAAGTTTCTGATAATTTTTCGAAGCGACGGATCTCTCTCACCAATAGCCCTGAATAGATTGTCTTCAACTTTAGTAAAGATCAATTTTCGAATCAAAAATGTTATTTCGGGTTCAGTCATCTCATTCAAATCATATCCATCAAAGTATTCTTGAAACTTGATTAATCGTCCATCTATATCTTTTTCAAAGCTTTCGGCAATAAAGTCCCACGCCAAATCTTTAAGATCTTCTCCATGAAATAGAAAAAGTTTGTTTGCAGATGCTTTCATTTTTAAATAAGCAAGAGCTATAGAATGACATTCCTCAATGAGTCTACGTAGTTCTCTTGTATGATTTGATGAATTTATGCAGCATATCAAAGAATTTCTTAACCCCATAGGACTCTTATTTAGTTAGATGTGTAGTCAGATAATAAAATGTGTTTAATTTTGCAAACAATTACAATTAAAAATGTTTAGTCGTAAAACTATTTGTTCTCATATTTAATTTTTAATTTCCTATATATATATCTTACATAATAATGATTTTATTTAATATAGCTCTATAATTCTTCAATCAATATCCCAAGATATATTTATGTTAATTTTCTTTAATATGTAATTTTTAATAATACTGTCAGCTATTTTCCTACTGATTTAGTTTGGCTCATTTTTACGGGTTTTTGAGTATTAGAATTCTTTCTTTTTCCGGGTATGAATCCATTCATTGATTGTGAGATGAGTTCTTAAAATTAAATATTTCTATTTGGTAGGTGATGATTCGAGATTAATTTATTAGGTGGCTTACTCATTATTTATTCGATGTGATGAAAACCGGATAACTCTTCCAATTTTCATTGAGAAAATGAGACAAAATATCTTCCTGAATACAAAAGTTTTTTTACTATAGTGATTGATTTAATAGAGGTTAGATTGGGCCGAATTATTACCAATTCCAATTTGTAGAATCCAATCGAAAACTGCATATTTTCGATGATTCATTTCAAACAAACCATAACCATGAAAAAGAAGATTCTTTGTGCCGGGGAAATTTTATGGGATTCCATGCCGCCGGGACTGTTTCTTGGCGGTGCTCCTTATAATGCGGGCTATCACCTGAATAAGCTGGGGCTGGACGTTTATATCGTCAGCCGGGTGGGAGATGATGATCTTGGCCGTGAAGCTGTAAAACGTGCTGCAGCTTCCGGTGTATACACAGATTTAATTCAGGTGGATTCTGAACTTCCCACTGGATTTGTGGAAGTGAATCTGGGGGCAAACGGTATCCCCGAATACAACATCAAAAAACCAGTAGCATGGGATGAAATTTCGTTGAATCCTGAACTGGCCGATGTGGCTAAATCGGCCGATGCACTGATTTTCGGGACCCTCGCACAGCGCTCAGAAACATCCGGGAATACGATAAGGCAGCTCGGAAAGGCTGATTGTCTGAAAGTGCTGGACCTAAACTTTCGTTTCCCTTATGTTGATCCGGATATAACCGATCAATCGCTGCAGATGGCTGATGTTGTGAAGATGAATCATGAAGAGCTTGAACAGCTTCAGAAGTGGTTTTCTCTTTCCGGTGAGATGAAGGAGGCGATCCGCCAGGTATCGGACAGATTTTCGCTGGAGATGGTTTGTGTAACCAGTGGGGCAGTAGGTGCTCTTTTATGGGACGGCAACCGGTTTTACGAAGGAAAAAGCTATAAAGTGAATGTTGCCGACACAGTCGGTTCCGGTGATGCTTTTTTGGCGGTAATGGTTTCCGGTTACCTGTATGGAGTGCCGCCCGAGAAACTAATCAGTTATTCGAACCGGATGGGTGCGTTCATCGCCACACAAAACGGCGGTACTCCTGAATACACGCTCGGCACTATCGAAGCGATTGAATCTTTACCGCTGCCAGTTAATCCGCATTTTTAAGAGAAAAACTTATGAATAAATCTGTCTATTTGATTATTAATGCCTTACCTGCATTTCTGGGACGCTACGCCCACAATCAAATTTCTTGGTGATAAATGCGGGTTGGCTGAGAATACAGACGGGGAAGGAAGAAATCCCTGTGAAATAACCGAAACCTGACTTAACCATAACACACAATCAGATATGAAGGATAATAAAATTTACATTTGGGCCCTGATCTCTGCACTGGGCGGATTTCTGTTCGGGTTCGATACGGCCGTGATTTCGGGCGGGGAGCAAAACATCCAGCAGATGTGGGATCTCAGCGACATTATGATCGGCCAGACGGTAGCGATGGCACTATATGGAACCATAATCGGAGCACTTTTTGGTGGTGTGCCCGCACAGCGATATGGCAGGAAAATAGCACTGATCTGGATTGCTGCCCTCTTTTTGATTTCGGCGATCGCTTCTGCATTGGCTCCCGAAATATACACGCTGATGGTTGCACGATTTATCGGTGGCCTGAGTATAGGTGCATCATCGGTGGTTGCCCCAATGTATATTGCTGAAATAGCCCCATCGGAAAAACGAGGTAAACTTACTGCACTCTTTCAGTTTAACCTGGTGGTGGGAATCCTGATTGCCTACTTCTCCAACTTTATGATTGGAACCGAAAACATCGAATCGTGGCGGTGGATGCTCGGTGTAGAAGTGATTCCGGCGGCTCTTTTTCTCGCGCTTGTTTTTATCATTCCCGAAAGTCCGCGCTGGCTGGTTGTGGCGAAAAACAGAGTGGAAGAAGCCAAAGAAATTTTACGTGTTATCAATCCCGATACGGTTGAATCTTCGCTGAAAGCGATCCAGGCGAGTGATTTGAATCCCGGCAAGACGACTCCGGTTCGGGAGTTTTTCAGTGCTCGATTTAAATTTCCTATTCTGCTGGCCTTCCTGTTCGCATTTTTTAACCAGGTTTCGGGCATCAACGCCATTATCTATTTTGCCCCACGTGTTTTTGAGCTGGCAGGCCTTGGTGCAGAAACTGCTCTGCTTTCAACGGTGGGAGTAGGTGTTGTAAATCTGGCCTTTACCATGCTTGGCCTCTTGCTGATTGACCGCTTCGGACGGCGCTTTTTGATGTATATCGGTTCATTTGGGTACATCATTTCACTTACAGCCATTGCGTTTGCCTTTTTTACCCAATCCTTCGCTGGCATGACCATGCCGATTCTTGTCTTTGTATTTATCGCTTCTCATGCAATCGGGCAGGGTGCGGTAATCTGGGTGTTCATCTCGGAGATTTTTCCCAATTCAGTCCGATCTTACGGAAACTCACTCGGAAGCAGCACACACTGGATTTTTGCCGCGCTGATTGCCGGTAACTTTGTTTACATCGAAAGTCTTTTCGGAGCCGGCCCCATCTTTACCTTCTTTGCATTGATGATGGTTTTACAGCTTCTGTTCGTCTGGAAAATGATGCCCGAAACCAAAGGTATTACCCTCGAAGAGATGGAGGTGAAGCTTGGCGTCAATGTGAAGGAATTGGAGGAGGTGATCGATAAGGAAGAGATCGAAGAGGAATAGAAATTCCAAGATGATGTTGTAAGTAGGGCTTCCTCAAAAAGTCGAAGTTCACACACTTTGGAAATTCTAATTTCATAAATTGGCGTTTAGAGGCCACAAAGAAATGTTTTAGCGACTTTAATATGAAGTCATATGATGACATGTCCAATTATCTCGTATTTTTTCGAAAAAATAGACGCATAAATGATAAGAAGTTTGCATATAACTGAATTTTTCCTTGCATTAAAATTATTTTTATTGAGTGTAAATCATTGGAGCACAATTGACTATTTTAGTCTGAGGAAGCCCTAA
>JAFIFB010000096.1 GCA_020832285.1 Balneolaceae bacterium
GGATGTCCATTCTGGATGTTTTTAATTCTTAAAAATCCTTCGTCATTACAGGACACGTCATGACAAATCAGTATGCTGATAACATGTTGTAAAAAAACAGCATCATTTTCACTCCGTAAATTTACCCTGAAATTTTACCCATGATTTTGTCCCTTCAGAAACTGACTGAATCAGCCTTCATTTTTTTCAGTCCGATGGTGATTCATGCTCTCATGATAAAAGTGAAATCGTTGCTTTAAGACAGATCCGTCATCCCTGTCCGCACTTTTCTACGTTCTCACCGGTCTCCTTGCGGAATATTCTTTTCCTTAATAATATACCCCGGGCGCTGTTTTACCTGTTCAAAGGTCTTGCCCACATACTCCCCCACAATCCCGGTCAGCATCATCTGTATGCCGGACAGAAACAGAATACTGGCAATGATCGAGGTCCATCCCGGAACGGCCTGCTCGGTAAACAGCCAGACCCAAAGAGCATACCCCCCGTACAGAAAGGATAAAAACGCAAAAAAACCGCCCAGCAGCAGCGCCAGGCGGAGTGGTGCAATACTGAAGGAGGTAATGCCCGAAAGGGCCAGACGCACCATTTTGGCTGCCGAATATTTGCTCTCACCGGCTGCCCGTTCCCCCACGATAATTGGAATTGCCTTCTGCCGGAACCCCATCCAGGGGATCAAACCACGCAGGAACAGATGGTGTTCGCTGATCTTTCGAAGCTCGTCCACCACCCGGCGATCGAGCAGGCGAAAGTCGGCTGCCCCGGCATAAACGGGTTTGGAGGTTACCCCGTTGATGATGCGATAAAACACCGATGAGAAAAAAGTTTTAAGAGTTCGTTTACCCGAATCATCCCGCACAGTATAGACCACATCCACTCCTTCTTCCCGCCATACCCGGATCAGTTCATGAATATATTTTGGATCGTGTTGCATATCGGCATCCATCGTAATCACGCAGTCGCCCCGGGCGTGGTCCAGCCCGGCTTTAAGAGCAACTTGATGCCCGAAATTTCGTGAAAACTGCACATAACCAATTCTTCTATTTTCGAAAGCGAGACTTTTAACAGTTTTTATACTTTGATCCCTACTTCCATCTTCAACGAATAATATCTCATAGTCTCTGTATTTTTGAATCTCATGGATCAATAACCGGGTTAATCCCAGGATGTTCTTTTCTTCATTGAAACAGGGTACCACTACTGAAATAAAACAGGATTTTGTAGTGACCATCATTGCTTTCTTCATATTATAAACTTCCTTTTTAAGTATCAAAATTCATATTTAATCTTCTAATTTTTAAAATGACATTACTATAATCACTCATCGAATATGTCAATCCTCTCAGTTTGTACATTTTGGGATCAGCATACTTTTTTGATTCATTCGAATGGCCGTATTATTTAATGTATCAGTCTCCACATCATTCCAGATAAAAATTAGAATGATTCGGATATTGTATCCCTGACTTTGGGCTATTACCTGCAGCTCCATTTCAGCTAGCCCATTCTCTGTAATAAACTCACTTAATTGCCCAAGGCTTCTGCCAAAACTTTTGGCTTTCAGATAGGTGAGGGATTTGAGGATTAAATTCACTCGAATTTTACGATTTTAATCAGGTGATATAAAAGTGGCTATTTTGAGAATCGGATTGTTATTATCGGTCAGATCGTGAGCCAATTCTATGAGTCTCCGCATTTTAGGATCGGCATATTTCTCGGGATCGTTTTCGTAAATTTCATTTATGTGGCGTAACAAATCATTGGATTCAATGATTGTATATAATGCGTTATCATAGCTTTCATAAAAGATTGGGACGTATCCAAAATCAATGTCATTTTTTAAACGGCCAGTCCCAACCTTCGTTTCTTGTGTTTGCTTATTATATATAGCAGTAAAACGTTTTTCTCCCGTAGAACTTTGAATATGAACAAACAGATCGGTTTCAAGAAAAAAATTCAAGTAGGTTATGTAGCCATTTGATAGAATTTCTTCATTAGTAAATTCAAATATTCCTTCAGGAGCTGAACTATAATTTTTCCTGCGATCAAAAGCAGACTCTGGAATCGAATGTACTCCATAATCTATATGATATCGGGGGGTGACTGTTGAATCTGTTAATGTATAAATCACATCGACCAAATGTGGAAAATAAATCTTTTGATCCCGAAAAGACGGGAACCTGTTTGGAACTATATACCCTAATTCTTCTCTGCCATTTAGAATTGGAAGTGAACTTCTGGTGATAGTCCCTTCTTTATCAAAATATAACAGGTTATGGCCTGCATGATCATTTTCTAAAAACCCGTACATCGTATTGTTTTCAGTAGATCCCACATATTCTTCTAAAGAAGAGACATACTCAAAACTATAAATCAAAAAATCAAATGTAGTTTCATCAATAAAGTTACCTTTTATGTCATAAACCACAATTTTAAAAGACCCTAAAGCATGTATCTCCCCTTGATCCGTTAAAATTACATCCTCAAAATTTTCCAATTCACCAGGTCCTTTTCCATGAGGAATGATGACTTCATTAACATATTCTCCATTTTTTGTAAAGATCCATATACTCTTTTTTGCCTGATCATAAAAACCAAAATAAGAATCATTCATCAAAAGTTTGCGAATTCTGCCTATTGGCCTGTCATCAGGAGTTTCCAAATACACATATTCTATATCAGAAATAAAGTCTGACATTTTTAAAATACCTGCCTCTTCCAGGTTTACGTAAATAGTCTCAAGATCATCAGGTATATATAATTCTTCTTTGTTTTGAGTACAGGATATAAATAAAATACACAATAAAAGAACTGAAGAAACTCGCATATGTATACATAGATTTAGCTCCCCTTTGTTTGGGGAGCTTGTTTAAGAATTAAATAATTCAACTTTATTAACAATGCGCTTGACAAGGAATACAACAGTTTCCAATACCAAATCTACATATATATATTTCGAAACCAGTGTTCCAGCATGTTTCAGTTGTCGCATAATAGTAATATACGCCAGTACTCCCACTAACCACAGCGGTATAACCTGCCACACTGAAGTTCGTTCCATTAATCGTGGTATTTACATTCATTATCATCATCATTGCAAACATACATGCTGCAAAAAAGACGATGACTTTTTTCCTTTGATTTTTCATGGTTTTTTCTATTTTTTGGTTCCGTGCAAAACCGCAATTTTGCACGTTTTTGTTTATTAATTGTACGACATTCACATCTAAGAAGGAGTGCCGTGCTTTTTTTATCCATTGCCCCAGATAAAATTGAATTAAAAACTTTCTCATCTCTATTGACATGGCTCTGACAAATTAAAATTCAATACGTCGGTATGCATTTCAACCAATGGCCGGATGTTTTCATCCAGTGTCTCCATATTTTCCCATACCTTCACCCGTTCGTGGGAATATCCTGCAATGATGATCAAATACAATCCACACCCTGCCAATATCAGGTTTCGAAGAGCACCTTTGTTTGTCACTAACCATAGAGTGCCCAAATAAATCAGAAGCATAAAAAATCCAATCGAACTCAGATAAACATACCGGTCGGCAATTATAGCTTCCCTTGGCACCGGAATAATATGAAGCGCCATCGCAATATTGATCAGAAAAAACAACCCGCCAATGGCAAGAACCGAGTTCAATTTGCCTCTGAACTCAACCAAAACCCATAGAAAAAATGCCGTAGCCATGGGATAGAACCATAACCGAAGCGGAACGGGGTCGCCCGGATCCATCGGAAAAAAGTAAAAATAGGAAAGTCCATACGGGGCGGTCAGTTTTACCAGGTATTCCCAGAAGCTGTAGTTGGCAAACAGCAGCCGCTGCCCCGGGGGGTAGCTGCCGCCCACCCCTGTACTCTGAAGGGTGAGCGTAAACCACCCGAAGAAAAGGGCAATGAGTACAAAAGGAATTTTTTCCAGCCAAAGCTTTTTCTGTTTCAGGTTCGTATGTATGGCCAGATCCACCACCACTAATGTGGCCACAAACACCACCGCCTGCTCTTTGGCCAGCAGAGACGCCACAAAACAGAACAGCACAAGCAGCAGGGTTCCAGGCCGTCCGTTCTCTTTGTAGCGTAAATAAAACCACAGCCCCAACAGGTAAAAGAAGCTATACAGCGGTATTTTGGAGGCACTGATCCAGGCGACGGCTTCCACCTGCATGGGATGAACGGCAAACAGAAATGCGGTCAGCCAGGCAATGACCTTCACCGTTTTCTCCTTCAGGCCGATACCGGGCATCTGCCCGAGCAGCTTTTGCACCAACAGGCCAACCAGCAAAAAGTTGCACAGGTGAACCATCAGGAAAAAGAGCTGGAACCCAAACGGTTCCATTCCCCCGGCTTTTATAATCACCATATACGCCAGGGTATTGAACGGAGAGTACTGCCCGTTATAGGGCTCGGCAAACACCGTGGCAACGACCTCCGGACTGATGGTGTTCAGGTGGGTTACCTCAAGCAGATGGGGATTTCCCGTTACCATCCACTGGTCATCCCAGTTCGTCAAAAAATCGTTTTTCAGTACAGGATACCAGACCGCAAACAGAACCAGAAGCATGGCGATGACAACAATAAGCTCTTTCCGCCGGGAATAAAACCTGTTCTCTATGGTTCGTTGTTGGATGTCCATTCTGGATGTTTTTAATTCTTAAAAATCCTTCGTCATTACAGGACACGTCATGACAAATCAGTATGCTGATAACATGTTGTAAAAAAACAGCATCATTTTCACTCCGTAAATTTACCCTGAAATTTTACCCA
>JAFIFB010000097.1 GCA_020832285.1 Balneolaceae bacterium
CGCCAAGGTTTTACGAGCTAAATACTAATTCATAGTCCCCCTTTGCGCATCTTTGCGGCCTTCGCGGTTTAACATACTGAGAACTGAAATACCCAAATACACGTGTAAAGAACTCGAACACGACTCATTTACCTGCCTCAATTCCTCCAGATCGAACACAGATCGGACTTATTAACCGCTAAGGGCGCCAGGGAACGCCAAGGTTTTACGAGCTAAATACTAATTCATAGTCCCCCTTTGCGCATCTTTGCGGCCTTCGCGGTTTAACATACTGAGAACTGAAATACCCAAATACACGTGTAAAGAACCCGAACACGACTCATTTACCTGCCTCAATTCTTCCAGCTTGAACACTAATCGGATTTTTAACCACCATGAGATCTTCGCACCTGCTTGCATTTATTTTTATGCAATTAATATCCCATTTATTAAGTTTGTGGGGTTAAAAGCCACTTCTACTCTTTATTTATTTGATTGTAATGGAAGAGTCATCAAAAGAATCGCTGCAGAAGCAAATAGATGAACGGGAATCCACCGTTCAGGAAAAATACGGTACGTTTGCGGGTGTTTTTGTGCCTACACTTCTCACTATTCTTGGTGTTATCCTCTTCGTTCGTCATGGCTGGGTGATTGGTAACGCGGGCCTTCTCGGTGGTTTGGGGATTGTAACCATTGCCTTCATTATTGTTGCCTTCACAGCGCTATCCATGAGTTGTATCACTACCAATATCCGGATCAAAGCGGGTGGTGCTTATTCTATTATTTCGCAATCACTCGGCCTTGAAGTGGGCGGCAGTGTTGGCATTCCGCTCTACCTGGCCCAGGCACTTACCATTACCATGTATATTTTCGGCTTCAGGGATCAACTGAAAAAGATGCGGAAACTCATTCTATTATTAATGAGGCTCAGTTCTACAATATGGGATTACTGCTCTTTGTGGAAGACCCCGTAGCCCAGCTTGGCAGACGAGCTTCAATTAATGTTTGGATCAGGGAAAAAAGCCCTCAATGGGATCTCAGTATGGATCTCGGTAATATAGATCTTGCACTGCTCTCTGCTTTCAAACTCAAGAAAAACTGGGGGGCGGAGATGCGATTAATTACCGTTGCTGAGGAATCAGAGATTGAAGAAGCTTATCAATACCTTGAAAATCTTTTGGATGTAGCCCGCCTAAAAGATGTTACGCCTCATGTTGAAATCGGTACCTTTAAAGAGGCAATGCGTTCTGCTCCCGAGGCCGATGTCGATTTTTTCGGGCTTCCCAAAGAACCCGATCTCGCTGAATTGCGAAGCTATGTTGAACTTACAAGATCCGCCTGCGTATTTGTCTCCGATTCCGGTAATGAGAACATTTTAGCCTAAAGCTATCGGTTAGCAAATCTCTCAGCATAATCAACGCCCTCAGTTTTTCAGTCTTTGGGCCGGAAAAATACACATTATGAAAAATGGCATAATGCTCTCCGAAATAGGCTGGCATATCTTGACGTAGCTTGATAAACCGAAAAATATCCAACCGAGAAACTGAGGGAAACAGATAAATGCCCAACCGAAAAACGTCCAACAGAGAAAGTGGTTAGGATATCGTATCGGTGTTCTATCCCACACAAACTTTATCGGTTTCTCTGTTTTACATTTTTCTGTTTTTCTGTTTCTCGGTTTCTCTATTTATCATTTCCCCAAATACCCTATTTTAACCCTATCCCAACCAACCATCAACTCACCCGGATCATATGCGCTCCCACATCCACAATCTCACCCAATTCCTGCTCATACTTTCCCTCTGTTTCTTTTTCAGCCCCTTCTCTGTTCAATCACAAGATCGTTATGTGCCTCCTGCAGGTACAGAGTGGATGGAGCGACCGCCTTCTGATCTAGGCCTAAATGAAGAGCTAATTCGACAGGCGAGGCAGATGGCGCTGGATAACGAAAACAGCGTCAACCGTGATCTGCGAATCGCCATACTGGAAGCATTCAGCCGTGAACCGTATCACGACCTGGCCGGACCGGTGAGGGAGCGGGGCGGGCCTGCAGGTATGATTATCAAAGACGGATATATTGCGGCCCAATGGGGTGATCTGCACCGGGTGGATATGACATTCAGCGTCACCAAAAGCTACCTCACAACCGTTGCAGGCCTGGCTTGGGACCGCGGGCTGATCCGATCGGTTCACGACCCCCTTACAGATTACGTCTGGGACCGAACGTTTGATGGGGCCCACAATTCCTCTATCACCTGGCACCACCTGCTCAATCAATCATCTGACTGGTACGGTACACTTTTCGGGATGGAAGACTGGGGAGATCGTCCGCCGCGCGAGGGCGGCATTGATGAGTGGCGGATGCGCGAACTTCGTGAGCCTGGAACCCACTACGAGTATAACGATGTTCGCGTAAACCTGCTGGCCTACTCGCTGCTGCAGGTGCTGCGTGAACCGCTGCCAAAAATTCTGCGGGATGAAATTATGAACCCGATCGGTGCTACGCCCGCATGGCGGTGGTACGGATACGACAACTCCTATGTGATGGTCGACGGAGTAGAAGTGCAATCGGTAAGCGGCGGCGGACATCACGGTGGCGGACTCTTTATCAGCACGATGGACCAGGCGCGGTTCGGGCTCCTTTTTGCCAGAGATGGCAACTGGAACGGCAATCAGCTTATTTCATCCGAATGGATTGAAATGGCCCCTGCCCCGTCCGATCCCAACCCCAGCTACGGGTACATGTGGTGGACACTGAAAGGCGATACCGACTGGGGAGATGTCCCCGATCACATCTACTACGCTGCCGGCTTCGGGGGAAATTACATCATTGTAGACAACCAAAACGACCTTGTGATCGTCACCCGCTGGCTGGATGGCGGTGTACTGGGTGAGTTTGTGGAGAGTGTGTATAAGGCAATGGAGTAGGTTGAATTATAGACCTGTCAGCGTGCGAACGGAGTGAGCTCCTGACAGCGTCGGTGCAACGTGAGTTCGTGTATTAGAAAATAAGGAAATAGGCTTATTAGTTATTGGTGATGAGTTTTTAGTTCTAAGTTTTGCTTCTCACTTTGTGCATATCCACAGTCTTGGCATCAGGGCACGCCACATGATCGGACAAGCATTGTAATTAGCCCCCAAAAAGGTTTAATATTCCGTACCTACGGCACGGTGGAAGCATATCTCATCCTCCGTTCGCAATGGGCCTCTGGCATCTCGTTTCTGGCCATTAATAAAATCGGATGTGCAGGTAATGGTTTTCCCATCGCGCATCAACGACTTTAATTCTGGTTACTGTAGAGCTTCCGAAATCATAGATATGTGTCATTTCCACACCTGTATTTAACAACTGAGGGAAACAGACAAACGACCAACCGACGAACGTCCAACAGAGAAAGTGGTTACGATATCGTTACTCTGCACAACCCCGTACAAACTTTATCGGTTTATCTGTTTGTCATTTCTCAGTTTTTCGGTTTAATCGTTTTTCCGCAGTTTGAATGCTTTTCACAAAAATGGCAATCAACTCGCTGGTTTCGGCAATCATTTTATCAATATCATCGGCCAGTAGAAACAGGTTTGCCTTTTTGCTCATCCTCAAATTTCCTCTCGTCTCTCGGAGCTCTTTCAAAATCACTTTCATTTTGTGAATAAAATCCTTTCTCGATTCCGCTGCCTGTGCCTCACCATAGTGAATACCGGGTGATGTTCCCGACCTGATTAATTGCTTTGACAAATGCAGCCCTGCAAATCTTTTTTTGTTCATTGATTCAGCAGCATCAATAATTGCTACACCATAATTAATCAGCCGTTCTTCAAGGTCATATACTTTATTTTTCATCTCTTCCCACTTTTGTTTCAGAATTTATTTATATGAACCCGAAAATCAATTCTCCTTACAAAAAAACAGAGAAACAGTGAAACAGACAAATGTCCAACCGAAAAACGTCCAACAGAGAAAGTGGCTACGATATCGTTACTCTGCACAAACCCGTACAAACTTTATCGGTTTCTCTGTTTTACATTTCTCTGTTTCTCTGTTTGTCGGTTTGAATCTAAACCGCTTATGGCGCATTAACCCACTTACGCAAGAATCATCAGTACACTGCGGAAGAAAACCGGCAATTTACATTTTCCGATCGCTGATTAATATTGTTAGTGAATACGTTTTGTGTATCATCTGTGAATCACAAAAAAGTTTGTGACTCATGTTTTATAGATTGTGATACACAAATAGCCGAAGTTTTCATTAATCCGGTTTATAAACCGACAAATGTCCAACCGAAAAACGCCCAACCGAGAAAGTGGCTACGATATCGTTTCTTTAATCAACCCCATACAAACTTTATCGTTTTTTTATTTCTCGGTTTCTCGGTTTCTCTGTTTCTCTGTTTTTTCTTACCCACCGCTAGTGTCCTGTCAACTGTAAAAGTGTGAGAGAGTCATCAGACGAGTCGATCCGGGATCATCCCAATCATCTACATTGGCATATTTTTTGAAAAACTCGTCAGATGACTTAACCCGACGTTTTATCTTTGACATAACACT
>JAFIFB010000070.1 GCA_020832285.1 Balneolaceae bacterium
TTCTATTTTGGAAAATTAGACCTCTACCCACAAGGTTTCCCGTAGAACCATTTTAAAATTCATACAGTGGTGTCATGTCTATAATGAAGTGTCGCACTACAGTCATGTCAACTGTAAAAGTGTGAGAGAGTCATCAGACGAGTCGTTCCGGGATCATCCCAATCATCTACATTGGTATATTTTTTGAAAAACTCGTCAGATGACTTAACCCGACGTTTTATCTTTGACATAACACTAGGATTTGTGAAATAATCGGCCTCTGTTCACTTTTTTCTAAAATTATTGATGCTGACAGAAACCCGGAAAAACACCGCGAATGCTGTCAGGTCTTAATATATTTTTCAATCAGCTATCAGATCACAAAACCAAAATCCCATCTTTTTGGGATCGCGTTCATCTGACAACCCGCACTGGTCGTCATCTTCTTTGGGTGCGTTGTACTCACGGTAGATAACCTCCCCTTTTTTAAAGTGAACCGGCTCTGAAAAAATGGGTCCATCGTACACAAAGGTATGATACTCGCCATTCTCTCCACAGGGATCAACATCATCGGGCAGGTCGTCCAAAAAGCTCTCATCAATCAAACGGCCTGCGAATGATGCATCCAGTTTGTCTGATTTGGCACATGCGATCACAGCTTTGAATCCATCGTCAATAAATTGCCGGATCAGGTCCCGGGTGTCGCCCTGCCAGATTGGAAATACAGGTATCATACCAGCCTCCTCCATCTGTTTCTCCCGAAAAAGTTTAAGATCTTCCAGGAAGATATCTCCAAAAGCAGCGTGGCTGTACCCTTGCTGCTGATAATTCTGCATCTTCTCCTTCATCAGCTCGTTGTACTCCTGCATTCCGGGCTGATCGGGCAAATCGAGTGTGGATAATGGGATACCGATCTGTTCCGCCTGTTTTTCAATCAGTTCGATCCGCACACCGTGCATCGATACACGGCCCCGATCGCGATTCACTGCTGTCAACAAATGATCAATACGATATCCTTTTCCACCAAGCATTTGGTGCAGTGCAATGGAACTGTCTTTGCCTCCGCTCCAGTGGAATACCGTTTTATATGGTTTCATTAGCCAGTGGTTTTATTTTGAGCGGAATCCCAGAAATCATACAAATTACTTCAACAGCTTTTTCGGCGATGTGTTGATTAGCCCAACCCTGGAGATCGGTAAATTTGCGTCCGGATTCGGTTTGGGCATGTACACCCATCCCGATCTCATTGGTTACTATTATCAAGGTGCAATCTACCTTACATAGCCGGTTGAACTGCGCTGCAAAATCTTTCAATGAGTTTTCGGTTTGATACTGGTTACATGAAAAAATTTTTGCCAGCCAGAGTGTTACACAATCCAGTACCACCACACGGGCTTTGATTGGTAATTCATGAATGTTTCTGTTGGCTTCAAATGTGGTCCATTCACTGCCGCGTTCTAACTGGTGACGTTTCACCCGCCCGGAGAATTCTTCATCATTCACCTCAGCCGTTGCGATATAAACCGGTTCCGGTGAGAGCCGAAGTGCCCGTTTTTGTGCAAAACTGCTTTTGCCGCTTCGGGCGCCTCCGGTTACGAGGGTCATCATGAAGCTGCCTCCTGAAGGGCCGGAATCTTCTTTTTCGAATATTCGAAAAGCCCGAACATCACCCCGCCGTATAACAGGGTGCCTGCGAGCAGATTCAGCTCAAACGGGATGGCTGCCACAAGGCATAGCCAAAATCCTTCCAGCGTCATGGGATAGAGAGTGCCGGAGAGCCATACCCCGATGTCGGTCACAATCCAGTGTATAAATACGATCACTATTGATGAACCGACTAAACCGGCCGACACCTTTGTTCGGCTGCATCCATCGTCCGGCAAGAACCATCAGAGCAAAGGCACCGTACACCCAGAGAAATCCATTATAGAAAAAGACCCACTCTCCGTAAAATACAAACCGGTTTAGCATGATATCACTCAGCCAGAGTGTGAGCAGCGGAAAAATAAATGAGTTAATACGGGAGAAATATGCACCGCCAAAAAGAGCCATTGCTCCGATTGGTGTAAAATTGGCCATTGCCGATACATCATCACCATCATGTACGCTCAATACCCGCCAGGTTGCAACCGCAGCGATAAAGAGCAGCACGATGGCCTGGAGGTGTCCGAATTTAAATGGTTTTTTCATGATTCTGACAGGTTTAGAAGTTTAAGCGTAAACCGCCTTTTATCGTAAAACCGGCTGTATTATAGCCGTACACTTCTGTAAAGTCGGTATCAAACAAATTCCGGACATCAGTAAAAATAGTCAGTTGATTATTCAGCAAACTATAACCAGCGTACAGATTTACCAGCGTGTATGCATCAAGCACCACCTCTTCCTCGGCAAAGTTGTTTTCGGGATTGAAGAAAAGATCGGCTCGCTCACTGTTATAATCACCATCAATCCGAACCTGTAAATTGTCTGTTATGTTTACTCTGATGCTGCCTCCAAAATTGTGAGTGGGACGGCGGACCAGGTTATCCTGTCTGATTTCATGGCCTTCCGAATCCAGTGTTATCAGTTCGCCATCTGTGTAATTATAATGAGCACCAAGGCTTACCCGGCTGCCTGCCATCCAGTTTGCGGCCAGTTCAAAACCGGAGTCATCCTGACGATCCCGGTTCACAAATCCCTGGTCAAACGTGTAGGTGATCACATTGTCGATCTCCCGGTTAAAATATTGAGCCGTCAACTTCAGGGTTTGATCAAGCAGATACGTTTCAACTCCCGCACTTACATACTGGCTGGTTTGCGGTTCCAATTCGGGGTTGGCTCCAAACGGACCGAAAAGCTCGCTCAGTGTTGGTGCCTTAAACCCGGTTGTGAGTGAACCAAACAGCTTTACATTTTCCGTCACATTGTATGATGGGGCAAAACTGTATGTAGAATTACTCCCATACTCACTGTGGCTGTTTAGCCGGAACCCGACTTCTGTACTGAATCCATTCCAGTTTTTGATTAAAAACGTAGCATACGGGCTGAGTATCTCTGACTGAAACCGTTCATTGCCATCATCCTCCGGCATCACGGAATGCTGATAATTCACACCGGCCAGCACCTGAACTGTATTAGTAAATGAATAGGTACCGTATAGGTCTGCATTATTGAAAAATCCTTCGAAATAACTTTCACCGAATTCGCTGATGAACGACCGTTCTGTTGCCACATGATTGTAACCACCGTTTAGCTCGATGTTTTCCTGAACATATCGAACCTGTACGCCGGGGTTAAACATCTTCAGTAGAAATTCATTATCTGCATCCTGAAACGCACCGCCATCATAATCGCCAGTAAAATCATTCACATTGATAAACGGCGATATTGTAATGGAAGCCGAGGGTTTGAAATCCACTTTTCCATAAACAGATGTTGAAACAAATCCGTCATCTCCAAATGTACTGGTATCACCGGCCGGGTTTGCTGCAGCACTAAATCCATCACTGGATTCTCTTTGCAGGTTGAACGTATAACCCAGCGATTCGCCAAGTGAACCATTAAATCCTGCAGACCCAAGGAAAGAGTTATATGATCCGTATGATAAATCAACGGAACCGTTGAAGGGGGATTCACCCGCACCTTTTGTGATGATATTGATTACCCCTGCGATGGCATCTGTACCGTAAAGTGTAGATTGACTCCCTTTCAGGATTTCGATCTGCTCAACGTTATTTAACGGAAGTGAACGCAGGTCGAACACGCCGCCATTTCCTGAAGGATCGCTGATAGCAAGGCCATCAACCAAAATAAGTGTATACTGTGCCGAAGCACCCTGGGAAAAGAGAACTTGCGGATTTGCCGGTGAGCCGTATGAGTCGTTAACCCGGATACCACTCTGACTGTTTAATAGCTGGCCGATATTGCGGGTGCCGCTCTGTTCAATCTTTTGTCGGTTGATCACTATAACCGGCTTTGTGGTTTCGCGAAGAGTGAGTGGAATTTTGGATGCTGTGACCACAATTCTGTCAAGTTCGAGAGTGTCGACTACAGTTTCCAGGGGTTCTGCCTGTAATGATGATGCGGAAAGTATGACCGCTATGAGTATAGTGTAGAATTTGCTCATGGTTGTTCAATTTATTTTAGGTTAACCGATGAGCTTTCGAGAAAAATGATGGGTGTAACTGTCGGTGTACTGTATGGGTACAGTGATAGCACATTCCCGGCTTTTCCTCCGAAAGCCTGAATTTTGATGCAATCAGGCAGGTCTTCTGACTTACTCCCCTCCGGCAGCCTTCCCGTTCCTTTTTTAGCTGGAACAGTGGCAAAGATACCGAAAGTTTAGATAGAGCTTACAGCTACGGGGATAGTTCCGGACTTCCCATTCTTCGTATAAAACTACGGAGGACAAGTCACCGGATTCCCTTTTCATCCCGACGGCAGAGCCGTCGGGAACCTGATGCAGGTCAATGGTAAGCTGATTTTTCATGGATGTCAACCAGAAGTTTGGGTTGGGTTAAAGATCCGTTCAACATTCAGCCACCCCGAGTTAAAGTGTCTGTTGCACAACTAAAGCACGGGGTTTAGAATGAGTTATTAAAACGAAAAGTCCCGGATGGGACGAAACCATCCGATCCCGTTTGATACAATTGATATTGTAAAAAAGCTACGATCCTTAGTGCCGTCCGCAAAACGGACTCTCCTGTGATGTCGCGATGCATGTTACCCCGAGCTAAAGC
>JAFIFB010000113.1 GCA_020832285.1 Balneolaceae bacterium
GGTTGGGGGTTGGGGGTTGGGGGTAAAGTTTTGTTACATTATTCTTTGTTCCAAATTATTTTTTTAATTAACGCAACAAAAATCTCAATACTGGCATGGCCCAAGCGTCCCTGGTCTACGAAGCCTTTGGCGTAGTTGACCCGCTTGTGCCACCTTTATTTGTGTATCCTTACTCGGTTCCCGTCAGGTCAAGCGCAATGCAGAAGCCGCAACTTCGGCGCAGGAATGAAGTCGAGACCCACTTCGTCCCCCGCGTTTTTTGCGGTTATCCCCTGCAGGAGTATTGACCTGCATCTGATTTTTATTTCGATAAACTTTTCTGGCAAGAACCAAAAAAGTATCCACCCCTCACATAGATTTGACCATTAAACCTCCGATATAAACCGATGTTTTTCAAGAAATCGAGCCGGAGGTTTAATTTTCTTGGCTCACTCAAACCCCGGGTTCCGCAATAAACGATCCACCCGGGGCTGTGATACGGCACCCCTTCAGGGCAAATTCAGCGGTAAGCATCAAACCATGTGCATTGGGTCGGATCTTTGCACAAAGCAGAATCGTTCTGAACAGACTCATTTTTCAAAAAAACCGTCCGGTAACTAAACCGGATCTACTTTCGGCACTTCATAATGTTCACGAAGTCGATCCAGTTCCTGTTTCAGCTCTTCTTTGATCCCTTCATAATCAGGATCATCATATACACTCTGCATTTCGTGCGGATCAGTCTCCAAATCAAACAGTTCCCATTCGCCAATCTGGTAGTAGTGAATCAGCTTGTAACGATCCGTTCGCACTCCGTAATGACGCTGTACGGCATGCTCGCCGGGATATTCGTAGTAGTGGTAATAGATCGACTCCCGCCAGTCATCCGGGGTTTGATCTCTCATGAGCGGAATTAGGCTACGGCCCTGAACATCTCCAGGAACCGGCTCTCCGGCCAGATCGATCAGCGTGGGGGCAAAATCGAGATTCTGTACCAGGTCGTAATTTACGGTACCCTGTGTAATTCCCGCCGGCCATCGGATCAGCAGCGGGATATGGAGCGACTCTTCATACATCCAGCGCTTATCGTACCAGCCGTGATCGCCCAGGTAGAACCCCTGGTCGGAGGTGTAGATCACAACCGTATTTTCTGCAAGCCCGGCCTCATCCAGGTAATCGAGCAGACGGCCCAGGTTGTCATCGATCGAGACTATGGTAGTCAGATAGTCTTTCACATAACGCTGGTAGATCCAGCTCAGCAGCTCTTCGCCCTGAAGATCCTTTTCTTTGAACTCTTCGTAGTATGCATCGTACACCTCATCCCAGGCTTGGCGCTGCTCATCATTAAAGCGTGCATAGCGGTCTCTCCATAAGTTGGCGTGGGAAGCATCCATCACGCTGTCGGGTGGAAACTTCAGGTCCCATGCCGGACTGAAATGATTCATCAGGGTCATCTCCTGGGTTTGAACAGCCGAGGTTCTGCCGGTCCACTCACCCTCAGGAAAATCTTCATGCCCTTCCTGATCAGAAAGCTCGCCCGACCAGTTGGCAAACAGCGTCTCCGGTTCGGGCAGGTCGATATCATCAAACATCCCAAGATGATCCGGGCCGGGTTTCCAGTTTCGGTGCGGAGCTTTATGATGGTAGTTCACCATAAACGGCTCCCCTCCCTGGCGGTTCTCTTCAATCCAGTCGATCACTTTGTCGGTGATAATATCGGTTACATACCCTTCAATCTCTGTAGTTCCCTCCGGGGTGATAAACTCAGGGTTGTAGTAGTGCCCCTGCCCGGGCAGGATATCCCAATGGTCGTAGCCGGTGGGATCGCTCTGGAGATGCCACTTACCGATCAACGCTGTCCGGTAGCCTGACTGCTGCAGAACCTGCGGATAGGTCATCTGGGTGCCGTCAAACCTTTGGGCATTGGTTAGCTGACCGTTGATATGGCTGTGCTTGCCGGTCAGCAGAACACCCCGGCTGGGCGCACAAATAGAGTTGGTAACAAAGGCATTGTGAAAGATGATTCCCTCATGAGCCAGCCGGTCCATGTTGGGCGTTTCAATAATCTCCGAACCGTATGCGCTCACAGCGTGACTGGCATGATCATCGGAAAAGATAAAAATGATGTTGGGACGCTCAGGAACTGGATCGTCGGCAGCACAGGACAAAAATATCATCCCAAATAAAAGAATAGGAATCGTTAGTAAAAATCGGTTATTCATCGGTTATGATGGATTGGTTTTGGTTAATCCGGTTACAACCCTCCAAGGGTTTGAAGCCCTTAGAGGGTTTTACATTAAATCATTCAATTCATTCGAAATCGGGATTTGGGCGAGGCAGTTTGGCGTCGGTATCTTCCAGAATTTCCAACAGTCTGGTATTAAGCTCTTCGGTTTTTTCGGGGTGTTCATCAGCCAGGTTTGTGGTTTCTCCGATATCATCGAACAGGTTGTAAAGTTCAAACTCCGGACCTTCCCACCATTTGATCAATTTCCAGTGGCCGCTGCGGATGATGCTGTATGGGGTTATATTTCGCCCCTGCCGGTAGTGTGGAAAATGCCAGATCAGATCATCCCGCTCAAGAGAGGCTTCCCCTCCCGATAAAAGGTGATCCCAAAGCGAAAGACCGTCTATCACCAGGCCTTCGGGCAACTCAAGGCCGGCTGCATCGATCACCGTTGGCAGGATATCAAAACTTTTCACAGGTTCATACGATACTCTGGCTTGTTCAATAACACCCGGCCAGCTTACAATAAACGGAACCCGGATTCCACCTTCGTACGGATATCCTTTTCCGGAACGAAACGGATCGTTTGTGGTTGCATCCGCCCGGTCCAGCCCTCCGTTGTCGGAGGTGAAAATAATAAACGTATTTTCGTAGATGTCCAGCTCTTTCAGTTTCTGAACAATTGCACCCACGGCCTCATCCACACTGTGCACCATCCCTGCGTACACCGGATTATCCTGAAAGGTGGGCGGCTTGTTTTTATACCGTTCAATCAGTTCTTCTTTTGCCTGGATCGGTGTGTGAACCGCGTAATTGGCAAGGTGCAGGAAAAACGGCTGATCGTAATGTTGTTCGATAAAATTTACCGCTTCCCAGGCTTCGCGGTCGGTCAGATATTCTCCCTCCTCTCTCGGCTCAAGAGTGGGAATGTAGCCAACATGATCGCTGTAATAGGGATCAAAAAACGAAGGCGGTTCTCCCAAATCCGTTCCACCAATATTGATGTGAAAGCCCTGTGTTTCGGGGTACCAGTTCTCACTTCCAAGATGCCATTTGCCGATGTGTACATTCTTGTAGCCGGCTTCTTTCAGAATATCGGCGATGGTTACCTCCTCATGCTCCATCCAGAGAGGATTGCGCGGGGTAAGCAGGGGCTGGTCGGGGTTGCCTTCATACCCGGTAGGATTTTGCCCGTCTTCGGGAACCTCCCCTCCCTGGAATTCGGCCCTGATCCAGTCGGTAATTCCAACCCGTGAAGGATAGCGGCCGGTCATCAGTGCAGCACGCGTAGGTGAACAAACAGATGCAGAAGAGTATCCGTCCGTAAACCGGATTCCATCGGATGCCAGCCGGTCGATATGAGGGGTTTCGTAAAACGTACTTCCCTGAACAGAGAGATCCGCCCAGCCAAGGTCATCAACATGGATGATGATAATATTGGGCCGCTTTTCATCCGAATCGACCTGCTCTGTTGCTGAACCGACTGTAAACAGCAAGGCTGCGGTGATCAACAGTAAGAATATATTTTTATTTGAATTGATTCGTGCCATAAAAAGAAGTTTTTATTGGTTATGCTGCATTCGTCTATGCAGAGGGGTTTCACGAACTTCTTCCAGCAATGCTCTCATCTCCTTTATTTTGTCGGGATATTCACCGGCCATGTTTGTGGTTTCCCGTGGATCCTCATCCAGGTTAAAGAGATATTCCGTCTCATTAAGAGGTTCAATGTTGAGGGGTGTATCACCCAGATTATGCCGGTTATAGGCCCAGCTGGCACGGGATCCGGGTTCGATATATTTCCAGGGACCTTTCCGGATAGCCAACCCGTCTGATGAATGCTGAATGATAAATTCATTTCCCTCAACATTCTGGCCAGTCAGTGCATCCAGCATATCCTGGCTGTCAAGGTGATCGTAGCCTGAAATATCCACCCCCGTGAGTGAGGCAAACGTTGCCAGCAGGTCCACCTGGCTGATCATCGCCTCAGAGACCATCCCCGGCTCCACCTGGCCCGGCCAGCTCACGATGAATGGCAGCCGGGTACCGCCTTCGAACGCAATATATTTTCCGCCCCGAAAGCCTCCGTTCGGATCGTGATCCTGGTTCTGCTCAAGTGCACCGTCTTCATAGCCATCAAACAGGACCGGGCCATTGTCACTGGTAAAAATGATCAGGGTCTCTTCACGGATATTCAGCTCTTCGAGTACGCGGACAACATCCCCGACCACCCAATCCAGTTCGTGAACGGTATCACCCCGCAGCCCAACCCCGCTGGTTCCCACAAACTGAGGATGGGGAGCCCTGGGAACATGATTCTCATGCATCGACAGGTAGAGGAAAAAAGGCTGGTCAGATCCGGCATTTTCACGGATAAACGTTTCGGACCGTTCGGCAAACAGAAATGCCATCTCTTCATCATCCCACCAGGCCGATTGGCCGCCGTCCATAAAACCGATTCGGCTGATGTCTCCCACGATGGTTCCGGAGTGCTGATCATCTGCCGGATAGCGAAGCATCTCAGGGTGGCTGTGGCCGGTAGGGAGATCACCAACCTGCCCTTCGAAACTTACACGGAGAGGGTCATCATCTTCACTCAAATTGTACACATAATGTCCGTCCACATACACCGTTGGAACCCGGTCGTTGGTAGCCGGAAGAAGGAATGATTCATCAAAACCCACTTCCAGCGGACCTGGAGTTATCTTTCCGTTCCAGTCCAGGTCACCATCACCCAACCCCAGGTGCCATTTCCCGATGACCGATGTGCGATAACCGGCTTTCTGAAGCGTTCCGGGCAGAGTCAGGCTGCCGGGTTCTATCAGCATGGGGGCATCGCCCGGCAGTACTTGTGCACGTGGGTTTCGAAATGCATAGACACCGGTCAGCAACGAGTAACGGCTGGGAGTACATGTGGATGAGGTTGCGTACGCATCGGTAAACCGGATTCCTTCAGCGGCAAGCTGGTCGATATTTGGGGTCTGAATCAGCTCCGCCCCGTAAACTCCGACATCTCCATACCCGACATCATCGGTGTAGATAATGATGATGTTTGGATTTTGAGCTGAATCTGCGTGTTCTGCTTCTTCACAGGAAATCAGAAACAATGAACTGAGTGTAATTAGAATAATGGCAAGGTGTTTTGACATGAAATCAATTAATTTTTTTTACTTTTCATTTGAATTAGAGTGCTTGAAATTCATTTGTAAATGCTTTTTGCTTTGACTCTTTTTGCAGCTCACCCTATCAATATCAATCAATATTCTGATTCCCTTCAATCATCACTGTACTGGGCAGAGAGATAATATCGCCTTCACTGCCGGAAGTGACCAGGTTATTCCGAATAAATACCTGTTCCGAGCTGCCGGTAATCCGAATGGAGGCAGTCATCCCGGGCTGGTCATCTTTTTTCTGAATCATGCACTGTTCGATCTGAATATTTCGGCTGTCCTCAATATAAATTCCTGTAGGGTCCGGGTAAAATATCTGGCAAGCTGTAACCGATACTTCGCTTGAATTCAATATTTCCAGTGCTCCTGCCCGATGTTCTGCCGGTCCGGCTATGTCCATCTGCAAACCAGTCAGAAGAACTCCCTTGCTGTTGCGAATGGTGATTCCATTTCCGGCATCTTCCTGGTAATCGGGGTTGTTATCGATGGAATTCGAACTGAATACAATGTTCCGGCTGTTTTCCACAACCAGGTTTCGATCGATCCCCCGGATAAAAGAATTACCGGTAATTGTGAACCCACGCCCGCCGGTAATATAAATATTTTTGTACGCATTGCTGATGTGATTTCCCGTAATGCTCCACAGGCCTGTCTCATCATACGAATCATCCGCTCCGATGAACCGGATATTTGCACCGCCCGGGGATGGAACCGACTGAATCGTGTTGCTGCTGATGGTTCCTTCACGCACAGTTCCTTCTCTTACATCAATCCAGATATCTGCGGACTCATCCGCTTCCTGATCATAATTGTATTCGATGTCATTTCCGGTGATCTGCAAATTTCTGATCTCACTTCCGACACTTTTAATCCCGCCCTTTTTACAGAAACTGATATGGCTGCCCAGCACATTTGCCTGATGGATGTTTACTCTGTCGAAGAAAAGCCCACTCCCACTGCAGTTGTAGATATGGCTTGAATCCAGGATAAAATTCCGGCTGCGTTCACGTACTAATATACCGTGGCGTACATCCCGTATCAGCACACCTCTGACAACCGGCTGCATCGTATCGATAAACTCCAGTCCGTCAGCTTCCGGATGCCCCCCTTTGATCTCCAGATTTTCGACGACAGGCATCCGTTCATATATCCAAACATCTTCGGTGACAGAATCCGGGTTGGAGGTTCCCTGGTGAGATCCGATAATACGAAATGCCGGCCCGGCCCCCGCCATAATCACACTGCCAGTGCCGCTGTCTCCGTTTATCCCAACCCGTCCGGTTGACAACATCGTAACCTCTATAGTTTCAGTTATTCGATACCGGCCGGATGAAATAAGAATCGCACCACCTGACTCTTCGACAGCTCTTCGAATAGCTTCTGTATCATCCGTAACTCCATCCCCAACAGCGCCGTAATTACGGATATCACCTGATTTATAATTTTCTGTTTGAGACAGGGAGCTTTCGAAACTCTTTTCTGCAATTAAAATACTGTCTGCCGTAAACAAAAAAGCTATCCAAAAAAACATCACTATTTTCATGTTTATACAGGTTCCTTAACTCGGATTAATCACCAAAAAATTTTGGTGTGAATATATAATAAGGTCTATTACGAAATGTCGGTAGAAATCTGTCAGCACCCACTGGACCTGACAGCGTTGGATTTAATGAGAATGTCGTGTTCAAAAAACACGACTTGTCTTAATTTGTTGACTGACGAGGAGTGTGTTTGCCAAGCCATGAAACGGCTCAGGACACAAAAAATGGGCCTATGCCCAGAACACACCCCTCGTTCGACAAATCAGGATCCGCCTTTTTGTCTTCACATTTCCCCTCTCACAGAGGGGACTGCTTGGGCCTTTATATCAATTTTGTCCACGTCCACACCCATTCCGGTAAAGCCAATATTCTGAAATCTCACCTTTCAGCTCCTCCAATCTCATCAGGGGCATGGCCTTCATAGACTTCTACCACTTTTGTTTGAGTAAACTCCTGTCCGTACATATCGCGGGTCCAGGCAGTAATTCGATGGGAACCTTCAGGCAGATCGGGCAACGGCGCACTCCAGATGTGATTGGTAGGTGTGGCATTTTGCTGATAGTCGGCATAAAGCTCTGTAAAAAACGGCGAGTAGGCAATTTCCTGACGCTCCATCTCCACCCAGTCTCCTTCGTTGACCCGGTAACGAACCTCTGAACGTTCACTGCCGTTAAACACATTCACCATCAGATCGGTCTCACCCAGTTCTTCTCTGGTGATACCGCCGCCGGGCGATTCAATCCGCATCTGGTAATCCCACGGTTTTCCGGCTGCCTTGTAGAGCTCGGAGTAGCTTGATCCGTTAAAATGAAACAGGTGGTAGCCTTTGGGGACCCCGTCTTGCTGGGTACTGACCGGAACTCCGGTCTTGTCAACCGGCCCGCTCCACCACGATCCGCAGGCCGCTGTGGCTGCCACATGATGAATCGGATTGGGATTATGCCGGCCAAATTCCTCTCCCAAAAAATGCTGGTAGGTCAGATGCCGGTGTCCGCCAAGGTAGAGAACATCATCGTAGCCTTCCAGCAGGGCAAACAGCTCCTCACGGTTCAGCGTATTGATATTGCCCCGGTCGTGCTCCATCCCGTAGAGCGGGATGTGAGACATCAGCACAATGAGCTTATCCTCCGGGACGTGGGTCAGGGTGTTTTCAATCCAGGCCAGGTGTTTCTCGTCCAGGTAGCCAACGTACTGTGCGCGGCCGGTCTCTTCGGACCGACCCTGGTATTCCATATTATCCATCACAATAAAATGCACATCGCCGTGTGCAAATGAGTAGTATGTGGGACCGTAATAACTTTTGTAGGTTTCCCGGGCAAAGCGGTTCGGATCGCGGTCAAGCTGATCGGCATCAAAATTCAGGTCATGATTGCCAACTATGTTAAAGACCGGCATACCCACCGTGCTCATAATCTGATTGTAACGTCCAAACAGGGAGAGATCATCAAACATAATATCTCCCAGTACCATCGTCATATCGGCATCTACGGTGGCCAGCTCCGGGACAATGGCATCGCGGTAATAGGAAAGTTCGGTATGATCGCGCGGCTGTGGATCGCCGAAAACAATGGCGGTAAACTCGGTCTGAATGCCCGAGGGTACCAAGGCAAAATCTACCGATTCAGGCAGCGGGCCGGTGGGTTCCAGTCCGGCAAATTCCAGGAACTCCGGAGAACCCTCCGGCTGGTGGATATAATAAAATACCGGAATGTTTTGGTCATCCACAGCATATTCATAGTCAGCGGGTTTGCTTACAAAAACCACCATCTCTTCTTTGATGGGAAGCTCATAATACCCATTCTCATCGGTAAGCACTACCTCCCGCTGGTTGGAAACCATTACCCCTTCGATGCCCGGTACATCTGCCGGACAGCCATCCTCAAAATAGGACTGCTCGCAGACTTTGCCGCGGACGGTTTCTGTATTTGAGGATTGAGCCTGCCCCAAAGACACAGAACAGAAACTGCACAGGAGTGCAATCAGAAAAAGCAATGGAAAATTTTTTGATTTCATTTTTATTTTCATAGTGTATGATTGTTATCATTAATCATCAAATAACATAAATACCTCCGATGGAATATGAGACTCCCTGATCAGGCGATCCATCTCCTCCACAATCTCAGGATGTTCATCGGAAATGTCGTTCTCTTCGGCGGGATCATCGGCAAGATTGTAGAGCTCAATCGGAGCATCGCGGTTTTCGCGAACATTCAGACGTACAGCTTTCCAGTCGTCTTTCCGAACCGCCTGTTTGCCGCCTTGTTCGTGAAATTCCCAGTAGAGATATTCGTGCAGCTGCTGAGCTCCTTGTCCCTTCAGTGTTGGCACTATTGAAATACCATCTATATCTTCCGGGTAATCAATCCCGGCCAGTTCGCTGAAGGTCGGCATCATATCCTGAAATCCGGAAATGTGATCACTTGAACTGCCCGCATCCACAACTCCCGGCCACCAGGCAATGGTTGGTACACGAATTCCGCCCTCGTACAGGTCGCGCTTTCCGCCTCGGAACGGAGCATTGGAATTGAGCATGGAGTAATGGTAGCCGCCTTCAGAATAGGAACCGTTATCGCTGGTAAAAATGATCAGGGTGTTTTCGGCAATGCCAAGTTCATTCAGTTTTTCCATGATGTCACCAACCTGATGGTCGAGATATGTCACCATCGCTGCATAGGTTGCTTTCGGCATCGGCTGATCCACGTAATGCCCCTGGGGAATCTGCTCTTCTTCAAAAATACTCTCGCCGTTTTCATCAAGATAGTATTGGAGATAATCTTCAGGAACTTCGAGCGAGGCGTGAGGGATCTGCGATGGAATGTAGAGGAAAAAGGGATTGTCTCTGTTCTCTTCGATGAAGGCAAGAGCTTCCTGGTGTTTTACATCCGGGGCGTACTGCTCTGCGGATATCGGCCGGCCGGAACCGGGTCTTCGTTCGGGATCATCCTCTGTTTCATTGCCTTCCAGGTAAACACGTTCCAGCTCCTGCCCTTTCACATCACGAAAGAGAAATTCCGGGTAGTAAAAATGGGCCCGGCGCTGGCCAAGAAATCCAAAAAAGATATCAAATCCCTGCAGCGAAGGCATTCCTTCAGATCCGGGATATCCGAGTCCCCACTTCCCAAAAGCACCGGTTTTATACCCGGCTTCCTGAAGCAGGCCCGGCAGCGTGACTGTCCCTTCAGGCAGCGGATGCTGTCCAATGGGCAAAACCTCACGGTTCCCTCTAATTGGTGTACGGCCTGTGTGAAGACCCGTCATCAATACAGAACGTGCCGGAGCACAAACAGTACTGCCGGAGTAATGGTCAGTAAATTTCATTCCTTCATCCACCATCCGGTCCAGGTTTGGAGTCTGAATGTGTTCCGACCCGAAAGCAGCGATATCGCCATAGCCAAGGTCATCGG
Organism: Balneolaceae bacterium; assembly: GCA_020832285.1. Classification (GTDB taxonomy): domain Bacteria; phylum Bacteroidota; class Rhodothermia; order Balneolales; family Balneolaceae; genus Rhodohalobacter. Next base: position 10,319 of record JAFIFB010000113.1, read on the forward strand.
CGAGGATATAGATGATGTTGGGTTGATTGATTTTGGAACCGGAATCAGCGGCATCCTCTGAATTACATCCGCCCGATAATATCAGGGCCAGAATGAGGGAAAGGAAGATGAATGAGTTTTTTGAAAAATGAAGGTTTTCTAAATGCACTTTTTTAGATTTTTTGATCAGAAATTCTGTTAAAATCTCGATTTATTGTCAGTTTTGGCCAAAACTGGCGATGCGAAAATTTCTGTTTTTTTTATAAGTATCCCAAAAACGTTCCGTTGGTGTTCGATTATTATCACTCAAAACTTCTTGAAAGAACGGTATGTTCTCTTCCAAATATCGTTCCCTGAGATCCGGGACCATTTTACTGAATTGCTTCCAGTCACTCTCTTTGGGTTTATATTGCTGATACATTTTTAATCCGGATTTATAAATTTGAATTATAACTCAATTTAATTGAATTCAAATTTCAGAAAAAAGCAAGCATTTTCTACGCAACTTGCCACCTCTGAATAAATTCTTAGTTGACGTTGGATTTAGATTTGGAATGTTGAATTTGAGATAATCAGGAATACCGGTTCTGAAGATGTTATGGTCCGAAATCCAAATTAAACTAATGTGAGTTTTGAATAAAAATTTTTTAAAATTAGCACCTTCACCACTCTGGTGAATTCAGCTCTGCCACTGTCCCAAGTATCGGCATATCCTCTAAAATTTTTACTTTATTGCTCGCCACAAGGACCCGATAAGTGGCTTGATGAGCTCTCACCTTTATCCGATTCTATCAGATATCAGTTTCCAGTTTAACCCGGTATAGTGCTCGTCCAGTCCAATCGGTTTATTTTTGATGATTGGAATCCACACCTCGAGGCATCAGCAGGGGCCATCATATCAAATTACCCAGGAGAATTCCTGTATTATCTGATTTCTTGTTCATAAGCCGGGTCTTAAAGCCAGGTTATTCACATTATCCGGATCCTTACGAATATCATAGAGCTCTTCAGCCAGGAGAGCAGACAAGGCGTTGTTAATTAATACCCCTCATCAGCCACACAATCGAAGGCCGGTGTTTCTACAAATCGCGTACCGAAAGCTGAAGCGTGTGGAAATGATTGGTCTTTGCTGAGCTCATTTATATCAGACCTATATAAACAGCTTTCACAGAAAAACTCCCTTCCACTCACCACATAATGCAATAATTTTATTAGAATATATTATTTAATAAAATTTAATTAAACAGTTTTAATAATATTAAAGTGATTTATTATAATTAATAAAAATATTGACTGAAATGTAAATTATAATGAATTTTAAGTAGTGTGAAAATATACATAACACTAACAGAAACAGATTCAGTGAAGAGAGTAAAAAAACAAAGGGAAATTCAATGTTGCAGTTAATCTCACCTAACTGTTTCGAACTTACTTCCAAACAACCTAACACAATCACTTCTATGAAAACACTAAGCAGAATTCTGTTTATTGCACTATTCTCTGTCGCATTGACCTCATGTTCGGATGACGGACCGGTGTCGGTGAATGACAAGGATGGGAGTTCACTAAAAAGCAGCACTTTAGCAAACTTAGCCAACTCTGAACACACCTACACCGAAGATTGGGACGGGCGTGGTACAGATTCAGAAAAATGTGAATTGAATCGAACAGATAATGGATGGATACATTGGGTATTCAATACAAAAGGTTCTTCGACAGGCGCAACTTTGATATTAAATGGCTCAGGAGCTGGCGAATTTGAACCAGGAGAGCCATTGGAAGCAAACATCTGGCACTTTTACACGCCATTTTTTGATTTAGATGATCTTGAAGCCACAATATTCTTGTTTGGCGGAGCTGAGGGACCTGGTGGCGGACTGGTAATTTCTGATTTCTGCCCCGGTAATGGTCAATCACTCGACGTAAATAAAACAGTAGTCACCACCTACATTCGTACCCACGACTGGTCTGTTGATAAATCTGTAGACACTGAAGAAGGCCTTCTGCTGGATGATTACGCCAAGATTTGGCTCTACACCGATGGCAGCGGCAATGAAAAAGTAACCTGGACTGTTGACGTAACTTACGAAGGTTACGAAGACAGTGGCTGGAATGTATCCGGTGAAATAACCATCACAAACATAGGAGCCTCTGCCAAGCTCATTGATAGTGTAGTTGACGAACTGGCCGGCGCGGAAATTGCAATTGAATGTAGCGTTGACAATGCTGGAATATCATTCCCATACACTCTTGCTGTTGATGCAACGATAATTTGTACGTATAGCGAAGATGGGTATGCAGAAGGTGATAATGTGGTTACCGTAACTGTAAATGAAGATGAAAACGATCCGTTTAGCCCATACACAGCCACAGAGTCCATTGTTTGGGGTGATCCTGAATCAGAAATCAATGAAACCGCTTTGGTGAAAGATATCAGTGATCTGTTTGGCAGTGTTGATCTTGGATCAGTTACCGCTCCAATGGGAACACAATTCACCTACGACAAAAATTTCTCTTTTGCCGAATATGAGGAAGAAGAAGAATGCGGCGGCTTTAAATACGACAATACCGCACAAGTTATTGGTGATGATGATACCATTCTGAATTCTTCCGATGCCGCCCTCAAAGTAAATGTTCAGTGCTATGTTTTTGAAAGTGCCTGGGCAAAAGGTGACCCCTATGCAACATTCTGCGACAACGGCTTCAACAACTGGGGATGGAGCAACCCAATTAGTGCTGGCCAGTATGTGATGCCGCTTTGGGCTGGTGCCGGACAGTGTGACACCTCAAAAGGCACCTTGGTAGGTAACGTTGTGGTTAATTATAATGGCGGCTTTAGTGCCACATTTGAAATGAACCCCGGTACAACCATTACAGAATCCCATGTTTATGCCGGCAAAACCATGTTCCCGCAACAGCAGCAAGGCCGTAGAACCGTTAATACAACCGCCCCTGGCCAGTACTACATTAGTAATGATCTGAACGGTGATATTTATGTTATCGCGCATGGAAAAGTTGGGTTGCCTGATCCGAACTTCGGTCCGGCCCCATAAATTCCAAAAAACCAAATAGGAATTAAGTACGAAAAATCCCCGAGCCTATAAGTTCGGGGATTTTTTTATGTCGATGATTTAAAAATTCTTATAGAGTGCTAAAGTATTTAAAGTCTTTTGGCAGAGACTCGCTCCCAACAACCTCCGGACTTGCGGTGCAAAACGGAGCTCCCCACAGCATTTTGAGGTAATGGCACAAAACATGATTTAAGCTATCCCGGATTTCTCACCAAGATATTATTCCTCAGCAAGGCCCTGATACGCTACCCACTTCCTTAAAACTTCGAGGGCCAGGAAAGCTTCGTAGGGCAGGCGATAAACTTTGCACGCTTGCTCTCCGTAAATTTATGTGCTGGAGAACCATTTCAGATACTGCCATGGGCAAGCCATTGGTAAACGCATCTGAGGGGGGAAATGTCGAAAAAAACTGCCCCTATAACTTTCAAGATTTCGAAGGCCCATAAATTTGTTCGTAATGTATTTTAAATTCCTTGTGATAGAGATTGTTGCATCGATTTGAACTTGGTTAGGGATGACGCTCTTTCAGAGCTTTTTTCTGGGTTCCTGTATTTTGCGCAGGGCGCTGCCCTGCGTTGATGCTGATGCCCCTGCGGGGCTCTTCGAATATTGAATTCTGCTTGTATGAGCCAATTAAAGCCAATGCCTTACATTTTTATTCAACCTTTTTAACGGTAACTTTTGGTATTTCGCATTTTTTCTCAACGACCACCACAATATACCCGCCTCCCAGGTTGTTGATCTCGTTCGCAAATCCACATTTTGTGGAGAGACATTTCGCTTCATTGCATAATAAATTTTCGGGAACCCGGCAGTTCTGCCTTCGGTGACCTGAAACTCTTTCAGAAAATACCCGATGCGGAAGTTACAGTATTCATTGCAGGCGTCATTAATATATTCAGGTTCCAAATGTAGTAACAGGATCATCAAATGCACGAAAGTCGCGGTCTGTAAGAAAGCTCCAAAGGAGCGGTATCACCAACACAGGGCAGCGCCCTGTGAAAAAAGAATAACGGACGGCAGTAAGCCCCAAGGCGGGCGCAAACCTTTTGTACTATACTTGTGGTGAAATTAATGATTCGTAGATATACGTACTCCAAACCCTCTAATCCCGCCGGCCGAATTCAGTTGCCCTTCAACTCCGCAATCCGGATCTTTAAAGAGGAAAACAGATCAAGATTCATCGATAAAGTAAGCACAATGCTCAGAACCACTCTCCTCTTTTTTTTGAAATTTTCATTCATCATTATACTTTTTTCATGCTCACAGTCCGAGGGCAACTATCATGTCCAAACAGCCGAAATTCCTGAAGGGTACACTCTTGAACAAAAAATAGAACTTTCTGCAAGGGTTCTGCCTCATCCACGGCAGATGAAGTGGTTTGAAGATGAATTTTTCGGTTTTATCCACTTCGGACCAAACACGTTTTCCGGCAGGGAATGGGGCACCGGCCTCGAGGAACCGGAGCTGTTCAACCCAACCGATCTGGATACCGGCCAATGGTGCAGCCTGATGAATGAAGCCGAAATGAAACGAGTGGTGATGGTAGCGAAACATCACGAGGGATTTGCGCTTTGGCCGTCCCGTTATACCGACCATTCCGTGGCATCCTCACCCTGGAAAGACGGTGATGGCGATGTTATTCGTGAGCTGGTGGATTCGTGCAGAGAATACGGCATACGAATCGGAATTTACCTCTCTCCCGCTGATCTATTCCAGATCGAATCGCTGGACGGATATTATGGCAACGACAGCGAGTTTACCGACAGAACCATTCCCCGTCCGGTGGATGGCCGACCGTTTGAAGATGAACGCACATTCACCTACAACGTGGATGATTACAACGAATATTTTCTCAATCAGCTTTTTGAGCTACTCACCGAATATGGCCCCATCCATGAAGTGTGGTTCGACGGTGCAAACCCAAGACCGGGCACCGGACAAACCTATAATTACGACGCATGGTACGACATGATCCGCCAGCTTGCCCCGGATGCCGTGATCTTTGGCAAAGGGCCGGATGTTCGCTGGTGCGGCAATGAAGGCGGCCGTACCCGCGAAGCCGAGTACAACGTAATCCCCCTCGACACCGACCCCGACCATTACGACTGGCCGGATAAGATGGATGACAATATCGCCGGACGGGACCGAATCAATGAAGAAACCCGCTTTTTTCACTACTATCCGGCCGAAACAAATACCTCAATCCGTCACGGCTGGTTTTGGCGGAATGATGATGAACAGCAGGTTCGGAGCACCGAAGATGTGTTCGATATTTACGAGCGTTCAGTTGGCGGGAACAGTGTTTTCCACCTTAATATACCTCCCAACGACGAAGGCAAATTCTCCCAAAGAGATGCCGATATCCTTCGCGAAACCGGCCGGCTGATCCGCGAGGTGTACGGGAACAACCTATTTGATGGTGCCTCATCAACAGCGGGTGAAGTTTTCGATGGAAACGGAGATAGCTTTTGGGAAGCTCCCGGTAAACAGGCCGAGGTTGACATATCACTCCCAGAAACCCGGCGAATTAACCGTTTGATGATTCAGGAGGCGATCGCCCATCGCGGTGAACGGGTAGAGGAGCACCATCTGGAAGCATGGATTGACGGTGAGTGGACTGAAGTAGCAGCCGGAAAAACCATCGGATACAAACGAATTCTGCGTTTCCCCGCCGTTGAAACAGACCGTTTTCGCCTGAAGATAACCCAATCGCGCCTGAACCCGGCCATCTCTCATATCTCTGCTCACTTTTATGATGAGCCGCCCAAGCCGGTTGTGATACGGCGAAATGATGAGGGCGAAGTCACCCTCGGCGTTGGCACAAGTTTCTCCTGGAACGATCACGGTACAGCCGATCAGTCTCAGCCTGTTTATTACACATTGGATGGTTCCACTCCAACAGAAGAATCCATTCGCTTCGATGGACCGTTTGCACTGCCTGAAGGAGGCCAGATGACAGCACGAGCCATAACAGAGGGGCGTGAAGGGCCGGTGAGTGAAGCCCGGTTCGGTATCATCAGCAGCGGATGGACAGCTTCGGTAACAGGCACTCAGTCAGATACCGAACAGGAAATCCAACTCACCCGGCCCTGGACCTGCTGCGAAGAGGAGCCTTCACCTTCATACACGATCACGATCGACATGACCCAATCTCAAACTATTTCCGGCTTTATGTACACACCGGTACCGGGTCAAAACGGCTACATCGAATCGTACCAGGCAGATATCAGCACTGACGGCCAAACCTGGGAGACCATCCATACCGGCTCCTTCGGAAATATCCGCAATGATCCTTCTGTCAGAACCGTACTCTTTGACTCTCAAACCGAAGGCCGATACCTGAGATTAACAGAGCTCACACCTCCGGGCGGTGAGGAGAAAGTTGGGGCCGGAAGGATTGAGATGCTGCCGTAGGGACGTGTCAAAGATGGTTCATCGAATAAGCCATCAGACGAGTTTTTTGGAAAATTGACCAACTGAGATGATTGGGATGATCCCTGATTCGACTCGTATGATGACTCTCACAGTTTTACAGATAAAAATGCATTAGTGTTATATCAACTCTCAATTGATAGATAAAGACCTGACAGGGTTCAAAATAGAATGCTGAAATTACGTATGAAATACTGCACAAAACATTTCAGGTCTGACTGTTCAGCAAGTTATCCAATTTTTTTAATCACAATCCCGCAAACGACCGGAAGTTGTAACTCAATGTCATAATAAAATACCTGGTGAGTACATTGGATCGGTAGTCTTCGATGTAATCTTCCGATATAGATCGACTGATACTGTCGTTTTGGGCGAGAATATCGAACAGGGTTATACGAAATTCAGCAGATTCGTTTTCAAGAAATTTATAGCCTAATGAACCATTCCAGTAGATGTTACTCTGATTGTAATCATCTCCCAGGCCTTCGTAATGACGTAAATTGATATCGCTTGCAACCACGAGGCCTCTCCACGGCATCAGGTTAAATACACCCGAGGCACGGCCGGCGTAATAGTTGTTGTTCAGCTCGGGCCGGATTGAATTTTCAACGATATTATAGTTGGCATTGTATGAAACCCGAAAATCCACCCTTTCACTGATGTTGCTGCTCAGGTTCAATCCGCTGCTCAGACGCGTATTATCGGTAATGTTTCGTTCTTCATCAATAAAAGAGGGCCTTTGCGAAAAGTTTATACCGGCACTCAGACTCAGGTTACTGCTCAGAAGATCCACAGGCATACTCCTGTTCAGATGTGTCCTGAAATTTGTGGCACTCCCGATATTATCTGGTGACACAAGCCGTCCACCCCGTGCAAGTACAATGCCCTCACCCAGCCGGGTATCACTTTGCGCTACATAAGTTCGGTTCCCTATGTAATCCTCCATATAATTAAATGAGATAAATACAGACATGGAGCTCCCTTTTTCGGGATTGGTATGGCGCAGCCTCAATGAGAGGTTGTGAGAAAACTGCTGATTCAGCTCAGGATTTCCGGTTGACATCCGAAGCGGATTTGAATTATCGATCACATCCTGAAGCTGTCGCACCGATGGAGTCCGCGTATCCGTTCTGTAATTCAGACGGATATTTGAACGCCGGCCAAACCGATACTGGAAAGTTGCATCGGGCAGGAAATTTTGCCATGTCTGGTCGATATCGGCGAGCTGGGGAAAGGTCTGCTCCCCGTCCATCGCGGTGTGCTGCCATGAAAGGCTGATATTCGCATTATATCTCTCCCCCCTGAAGCGATAGCTGCCCCTGACTCTGTTCGAAAGTATGTGATTTTGATATCGATTCGTCAGCGTAGTATCAATAAGGCTGTAGCTTGCTGTGGCTTCATCAAACCGGAAGACATCCTGGAGCGATTCATCCCGGTTGAGAGATGGCTGGTAACTGAGCATTACCTGAGTTCGTTCGGTTATAGGTTCAGTGAATGATAAATTCCCAGTAAGCCTGTAGCCGCCCGTTACTATATCTGTGCGCTGATTGTTAATCAACACCTGGTCGGTTTCATCATAGTGGGTGCTTTCATCGAACTGAAAGCGTTCCCCGGACCGATCGCTCAGGTTGGTGCGTAAATTAGCGGAAAATGTCCGCCCCCTGGTTTCAAAGCGATGCCTGTAAAGCATAAATCCGGACACGTTATAAGCTGTTTGATCTGAACTGTTTTCACGCAGGATCTCGTTCATCAGCAGCCGGTTGTGATCCAGGGTAAACCCATCAACCGTCCGAAAGCTGCTGTTACTCTGTGCACTGATTCGGGGAGCAAAAATAAAGGAGCGCCTGTCATCGATAGTGTGTTCCATCCGCATATCAAAACGATGGTTGTAATTGTCGCTGGTATTACGGGCAACTTCATCATAACGCTGATCGGCAGAAAATCCGGACAGATAGAGCCGTTCCCGATTCAGATCATGGGTGTTATCAGCCATATTAAAAAAGTAACTTGCATTTACTCTCCATGAATCATTCCATCGGTCATTATAATTCACCCCTGCAGAGTTCACAGCACTGATTCCGCTTTGATTGCCAACCCTGAAATTTCGTTCTGTGCGATTTCCACCCCTGCCTCCGCCTCCCGAACCGGCCGCTTCGGAAATCCCGAGCAGATCCTCACTCGAAAAATTTTGCTGATTCACATTGTTACTCATCCCCACAAACGACAGACGCTGCGAGCCGTTGAAATAATTGTAGTTTCCGCCAGCCATATACCTTGTCTGCGAACCATAACCAGAATTGGCCCGGCCAAACTGTCCGTTGTTCATCCCGTCCTTTGTCACAATATTGATGGTACGGCGAGTATCCCCATCGCGAAATCCGGTGAATTGCGCCTGGTCGCTTTCGCGGTCATATACTTCAATCTGCTCCACTATTTCGGCGGGTAGATTTCGAAGCGTGAGAGCAGCATCTTCGCCGAAAAACTCTTCTCCATCCACAAGAACGCTCATCACCTCTTCACCCTGTGCCACGATATTGCCATCCTCAATCATAAAACCAGGCATGCGGGTTACCAGATCCTGCACACTTGCATCACGGTTGGTTTGGTACCCCCCTGCATGAAACGCAGTAGTATCACCGCGCACTTCCACCCGCGGACGCCGGGCAACCACTTCGAGATCTTCCAATAAATAATCTGAGGGAGCAAGTTCAAATTCAAGACCGCTAACATTTTCACTTTCAATCTGAACTATCTTGCTTATATCTGAAAATCCAAGAAAAGAAATACGCAAATAATAATCACCCGATGGAATGTTGATAATTCTGAATTCCCCGTTTTCAGTCGTACTTGTTCCCCCAATAGAGATACTGTCCGGCAGTTCAAAAATCATTACGTTAGCTCCCTGAAGGGTTTCCCTAGATTCCTCTTCAACAGAATAGACTGTTCCAGAAACAGAATATTTTTGGGCAAAGAGATTTTCGGCCGCAATCATCAGCAAGAAAAACAAAAACAGAGTCAGCAGGCTAAATATTTTTCCTATATACATTTTTTTGAAAAAGGGTAAGAAAATCCGGAACTAAGTTAGTAGCAGGTAAGACGTATCGAACTCACTATCGTTTGATAGTATTTTACTGAAAACCAAAAAAAGTTATCGTAATAGATTGCAAAACCTTTCGGAATTCACCCAAATTGCCTGATGTATTAAGCTTTTTTAAATCGTTAAATCGAATGATATGCGATTGATGAGATTTAGCGACGTAGCGATATTCGATTAAGTGAGATAATTGAACCTTGAATAATGAGTGCTTGGATGCACCGGCAACGAACTCCGGGAATAGGTCCGCCACCAGGCATATATCAAGTTTATAAACAGTCTCAGCGCCGATCTTCTATTTCCATTTCCTGAATATCTTTTATCCTGATATTACGGAAATCAACACGGTTGCTGTGGTTTTGCAGGCCGATGTAGCCAGAACGGCGTTTCAGGCCCGGGTGCCCGTCGGCTTTCTCCATGTGATGGATCAGGCTGGTACTCAGAATCATCTCCCCGTTTACAGTCACCTGGATCAGCGGGCCATCTGCACGGATTTTCATCGACTGCCACTCCCCGGCCGGTTTGGTTACTCTTTTGGATGGTGCTTTTACATCGTAGATACTGCCGGTGTATTGCCACGGCTGCAATTCTGCATAGCGCTCAGCGTAATCATCCAGAATCTGAACTTCAAACCCCTGGTAAGCCGGATTCCCTTCCTCCGGAGCGCGAATAAATACACCACTGTTCCCTCCTTCCGGTACCCGGTACTCCAGCTCTATTACAAAATTATCGTACTCCTGTTCAGTTGCCAGCCAGCCGCTTCCTACACCATCAGTAAACAATATTCCATCTTCCACTCCCCACGAATCAGAATGATCGCCAATCACCTTCCAGCCATTCAGGTTCTCTCCATTAAAAAGTTCGGTATAGTCTGGCTCAAAATGATCAGAAGGAAATCCATCGGTATCTTCATAGGTATCGGAGCTGCCGGAACCGGAGCCAGCTCCCGGGGATGCAGTCAGCTCACGGGCAGTGCGTGCCAGCTCAGGTGCAGAGCCTTCAGCAATTTGTGCCAGCTCATCAGCCATAGCCTGTCCGTGGATTGCATAACGCAACTCCAGGGCCTGACTTTGTAGGTGAGACGGTTGATCTGTACCTGAAAAATATACGGCAATTGATTCGGCCTCTTCATCATAACCGCGTGCAGCCAGCTGTCGCCCGTAGCGCAAGTAGAAACTCTTTAGCTCACTTTGTCGGAATCCTTCCTGCCCGGCAATGGCCTGCTCAAACAGTTCTGCTTGGCCCGACTGACCAATTTCTGAAAGGGCGAATAGTGAGATCCGAGCCAGTGACCAGGAATCGGAGCCTGCAAATTCCACAATCTGGTCGGCCGCCTGTTCATCTCCGAGTTCTCCCAGGGCTTTGATCACTGCAACCTGGCGAGATCCGGAAGCATCTGTGAGTGCCCCACGAATAGCCTCTGCCGCCTGTTCAGACTCCAATGAAAGCAGCGTTCGCAGTGCCGGGTTATAGAGTGACTGATGCCACAGATAGTTTTGTACAACCGGTACTGAATCATCCCCCCCGATAAACGAGAGCTGCTCCATCAAAAAGACAGTCACATCTACCGGCCGGTCACGCCGAAGTTCATCCAGCAAGGCCGATTCCACCCATTCGCGCTGCTGCTCTGCACCAGGGCGGCCAACGTAATTAATTAAACTACTGAGTGCATAGCGGGGCTTCAGGTCGCTGCCAATGGCCGGATCCTTCAGCATTCCGCTCAGCACTTCAACAGCTGGACTTCCTATATCCAGGAGCTGCTCGTTGATCCATTGCTCTTCGGCCTGGCTGCTGGCGGGCATATTTACGATCAGCCTTGTAATCTGCTCTTGTACATTTTCAGTGGTTTGGGAGACTGCCGGTGCTGCGAATGGAAGCCGGATCAGCAGAAAGCCGATCACCAGCGCAGACAGTAATATTGTTAATAGTCGTTGATTCATGAACATAATGTATATACTACCAGTTTGATTGATGGTCAGATTTGCCAGGGTGAACGCATAGGCTGGTGAATCATCCGGTTAGCGGCTTCATCTCCTACAAACCTTTGCGTGTCGGGGTCAAATTCCAGTGAACGGCCCAGTCGCACGGCAATGATACCCAGATTTACGATATTGCACGAACGATGACCGTTTTGTTCGTTCAGTGCAAAGGTTTTGCGCTCTTTAACAGCCTCACTGAAATCGGTTACTTGCGGTGCAGGGTCTGGCAGTGAATCGGCCAGCTCCCGGATGTCGGGAATATCGGAGCGGAAACCGCGGTAGAGCTTCCCGTTGGGACCTTCGATAAAGGCAGCCTCTTTGTCGCGGTTTTCTCCATCCAGAACAATCTTGCAGCCATCTTTGTAGGTGAGTTCCACACGGCGCCAGCTGGAGGCCGCATCGTGGTGCTGCTGCGGAGCATCTACCTCAATATAAACAGGGTTGGTATCATCTTTGTCCAGAAGGTACTGAACCGGATCGATGTAGTGCTGACCCATATCACCAAGACCACCGCCGTCATAATCCCAGTATCCCCGGAAGGTACTGTGAACCCGGTGGGGATGATACGGTTTGTATGGTGCCGGGCCCAGCCACATATTATAATCGAGCGATTCAGGTACCCATTGCGGGGTTAGATCAGTACGTCCGCGCCAGTCAAATTTCCAGTCGAAACCGGTGGTATCGCTCAGGGTGATCTTCAATGGCCACCCAAATACATCGTTCTCCACCAGCTTTTTGATAGGCTCAACCGGTGTACCCATCCCGTAAAAATTGCTCTGAAACCGAAACCAGGTGTTCAGCCGCAGCATCCGTCCATTTCTGCGGACCGCCTCAACAACTTTCTGTCCTTCACCGATTGTGCGGCTCAGCGGCTTCTCGCACCAAATGTCTTTTCCGGCGTTGGCCGCATCCACAGCCATAACTCCGTGCCAGTGCGGCGGGGTCACAATATGGACAATATCCACGTCATCCTGCTCGAGTAACTCACGGTAATCGTGGTAGCCCCTTACACCGTTGTCCACCATCTCCAGAGCACGGTTCAGATGATTGCGATCCACATCACAGACCGCTACCAGGCGAGAACCCGGATAGTTCAAATGCCCGCGCCCCATTCCGCCTACACCAATCACGGCCTTTGTCAGTTCATCACTTGGAGCCTTGTACCCCACTCCGCCTAAAACATGACGGGGTACAATTGTGAATGCACCGCCCATAAGCAGTGATTTTTTTAGAAAGTCTTTACGATTCATACCTGGTCAGTCAATTTTTTTGCCGGACATACCTCAAATAGAACGGCATAATTTTAAATTCAAACAGCAATAATCAAAAAACAAAACTGGACTATTGCCGAAACAGCAATTAAAAGAAAGTAATCGGAAATTCAAAAGATAATGAAGTCTTTTAGAAAGAATTTTGTTTTAACCTGCAGATGCAATCTTTTTCAAGAGATTCACAGACATTCCGCCCTGAATATATCAGGAAAATCGGGAAGGAGTGGAAAAATTTAACAGATGAGTTATTTATCACCCTTTTACTGCATGTAAGCAAAAAAAATCCCGGACGTTGTCAACATCCGGGACCTCTGATCTTTGAGCAGATCATTATCTCATATGTATTCCAGCTACGGAAGTATTTTTAAAAATTCGTTTATCAAGAATGTAATTTTGCTCATTAAATTCATGATATTTTGGCTTAAATAAAGATACCCAGACAGTACTCTAAAGGACATCAGCCGAGGGTGAATTTATCCAAAGAAAGACAATATTGCAATAAATAATTTTTCGATTTCTTTCTTTATAAATGGCACAAAGCAAAAGAAACCGGTTAAGTGCAATAAAATTCTTTTCTTTGATATCTTTTTTAATCATTTCATAACAGATTAGCCAGTCAAATATAAAGGATATGCAATCTTGCAGGAAAAACGGCTTATCTCTAATGATCGAATATCGCTACGTCGCTAAATCTCAGCAATCGCATATCATTCGACTTAGCGATATAGAAGATATTCGCGGCTTAGCGATTGAAACTACATCTGCCGAAGCTCGAAAACGTGACACCCAAACACATATAATCAAAAACTTTCAGGTTTTACAGGGTAATTTTTTTAAACCTGACGAGCCTAATTATGATTTGACCGATAAAAACGTATATATCTTATGGATAAAATAACCGTCAGTTCGTAGCGCAGGGACTGAATGGCAACGAAGGAACGAAGCCGAGAACGGTTTTTTGAAATAGCATCTTGACTTCATTCGACTCTATCGTTACTCATTGCGCTACTTGTGACAGATTGGTTTCTGAATAAAAGTCCCGGAAGGGACGAACGAACATAGCCCCGTGCTTTAGTGTCTGTTGCACAACTAAAGATCAGAAAACAGCGGATTCGCAAGATTCATTGATTGTGGTGAGAGTTTTTGCACTTGATGAGCTAAAATAGTCTCCACAAACGAATAGATCTGTTTAAAATCAAGAACATCATG
>JAFIFB010000120.1 GCA_020832285.1 Balneolaceae bacterium
ATACACCAAAAGCACACAATAACAAACAAAGTAAATACATTTACATGGGTACAAATAAAAGACAATGATATCCCGTAAATCTATATTTAAAAATGTCTTAGAAAGAATTTTAGGAGGTTTCTCGCTGGAACTTCAGTTTAAACATCACACAATTCAATGGCTTCTCTCAGTCCTTCCATCGGGTCCCGTGTGGGGATGAACTCCTGTCCTACATATCCTTCATACCCGATCTCAAGCAGGGCTTCCATAATGGGCGGATAGAACAGTTCCTGTTTGTCATCCAGCTCGCGGCGGTGAGGAACCCCGGCGGTATGGATATGGCCGATCAGATCGGTGCCGTATTCATGAATCCGGGCTATTACATCACCGTTCATCATCTGCACGTGATAAATATCAAACAGCAGCTTTACGTTGGGCGAACCTACACGACGGATAATATCAGCGCAGTAATCAATGTCATCACCCTGGTAGCCGGGATGTCCTCTGTAATCGTCATTCTCATACCTGGAGTTCAGATGCTCAAGGCAGACGGTTACCCCCAGCCGTTCAGCATCCAGAGCCAGCTCTTTAAGGCCTTCAATGGTGTAAACGGCTCCTTCATCGGGCGAGATGACTCCAGCATCACGATTGTCGAGATCTCGGTATTTAAAGCCGGTAAAGGCGATCACATTAGGAACGTTGGCTTCAGCGCACTCCTGGATACGGCGTTTGGTTAGTGCAATCACTTCATCGCGGTATCGCGGATTGTTAAGCCCCTTCTCAAATGGTGGATCGGGCATGCCATTGACAGACATGCCGCATACAAGACCATATTCCTGCATAGTGGGCCATTCATCCGGCCCAACCAGTTCAATTCCGTGGCAGCCCAGTTCAACCGCTGCCTGGCATAGCTGTTCAAGGCTCCACTGATCGCCAAAACTCATAAATGGCCAGGAAACCAGTATTTGTTTGATGCGATCGTTGCGAACGGCTTTACCACGTTCTTTTTGACCGGATGCCATCAGTGATCCGGGGAGTGATAATCCTGCGGCTAATGATGCAGAAAGAGCTGCACTGTTTTTTAACATGTTGCGCCGGGAAATCGGTTTATCTGATTGAGACATAATGATAAGAGTTAGATTCGTTAAATGGTTTGTCTTGTTGAAAAGTTAGCCTGCATTTCTCACCATGATTATTTCTATGAGAAATGTGGGTTAGTTGTTGGCTTCGTCGAGCATATCCTGAATCTCCTGATGGTCCCAGTCGTCTGGAATGGGGTCATCGGTCAATTCGGCCAGCTGAAGAGCGGTGATCGATGAAAATTGAAGTCCGTTTTCGGGCACCTCTAACCCAGCAGTCCAGACGATAGCATTTGCCACCACTCTCCGGAACTGATTGTGTCCCCAATTCCAGTGATAGTGGCCGCCGGTAAATCCGAATGAACGTCCGCCGTTAGGCCGTTCAAATGCCCAGGCTACATGCTGATCTTCCTGGTTTTCAAGAACAGCCTCACGCACGTATGGATTGTTGGAGTGGGGGCCATCATCGCGGTCGAGGCTTTCGGCGGGGGGGAGGTCGGTCAGAATGGGTGAAACTCCCGCCATTTCATCGGCAAATCTCATGTGATAGTACCATTCATCACGGATTTGGAAAGGCTCAACACCATTGCTGATTGGGTGAGGTGGGTACTCGGTGAAGTTGGCAGTCCAGAAGGGATTGACCGACCAGTGAGTCTCAAAATAGCCGCCCTGCCATTCCAGGAAAAGATCACCAGCTTCTCCTGGCGGCACTTCAACAGCATAGTGAAGGGTTACAAATCCCACACCGCGATCCATCACCTCCTGAAAGCTGTCAAGATGATCCATAATCGGGTGGCCGGGGCCTCCGTTGGAATAGATCACAACAGCGTCCACATCATCAAAAATTGATTCATCTTCAGGCCAGCCGCTGATAACAGTTGTTCTGGCACCCGCATCCGCTTCTTCTATTGTGGCTGCAAGTAGAGTTGAGCCGCCATAATGTTCATGATTTCCGAAACCATGAGAGGGGGCCCCTGCAATGAAAAGAATGTGGCGTTCTTCGGTGATCTCTTCACAATTGGTAAAAAAGAGTGTGGAAGCCATCAAAAATATGAAAATAAAGACTGGCTGAAGAATGGATTTAAATCTGAGCTTATTTTTTGTCATGTTAAAGTTCAATTAAAGCAGGATGTAAGCCTGAAATTAAGATGTAAATAGGTGTTGAGTGGGTGTTTTCTGATTTTTAGAATCAAAAATACCGGTTCAAAATGCATAAAAAATGTTTAAAATGCAGTACAATTCCTTAGCCTGCATTATTCGCCAAGAGATTTGGTTGTGGGCAAAACATTCCTGAGACTACGTAGCCCATTGGCAAATTTCGCAGTATGTGACAATACTTTGAGAAAAAATTTAATCTTTGTCTGATAATAGCTAATCATAACACATAGCGATTAATCCAATCATATATTTTTTGTGAATAATGCAGGTTAGATGTTTACGCACTTTAACTTGCAAAATCAAAAGATGATACAGATTTTGTAAAAATAAAATAAACGATGAAGAAACATAATATTTCTTTAAACATTAACTGAAGATAACATGAAAAACCCGATGTACTACTTTAAAACCCTGGCAGGAGCGTTAGTGATTGCAACCCTGGCCACCATTCAGGGAATTTCAGCAGCAAATAGTGATAACGATCCCTTAAACGTATTGATGATTACCGGAGGCGGGTGGCACGATTATGAGGTGCAGCAAGAAATTCTGGAAAGAGGCCTTACTGACCGAATCGGAAATATCGAGTTTACGATTGATTTTGAAAGCGGAGCGGAAAGCGAATTCCGGCTTACTCGACATGAAAATACAGATTGGGCCGAACAGTATGACCTGGTGCTCTACAATCACTGTCATACGGAAGTGGGCAGTGCAGATTATGTGGAAAGAATAGTGGATGCACATGTGGAAAATCAGCTTCCGGCTGTAATGCTTCACTGCGCTGTGCATTCTTATCGTGAGGACACAAACCGGTGGTTTGAGTTTGTAGGTGCACGATCGCACCGCCACGAAGGACATCAGCCGTTTACGGTGGAAGTAATAGAGCCGCACCATTCGATTATGGCAAATTTTCCGCGAACCTGGCGAACACCCCACGGTGAGTTATATGAAATTGTAGAATTGATGCAGGGAGCCACTCCGCTTGCCCGGGCTTATGGAATTGACACAGAACGCTACCACGATGTGGCATGGATTAATAAGTATGAAGGTGTGCGGGTCTTCAGCAGTACTCTGGGCCACCACAATGAAACCATGGGGCACGATGTAAACCTGAACCTGGTGGCTTCGGGACTGCTTTGGGCAGCCGGAAAGCTGAATGATGACGGAACCGCTGCAGACGGGTTTGAAGGTGAGCGCGGCCACGGATGGATTTCGATCTGGGACGGTGAATCACTGGACGGATGGCGCGCGAGTGAAAATACCGAATCATTTTGGGTGGAAGATGAACGAATTGTTGTGGATGGACCCCGCAGCCACCTTTTTTACGAAGGACCGGTAGTTGGCGGAGATTTCAAGAACTTTGAATTCAAGAGCCAGGTCTATACCTATCCTGAAGCGAATTCCGGTGTGTTTTTCCACACCCGATTCCAGGATCACGGATGGCCCCAGCACGGATACGAAGCCCAGGTTAATGCTACTCATGGCGATCCGAGAAAGACCGGAAGTCTTTACGCCGTAAATGATGTTATGGATGATGCCCCGCACGATGATCACGAGTGGTTCGACTATTACATCAAAGTGGATGGGCGTGATATTAAATTCAAGGTTGACGGTGAAGTGGTCATGACGTTTGCCGAACCGAAATGGAGAGAAGGAACCATCAGCCTGGACCGGGGAACAGTCTCTCTGCAGGCCCATGACCCGAACAGCCGCATCTATTTCCGAGACCTTTATATTCGGTTGTGGCCCGATTGATCTGAGTGGATCCCTGATCTTTTTATCCATAAAACCGGAAGGCAGTAAATGTCGCTCCGGTTTTTTTATTTGTCTCTATAGGAAACTTTTTAAATTGTAAATTGAAACTAAACAAAACAACCTGCCAGAGTTTGAGCGGAGCGAAATCCTGGCAGAGTTATGGTTTGGGGGCTTGGTTGGCTTTATGGAAAGTTTGGGTATCGCCCCGCGACTGCCAGGAGCCCTTGAAAAGCACAAGGGCACTCTTGTTGCACAGCGATCCCTTTGGTGCAGGTCGCTGAATAAAAATTTAACACAAAGTTTCCGGCAGATCCTATTATTTTTCTGAAGCGATAAAATCGATTATAAATAAAGCATACATACTAATGACTACTTGCAGCTTAAGGTTAGGGAATGAAATCACGCATTGCTATTTTTTGTTTTTGAGGGAAAAATCTATTAATAAATAGTAGATATGTGGTCTAAATAAAAATCTGATATATGTCTGCCGATCCAACAGAACCCGATCAACTTTTTTCCGAATTTTCCCCGTTGAGCAAATCGCAGTGGGATGAACTTATTACAGAGCAGGTAAAGGGAAAAGAAGGGCGGGAAAAACTCAACTGGCAAACTCTGGAGGGATTTACAGTACCTCCTTATTGCACAAGGGAAGATTGGGTACAACTGAAAACAACTACGGGGAAACCGCTCTATGATAATAGAAACTGGAGGTGCACGGAACCCGTTTTTGATGCTGATCCTTACCAGGCTAACCGTTCTGTCAAAATAGGGCTGCAAAGCGGGGTAGAAACATTTTTGATCCGATCGATAGCGATGAAGGGAGAAGGTGTGCTGGGCAGTGACCTGGCCGGAATACAGATTCAGTCGCTGGATGATTTCAATACGCTGATCAAGGGAATAGAGGATGAGCAGTTTGAGCTGATTTTTGATACAGGCCTCGCCTCTCCGGCTTTCCTGGCGATGGTACAGTGTAGTGCATTTAAGCCGGAACGAGCCCTGTTTTGCTATGATCCGTTTTCATTTGTTGCCAGGTACGGAAGATTACCGCTTCCCGAAAAAAAAATAAGATCTTTTATCCGGCAGATTACGGAAGTAAGCAGTTCAAAGATTTTCTGTGCCAATACTTATTTTTGGCACCATTCAGGTGCCACCATTGTGCAGGAACTGGGAATTACACTTGCTGTGCTAAGTGAATTTCTGGCTTCTGTTGAAACGAAACAGCGCCGCAAAACAGCCGGATTGTCTTTCGTGAAAATGGCAGCCGGGCCTCTCTATTTTCCTGAAATCGCAAAGTTTCGGGCAATAAGATTGCTGTGGAGTCAGCTCCTTGAGGCGTATGAAATAGAATCAAACAGACCGCTTACTATACTTGCTGAAACCACCGGGCTGAATAAAACGGTAACCGATCCAAACAATAATATGCTGAGATCTGTAACGGAGGCGATGGCTGCCATTACAGGCGGGGCGGACTATCTGGCGGTTCAGCCATTTAATTCTCTCTCAGAAGAACCGGATGAATTTTCAAAACGCATCTCCAGGAATGTACAGCACATTTTGCGGGAGGAGGCTCATTTTGATAAAACAGCCGATCCCGCAGCAGGCTCTTACTACATCGAAACATTGACGGATACCATTGGCCGGAAAGCATGGGATTTTTTCCGGCAGATTGAAAAGGAAGGCGGAATCATCACAGCTCTCAAAAACGGATTGATTCAGAATGAAATCGGAAAATCAAAAGAGGGCAAAGAAAAGGCGTATCATACCGGAGACCGGGTCCTGGTTGGAACAAACAATTATCCCAACACAAGAGAAGCACTGCCCGAAAGTCCCGGTACCCCTGTTTTCACAACCTCACTGAAGGAGTCGGCTTATAACTTCAGGCCCGGTAAAAACAAGGAACTGTCCGAATTAAAACAGGCATTCCGGAAGGATGCGCTGCTTGGTGATGTGCTCAGTACTATTCTGGAACCGCAAAGAGTCCACTACAGAACGGTTGAGGAGTACCGGGCCGGACAGATTTTTGATGAGATTCGTCTGCGAACAGAAAATTATTGTCGAAAAACAGGATTCAGGCCTAAGGTACAACTGGTTCCGGTGGGCGACCGCAAATGGCGAAATGCAAGAGTTTACTATGCACAAAATTCACTGGGGTGCGGCGGGTTTGAAATCAACCGTCCACCTGGGTTTGAAACCATTGAACAGGCAGTGGATGGGCTGAAAAATCAGGAAGTTGATCTGTTTGTACTGTGCAGTTCAGACCACGAATATGACGAACTGATTGCGCTTTTTTGCCAGGCATTTAAAAACCGGGGATTGCTTGTACTTGCCGGCAAACCGGGCAAAAAAGAGGAAGTCTGGCGCAAAGAAGGTATTGATCATTTCATCGGGAAGGGGATGAATCTGCCACAGGTTTTGATTGCTGTTCAGAATAAACTGTTTAGGGAAACGGAGGAATCATGACAAGGCCTGATTTTTCAAAAATAGAATTCAACCCGAAAATAGATACGCTGCCAGATCAAAAGAGTGAAAGGGAGTGGATAACCCCGGAAAAAATTCCGATAAAATCACGGTTCAGTGCTGACGATGCCGAGCATCTATACCATCTCGGTTTTGGAGCGGGGGTGCCGCCATATCTCCGAGGCCCGTACGCCACGATGTACACACAGCGTCCGTGGACCATCAGGCAGTATGCAGGATTTTCCACAGCTGAAGAATCGAATGCGTTTTATCGCAGAAATCTGACTGCAGGACAGAGAGGCCTCTCAGTGGCCTTTGATCTTGCTACTCACCGGGGCTACGATTCCGATCACCCCCGTGTAACCGGTGATGTTGGCAAAGCGGGTGTGGCCATTGATTCCATCCTGGACATGAAAATCCTGTTTGACCAGATTCCTCTCGATCAGATGTCGGTTTCCATGACGATGAACGGCGCGGTAATTCCGGTTATGGCATTTTACATCGTAACTGCCGAGGAGCAGGGTGTATCTCCAGAAAAGCTAAGCGGTACCATCCAGAACGATATCCTCAAAGAGTTCATGGTGCGAAACACCTACATCTATCCGCCGGAGCCGTCGATGCGCATTATCGGTGATATTTTTGAGTATACTTCCAAAAAAATGCCGCGATTCAATTCTATCAGTGTGAGCGGGTACCATATGCACGAGGCCGGAGCCACCGCAGATCTTGAGCTGGCTTACACACTGGCCGATGGGCTGGAGTATGTACGCAGGGGCATAAATGCAGGGCTGGATATTGACGATTTTGCACCAAGAATTTCCTTTTTCTGGGCCATCGGGATGAATCATTTTATGGAAATCGCCAAGCTTCGTGCGGGCAGAATGTTATGGGCAAAGCTGATGAAACAGTTTAACCCGGAAAATCCCAAATCACTATCACTCAGGGCACATAGTCAGACATCGGGCTATAGTCTCACAGAGCAGGACCCCTTCAATAATGTAGCGCGAACCTGCATAGAAGCGATGGCCGCGGCCCTGGGGCACACGCAATCCCTTCACACAAATTCACTTGATGAGGCGATCGCTCTGCCGTCCGATTTTTCAGCGCGAATTGCCCGGAATACACAGCTTATTCTTCAGGAAGAGAGTGGTATCACCCGGGCGATTGACCCCTGGGCTGGTTCTTACTATGTGGAATATCTCACCGATCAGCTCTCGCGCAGGGCATTGAAGCTGATAGAAGAAGTGGAGGAGCTGGGTGGTATGGCCGAAGCGATTGAAACAGGAGTTCCCAAAATGAGGATAGAGGAGGCCGCAGCCCGTAAACAGGCCCGTATCGACAGCGGCAGAGAAGCCATTGTGGGTGTGAATAAATTCCGGTTGGAAAAAGAAGAGCCATTCGATATTCTTGAAGTGGACAATGAAAAAGTGCGAAAAACCCAGGTGGAACGGATCAACCGGCTAAAAGCGGAACGTGACTCTGAAGCAGTTGAACAATCACTGAAAGCGATTACCCGCTGTGCAGAAACCGGCAAAGGAAACCTGCTGGAAAAAGCTGTTGAAGCTGCCCGAAACCGTGCCACACTGGGAGAAATCTCACTGGCAATGGAGAAGGAATTCGGGCGATACCGTGCAACCATCAAATCGATATCCGGTGTGTATTCATCAGAACTTGAAAATGACGAAACATTTCAAAAAACGCGGAAACTTGCCGATCGTTTCGCAGAACGTGAGGGCAGGCGTCCCCGAATCATGGTGGCCAAAATAGGCCAGGATGGGCATGACCGCGGGGCCAAGGTGATCTCAACAAGTTTTGCCGATCTCGGTTTTGATGTGGATATCGGGCCGCTGTTTCAAACCCCTGAAGAAGCCGCCAAACAGGCTGTAGAAAATGATGTGCATATTTTGGGGATTTCAAGCCTTGCAGCCGGGCACAAAACACTGGTGCCTGCTGTCATTGAAGAATTAAAAAATTTGGGGCGGAATGATATTATGGTAATTGTTGGCGGCGTGATTCCCAATAAAGATTATCCGTTTCTTTACGATAAAGGCGTGGCCGCAATATTTGGCCCCGGGACTGTGATCGCCAATGCTGCGCAAAATATTCTGAACATTTTACTGGAAAGTGGCGATTAAAACAAAATCGGAAAAACTTCGTACGAAGGAATAGTTACTGGAAATCAGTGATGAAAATTTTTTCTTCTGTTCAGGTTAGTCTGGGGTTAGCAGAATTTTATTCAAAAAGAGTAATGTTTTGAGTTTTCAAAATACTATTTATCGGAAAATACAGGGACTTGTATGTCTGTTATTTTTTGTTATTCCACCCGGTTTTCTTTTTTCGCAGGATCACTATCCGCCGGCGCTGTCCATAACCCCCGATCTTTTTGAAGATGGTGAGGTGCTTTCGCTAACATATGAAGGCCCCTGGTTTTATAAAGCCGGAGATGACACAGGCTGGGCCAATCCTGGATATGGCACCAGAGGCCACATTGGCACAGCACTTTGAAGACAGTGCTGCCGAGCGAAGTGTGGGAATGGCTGCCCAAAGCTATTCAATGGGAGCTTCCACTGCGCTGGGATTACTCCTGCTCTGAGTTAATTATTATGACTTTTTTCAACGTCTATTTATAAGCTAACTTCACTGCTCTCTAAATTTCTGCCTTCAAGATTATTGGTTCGTACGTTGATTTATTCATACATTCAATAAATAGATTGAATGATATAATAATTTGTGGTGTTTTTAAATTGTCACAGAAATCAAACAAAGGCCTATGAACGTCAGAGACTTTAAAAGCAAAATTTATACTGAACTGGCTACCATCACGAAAGCTTTGGCCAATCCACACCGGCTGGAGATTATTGAACTGATATTGGATGTAAGGCACCGCGAGGAGTATGAATCCGGGCATATCGCCTCAGCCATGTCCATTCCCCAGGATGAATTGATTGAAAAGCTAAAAGAGCTTCCAAAGGATAAAGAGATTGTTGCATACTGCAGGGGGCCTCTCTGTGCAATGGCACACGATGCCTTAGAATTGCTGAATAAGCATGGTTTTAAAGCCGTGAGACTCGAAACCGGTTTTCCTGAATGGGAAATAAATGGGCTGCCGGTTGAATAATATAGATTCCTCAAACAGGCGGCATGACACGTGTATTAATCAAATAAATCAGAAAATTTTTCGCTGACAAGCAATGACGATTCCACAAGCAAATGTGCCCGGACTTAAAGGAAACTGGAAGCAATTCTCCCTACTTGTTCTTATAAACGCCTTTGTTGGTGGGATGGTAGGAATGGAGAGAACCATTCTACCTGAAATAGCTGAAACCGATTTTGGCATCGCCGCCCGTTCGGCCATTTTTTCCTTTATAGTTGTTTTCGGAATTACCAAGGCACTGGCTAACTATTTTGCGGGAAGATTTGCACAAAAATATGGCCGCAAAAAGATGCTGATTGCCGGCTGGTTGTTTGGCCTGCCGGTACCCTTTATTCTGATGTATGCACCGGACTGGAACTGGATTGTGGCGGCAAACGTATTGCTCGGTATTAACCAGGGCCTGGCATGGTCGGCCAATGTAATCATGAAAATTGATCTGGCCGGGGAAAAAGACAGGGGGCTTGCCATGGGATTAAATGAATTTGCCGGTTATCTCGCAGTGGCAATCGTGGCTTTCCTTACGGGTTGGATTGCAGCTGAGTTCGGCCTCAGGCCTTATCCTTTTTATATAGGTATTGTACTGGCAGTTCTGGGCCTGGTTATGTCTATTGTCTGGGTGCGTGATACGGCTTCATTCGTGGACTATGAGTCTGAAAATTCTGTTCTCGAGCACAAGAAAAAAAATCTGTTCATGGAAGTCAGTTTTCGGGACAGGAATATGCAATCGGTTTCACAGGCTGGTATGATGACCAATTTTAAAGACGGGATGGCATGGGGAGTATTTCCGCTTTTCCTTGCAGCGGCAGGTTTAACCATGACACAAATTGGCATAGTAGTGGCTGTTTATCCTGCTTTTTGGGGAATTCTTCAGATAGCTACAGGAAAAATATCCGATTATACGGGACGAAAGAAGATGCTTTGGGCCGGGATGGCGGTTCAGGGCCTCAGCCTGTTGCTGTTTCCTTTTCTTGAACAGTTTTATGCCTTTATACTTCTCGCTGCCTTTTTGGGTACCGGCACGGCGATGGTTTACCCTACCTTTCTTGCAGCGATTGCAGATTTAACGCATCCAAAAGACAGGGCCGAAAGTATTGGCGTTTTCAGACTTTGGAGAGACGGCGGGTATGCAATTGGTGCCATCTTTTCCGGTGTTGTTGCCGATCTTTTCGACATCAACCTGGCAATTACGTTAACCGGTGTTTTAGCCCTGGTATCGGCCTTATGGATAGTATTCAGAATGAACCGCCTTAATGAACCGGTTATTAAGAAGCTTGATTAAAAGGCAGTTGCACGAACTAAACTAAAAAGGATAAGTTCGTGGCTAACCAGGAATTGAGCAGCAACGAAGGAATGAAGTCGGGAACGGTTTTGTGAAATAGCATCTCATCTCCCCTTTGTTCAACCCTATCGCTCCTCATCGCACCATTGACAGATTTGATTTTTGGCGTTGACAGTTGACAATATGTCCACTCGGACCCATCCCCCGGCCTCATCCCAATTCCACAGATGTACGGCACAAGTTAGTGTTTTTTTAATCCCGACCATTCGGAGGAAGGGGTGATTTTTTACCATGTTTATGATTTACATACAGCAGAACAAACCGGAGTCAAAATATAGGGTTATCAATCAACCCTGAGCATGATGTCATCCGGTCTCAGGTTTTGCTTGAATTGTTCTCCAAAACCGGCGGGGTTTGGATCATACACACCTAAGATATCCACATTCAGGCCTTCATCAGGGATCTGATCTTCCATCCCCAATGCCCAGAAAAAACCCTGGATGGCAAGCCTTCTCATATTTTCATCAAAGAAGTCGTTCGGATGGCCTAGAGTGGTAAAAAATACGCGGCTGTTTCCATGTTCACCTTCATAATAGTTTGTCCAGGCCACGGTGTGCGGGTCGTCAAAATAGTCACCACCGGGCTGAGCACCTTCAACTGCACGGCCTGTTAGGAGCGGTACAGCATCATCGAGAAGAGTATTGGCGTGATAGAGCCAGCTGCGGGCGTGAAAGGGTTCTACGCCTCTCAAAACGGGGTGATCACTGTTCTCCTCATCGATCAGTACATCGGTAGAATTGGAGCCACCGTGATGGCTGATCCAGGGGAGACCAAATACTTCTTGTGGCCATTCGAAATCCATGTGATGATTTTCGTGATTTTCACCATAACTGAAGGCGTGTGTGGCGGTTCTGAAACCAGCCATAGGTTTACCCGATTCGGCAAAATCTGTAATGTACTGAAGCTGTTCATCTGGCAGGCTTCGGAACCGGGTGTACATCACCATCATATCGGCATCTACAAGTACATCCAGACCTTCAATGTTATCCTGGTTATTGGGATCGATGTATCCATCAGTAAGAGCGTAGCGGACGGAAACCTGAAATCCATAACGGTTTTTTAAGATACGTGCCAGCATCGGCATACTCTCTTCTGACCGGTACTCCTCATCTCCGGTTACAAACACGATGTGAATTGAGGATGGGTCGATTGATTCTTGTGAGGATTCTGCTGCCTGTTGTGTGGTTTCTGACGATTCGGACTGGCAGGCGGCCAGCATCAGGGTCAAAGGAAAAATTATGAGTAGATTCAGATATTTCATGAGGACTTTATTGTTATTAATTGTTTACTCTACAACTTCCATAATGCCACGCATCAATTCTCCGTGGCCGGGAAAGGTACAGATAAAGTGGTAGCTCCCCGGCTCATCTGGTGCACTGAACGTCAATGTCTGGCTTTCTTCATGCTGAAGCAGGTCGGTGGCTTGCAAGACCATGGGTGTATCGGGGATAAACTGCATCTCGAAACCCGCAGAGCCGAGATCTACCGCCATCCGGTACACTTCATCGACAGTGCCGGGTTCGGTTATAAGCAGATTATGCGGCATATAATCGGGATTATCAAGTGTCAACTCAACCGGCTGGCCACTTCGGATGGTAAAATGTACCACATCAAACCTCATCTCGGAAACCAGTGCGGTGATGGTGAACTGTGCAACTTCAGCATCAGTGAGGTCGAGGTGGATATCACGCTCAATCTCTTCTGAAGTTTCGACTTCCTCCCCATCGGGATGGTCGTGTACGACTGGTGCCATAGATGGCCTCCGTTCATCCCAGTGCCACTCTACCCGTTGTGCAGCAATTCGTGCATTTTCTTCTGGAGAACTGAGTACCCGGCCTAATAATTCGAAGTTCGGGCGGTTGTGCTGCTGGTGAATCCAGAGAGCTTCGAGCAGCGGCAGGGCATGTTCCGGATCGGAATGGTCGAACTGCTGGGCCCAGTCACGCACAGCATTGATCACATCATCAGTATCACGTTCGCTCAGTTCAATGCGTACCCTGTGGCGCACACCGTCGGTGGGATGTGTAAGAAGATCGAGCAGATGCTCTATCGGTTCGCCGTGGATGGAGACCGGTTCAGAGAGCTCTCTGCCGGTTGCAGTAATTCTGAAAATGCGGCCGTGGGTGTGGTCCCGCATAGGGTCACGCAGGTTGTGCTGCATGTGGCCGATGATGACATTTTGCCAATCGCTCACATAAAGCGCTCCGTCGTTACCGACCACTCCGTGTGTAGGGCGAAAGTTGGAATCGTCGGAAACAAACAGATTGCCGATCTCTTCTCCCCAGACCACACCGTTATCGTACTCCAGTTCATAGCGCTTGGCCCCGAGGAATCCGATCACGTTATAGATGAGAAAGTTGTTTTGGAACTCCTCGGGTAAATGATCGCTGGACAGGACCTGGTTGCCCGGTACAGGGCGCATTGTGTGATCGAGAAGCCGGCGTGACTGAAACTGATTGCTCTCAAAATCGGGATAGACCTGGTAGGCTGCACCGCGGGTGCCATCGGTGATAAACTGATAGCCCCATTTATCGAAGCTAATACCGTGAGGGTTCCAAATATTCTCAACCACAAATTCGAATTCGTGCGTTCTCGGGTTGAACCGGTAGAGGCCTGAGGTTTCTGATTCCTGTGCGGCCTGCCAGGGAGTTTCTACATTATTTATGTGAAATACCCCGCGCTGATAGTAGATCCAGCCATCAGCCCCCAGTACTACATTGTTGGCTGTGTGATGAGTATCAGCCGAGTCGATAGCTCCCATCAGGCGCACTTTTTTGTCGGCTTTGTTGTCGCCGGTGGTGTCTTTCAGGAACAAAATGTCGGGTGCAGAAACCACAATAACACCGCCGTTCCAGAACTCAAAACCGGTGGGGTTGTGAATATTGGCAAACGTGGTAGATTGATCGGCAACGCCGTCGCCAGTGGTATCTTCAAGGATCAGAAGGCGGTCGTTCATCTCTTTGAGCGGCTCCCATTTGGGATAGGTTGCCCATGCCGCCACCCAAAGACGTCCCTGCGGATCAACCTGCATTTGCACGGGGTTAATCAGTTCGGGAAACATCTCTTCCGAGGCAAAAAGGTTGATCTCCAGTCCGTCTGCCAGGGTAATCAGCTCCATCGACTCTTCCCCGCTCAGGTAATTGGCTTCACCTTCAAAATTGGTTTCGACCGGATCGGGTTGGGGTACGTTGCTGTCGTCCACTTCAAACTCTTCGCCTCTTGCACTTGCCCAGACCCATTGATCGCGATTGGCGGTCATCACATCGAGCATTACCAGCTCGTGTTGAAGAGTTTCCCGGTTTCCGTGCAGCTCGGCCCGGCTTCCCCATACATCGTTTCCGCTGGTGGCCCGGTATCGGTTAAACCAGTGCCAGTTTTTGTCAAGGACAGCCTGGCGGATATCCTCTGTCAGGTTTTCTGCTCTGCGTGAAAGTCCTCCAAAAAGATCATCCGCGATATATCCGGCAATCTGTTTATTACCCTCTTCTGAAAGATGCACACCGTTGATGGTCAGGGGCTCATCTGCCTGCTCATACAGGCGCTGGGAGGCGTGAAAAAGGTCCACAAATGTAATGTCGTACTCTGCAGCTACTTCTTCCATTGCAAGAGTGTAAGACTCCAGGCGGCGGTTGTTCTCGGCGCCATCGGGCAGGTTAGGATTATTCAGATTTTCGTGCGCAATGGGAGAAAATAGTACAATTCGCGGTGTGGACTCCCCATCATACTGCTGTTCTTTAGTGTGATCAATCCACTCTCTCAGGTGATTTTTAAATCCGTCGGGGTCATCATCATACGATTCGTTATATCCGAAAAAGGAAAAAATTACATTGGCCCGGACATTTGTGAGATGATAATCGGCATCCCCAAAATCTTCGTGTGCACGTGGCCGGTGATGTATCATGTCTCCGGTAAAGCCGAGGTTGCGAATTGCAATTTCGTGATCAGGGTGTGTGGCCTGAATGTAGGTTTCCAGCCAGCCGTCATGCTGCATGCGGTCGGCAAGAGAGTTGCCGATAAAGGCGATTCGGTCTTCAGGATTTAGTTCAAATCTTGGTTCCGGTGCGCAGCCGTATGAAACTAAAATTAAAGATGAAATGAGAATAAGGAGGGGAGCTTTATAACAGCGAAATATATTATTTTTCATTTAGAAGCCGTAGGAAATTCTCGAATTTGAATGATAAGAAAGATAGTGGCATTGAGATTAGGAAAAAAGTACCCATGCATCAACTAATTTTACTTCCTTTTTCCTTCATGAAATGTTTATTCAAACAGTCTATCTTTAGCGGTCTGTCTGAATGGGTGTTCCATTGATGATTCTGTAATTTTTTGTTATTAATTAACAATAAGTTCTGGTCATAAGAGCTGATTGAATAATCCTTTTATTTACACCCGAAATGAAGAAATTGAATGAATAAACCTGCTCTTGCTACTGTTTTTCTGGTTGTGGTGATTGACCTTCTCGGTTTCGGGATTGTACTGCCACTGCTCCCATTTTACGCACAGGAGTTTGCCGCCTCTGCCGTGATGATCGGCCTGCTATATAGTGTTTATTCGTTTATGCAGCTTATTTTTTCACCAATTTGGGGAAGCTGGTCCGACCGGATCGGAAGGCGGCCCATTATGCTCCTAAGCACATTCGGAGCGGTGATCGCCTACATCATTTTCGGACTGGCCGAATCGCTCGGTGTGCTCTTCTTTTCTCGGGTGGTTGCCGGAACGATGGGGGGAAACATCTCCACTGCTCAGGCCTACATCGCCGATGTGACCGACAGTGAAAACCGTGCGCGGGGCATGGGCCTGATTGGTGCGGCGTTCGGGATCGGGTTCGTGATTGGCCCAGCGACAGCAACAGCACTGATTCATCCCGCCTTTCACGAATTTGTTGCAAACACCGGTATGACCACTGTTGCTGCCTGGATGGAATCAAACAGGTTTGCCTTGCCCGGTTTTTTTGCAGCATTTTTGTCACTTTGCAGCTTTTTAATGGTTCTTTTTAAACTTCCCGAAACAGTAGATACATCCAAACCGCGAGAAAACTATGTACGAAAACCGAGTGTGTTTACTCCGAGATTCTGGCGGACTCTTTCCAACCAAAAGGGGAAAGCGGCACGCGGATACTTGATTCCGCTGGTTATCGGATTTTTTCTGCTCTCTTTTGGTGAATCGAGTCTTTACAGTTCTTTCCCGCTTTTTGCCGAAGGGGAACTTAATATGACGGCAGAAGAAGTAGGTATTCAGTTTTTCTATATCGGGATCATCGCAGT
This sequence comes from Balneolaceae bacterium, assembly GCA_020832285.1. Taxonomy (GTDB): domain Bacteria; phylum Bacteroidota; class Rhodothermia; order Balneolales; family Balneolaceae; genus Rhodohalobacter. The sequence goes on from JAFIFB010000120.1 coordinate 16,183, forward strand.
CGTAGTACAGGGATTTCTGATCAAACCGCTTACCAATCTCTTTGCCGAGGAGAAGCTTTTTATGGTTGGAAACATTTTGATGGTGATCGGCCTCGGGTTGATTCCAGTGGCTCAAAATATGCTCACACTGGCCATGTTTCTCGGATTAATGGCACTTGGCAAAAGCCTGAATACGCCCACCATCACCAGCCTTATTTCGAAAGAAGCAGATGAAGATAATGTGGGTGCGATTATGGGAGCGTCGCAAGGCCTTTCAGGGCTCGGAAGAATGATCGGCCCAACCTGGGGGGGAGCACTGTTTGCCGTCTATTTTGGTTTGCCATTCGGGGCCACCGCACTAATCGTGGCGACTACAATCTGGATTGCTTTTGGGTTGATTGTGAAAGAGAAAAAGAGGCTTTCCGTTGATCAGTAAAAAGCAGTTTTACAGCAAATTTCCTTGTCTAAAAGTGTAAACTGGCATTTCTAAATGGTTTTTTATTTTTTTAAGCGTGGCTTTTAAGGATAAAAATCAATTGAAAAATGAAGGTGCTCCAAAAAGTCAGGGGGTTCTTTTATCCAGTTAAAAAGTGGATTAAACGGGTTATTTTCCAGTTAAAGATAAAAAGAGTCTCTCTGAACCACTTTATTGAGGTAAAAAGAGTAAAGAAGAAGAAAAAAATCAGGGTAGCGTTTTTTGTAATTGAAGCTTCGATTTGGAAGTACGATCTGTTATTTCAACTCTTGCTGGAGAATCCGCGCTTTGACCCCGTTATCGTAATTTGTCCTTATCAATATTATGATGATGAAGATCAGGCTTATAAGATGGAAAGGTGCAAAGCCCTGTTTGAAAGGAAAAAATACCCTCACATTTTAACAAAATCTGATGATGGAAATTGGCTGGAAGTTAAAGAATATGTAAAACCAGATGTAGTATTCTTTACAAGTTCATGGCCGCTAACCCATTCAGAATACTTAATATATAATTACCTGGATACTCTGACATGTTTTGCAGGTTATGGGTTTCATACAACAAAGCTGAATATTGCGAATCTAAATAATCCTTTTCATAATCTGCTCTGGAAACGATTTTATGAGACTGAAGTCCATTTTCAAATGGGCAGGAATATTGCGGATAACAAAGCAAAAAACGGAGTGGTATGTGGCTATCCCGGAATGGACAGAATTCTAAAGAAAGATGAAAAGAGTGAGGATTTGTGGAAAATCAAAGACCCAAATATAAAAAGAGTTATCTGGGCACCACATCATACGATACCGGGAAGTAATGTAAATCTTTTAGAACTTTCTACATTCATGACATACTGGAAATTTATGGCTGAAATAGCAGAAAAATTCAGAAAAACCGTTCAGTTTGCTTTTAAACCTCATCCGTTGTTAAGAGAAAAACTGAAAAGAAATAAAATTTGGGGTAAGGAAAAAACGGAAAAATATTATGAGTTTTGGAGAGATCAGCCCAATACAGTCTTAGTTGAGAGCGATTATCTTGACCTTTTTAAAACCTCTGATGCGATGATTCATGACTGTGGTGCTTTTACGGCTGAATTTCTTTATTCAGGTAAGCCGGTAATGTATTTGTGGCGGAACGCTCAGATAAAAGAGATGTTCAACGAGATTGGTAAAAAAATCATCGATGTTCATTATAAAGCAAGTGGAAAAGAGGATGTGTTGCAGTTTATTTACCAGCAGGTATTGAAAGGAGTAGACCCGCTGGAAGAAAAAAGGAAATTTGTTTTTGAAAAGTATATCCGTCCTCCCAAAAAAAAAACAGCATCAGAAAACATACTTGATCATTTACTTGAAGAGTTTAACAGATACTCACCAAAAAATTGATCCTGATTTAAAAGAATGGTTTATTTATCAGGAATATCTGCTGCTGAGCATTATTTTAGAGAATAACCAAAGGATCAACCGAGATAAATTTATGAATATTTATATAGCCGATAAATTGCCTGAAGAAGCAATAACCGAACTTGAAAAGCTTGGGTTGAATGTAACGAATGAGCCTGGTTCCAAAGCTGCCGATCTTGATCGCGGCCTGGGTGATGCACAGGTACTCATTGTAAGATCTACCGTTGTAAGTGAAGCGTGTGTAAAAAACAGTCCCTCACTTAGTCTTATAGTCCGTGCCGGAGCGGGTGTCAACAACATCGACATGGAGGCCGCCAGCAGCCTGGGTATTTACGTGGCAAATTGTCCCGGAAAAAATGCTATTGCCGTGGCAGAGCTAACCTTTGGGCTGATTTTGTCCCTGGATCGTTTTTTGGCAGATAACGTATCTGAATTTCGTGCGGGGCACTGGAATAAAGCCGCATACAGCAAGGCCGATGGACTGTACGGTAAAGTGCTTGGAGTAATCGGAACCGGGCAAATCGGGCAGGAAGTGATTTTTCGAGCCCGGGCTTTTGGTATGCCCGTAATCGCCTGGTCGCGCTCATTAACTCCTGAAAAAGCTGATGAACTGGATGTTATTCGCGCCGGATCAATTAAAGAAGTGGCATCCAAGTGCGATATCCTCAGCCTGCATCTGGCATTAAAGGATCAGACAAGGGGAGTTATCTCAAAAGAGGTTCTATCGGAACTTTCCGATGGTTCATATCTCATCAACACCTCCCGGGCTGAAGTTGTGGATGAAGAAGCCCTTTATGAAGAGCTTAAATCGGGTCGGATAAAAGCCGGGCTGGATGTGTTCAGCGATGAACCGGAATTTAAAGCAGGAGAGTTTTCGAGCCGGTTTCAAGATTTGGAAAATGTGTATGTAACTCACCATATCGGGGCAAGTACCCGGCAGGCCCAGCTTGCAGTGGCAGCCGATGCCGTGGATATTGTTCGCGGATATGCACAGGAAGGCCATGTTCGTAACTGGCTGAACCGCTGCGAGCAGACCGATGCTCCCTGGCAGCTCGTGGTACGCCACTATGACAAACCCGGAGTTATTGCCAATGTGATGAGCGAGCTGAAAGAAGCCCACATCAATGCACAAGAGCTCACAAATGTTATATTTGAGGGTAAAATAACCGCCTGCTGTACCATTCAGCTCGATATGAAACCGTCTGATGAGATTATGGATAGCATACGTACAAGACAGGATGAAGTGATCAGCGCTACGCTTATTTCAATAGGGTAGTTTTAAAGGAATTATCCCATTTTATAAACCACTTACCACAACAGGGTAATCGAATATCGCTAAATCGTTACATCTCAAAAATCATATATCATTATATTTTGCGATTAAATATTTGTTAATACGTGATATAAAGCTTTTGTTATTGATTTCAAACAGTAACCAGTAACCTGCCACACATCTCTTATTTAATTTATATCTAAAATTTGGGGTAATTTCTCGGTAGACATTCTGAAAGAGGTGATTTCACTGTTGTAAAAGCTCCAGGGTCTCGATCGCCCAGGTAAAAACTGTGGTGGCATGTGTTCCACCCTCAGGGCGCATGTAAGTGATATTCTCCTTGCCTGCGGATCTTGCCTGTTCATACAGTTCATCACTGTTAAATACCGGGGCAACACCGTCATCTGTTCCATGAGCAAGGAAAACAGGTGCTTCCGGAATATACATCAGATCGTTCAGGCTGAGAGCTTCCCGTAAATCCGATTCTCCGCCATTTAAATAACTTTGAATAAATTCTTCTTCAAAAAGGTTCTTACTTTCACGGGGCAATGTGTTTCTGATATGACTCCCGGAGTAGTCTCCCATAAACAATCCATCACTGATTGCTTCTTCATGTGGAGGCTGAAAATAATAACTTAAAGGATTCTGAAGTTCATAGATTTGATGATAAGCGTAGATAAAATATGCATAACATTCTACACATTCGTTCAGATCACCTATATTTTCCATGATGTATTCGGCAGTATCCGATAAATTAAAAATACCGCCGCCCATTGAAATCTTTCCGGGTATAATAGGTGAATTACCCATTTCAACCCTTTCAGCGAGGGCGAGGGTGGCAAAAGCTCCTTCAGAATAACCGATCATATTCACCATATAATCCGAAGGCGTCAGATTGTTATTTTCGATAAACTCCATGCCTGCCAGAATCATATCGTAACTCGCCGATGCAAGTGTTTCCTTGTGCTGGTAGGGATGTAATAGATCTGCTGTAACACCAAAACCCAAATAATCTGGCAGAAAAGTAATGTAACCTTGTGCCGCAAAAATGGCCTTATTTGTAATTACCGAGGGAAGGGTGTTATCTACTGAGGGAGCTTCATTATTCGACAAAATGGTTGCATGCTGAACAGAAAGCAGGCCTGGATTTTCGATTCCTACAGGAACCATAATTGCACCGGAGGCTTCAATCGGATCACCATTCAGTCCCACGGTATTATACACAACTCTGTACACGTCAATATCGTAAGCTATATAATTCCCCGCCTGCGACTGTCCCACCTGAGTCCAGAAAAAATTCAATTGCTGTTGTGTAATCGTTCGGAATTTTTCAGCCGATACAAGATATTGTTCAGGTCGATCAGGATCCGATATGCTGTCTCCGGTATCACAGCCTGCTGCTATTGCCAAAAGACCGGCAATGAATATTACACCAAAAAGCTTAATTTTCATGAGTTGTATTTATAATAAAAAACCAATTTGTAATTTTATTTTTACAGTAAATAAAAAAATCAGGCTGCGGACTTAACCTGATTTATAATCACTTTTTTGGATGTTGCAGCGTTTGTAAAAACCGAACTGGAATTACGTTTTAAAACACATGCTTTTCAGTTAAAAAATTCGTGAAATCAATTACTTTTAACAGAATACAATTAAAAAATTAAAAACGTTACCAGATAGTATTATTATTTCTCATCCAAGCCAAGAAAAATTGAACATAAGAAGCTTGATATTCAGCCTTTTTGGGCTGTTGGTGCCATTTATATTTCTCCTTTCAGGATGCAACGGGAACAACTCTGTCAGTCAAAATGGCGAACCCGACCTCATTCTCCCGGGGCCTGACGCCCAGCAAATCATCCAGCAGGCTTTCATTGATGCCGAAGAAGGTGATGTTATTCGATTTGGTGAAGGCACATTTGAACTAACTGCCACAATTACTCTCAACAATAAAACCGGTGTAACTCTGAAAGGAAGCGGCCGGGATGAAACAGTGTTTTCATTTTCAGGCCAGACAGATGGGTCTGACGGGCTGCTCATCTCCAACTCTTCCGGAATCATCGTACAGGATTTAACCATAAGTGACACACCCGGGGATGGATTGAAGGTACGAGATACAGACGGGATTGTGATTTACAGGGTAGGTGCGGTATGGAGCGGTGAGCCGTCATCGGAGAATGGGGCCTATGGAATTTATCCCGTACTGAGCAGTAATGTCATGATTGATGAAAGCTATGCCTATGGTGCATCAGATGCGGGAATTTATGTGGGGCAGTCCGACAGGGTTATCGTTAGAAATTCTCTGGCTGAAGGAAATGTAGCCGGAATTGAAATAGAAAATACAACAAATGCAGATGTTTATGGAAATACGGTAACCGACAATACGGGCGGGATTATGGTTTTTGATCTTCCCTGGCTGTCTGTAAGCGGCAGCCATGTGAGAGTATTCAATAACGTGGTTCAGCATAACGGCAGAGTTAATTTTGCCCCCGCCGGGAATATTGTAGCCCAGGTACCTGCCGGTACCGGAATTCTGGTGATGAGCACAAACAACGTAGAAGTTTTTGATAACGAAATTGAAGAAAACAACGTGATCGGAACCGGGGTTTTCAGCATTAATTCGATGATTGAACTTGGTGAACTTCCTTCAAACGTTCAGATGGATGAATCGTACAATACGAATAATGTTTACATTCACGGTAACAGCTACAGTCGAAGTAACATATATGTTTCACCAGAAGACCAAAATACGATCGGAAATCTGTTAACTCAGAGTTTTGGAGAAAATCCAATTCCTGATATTATGCTTGATGGTTTTTTGTCTGGTGATGCAAATGAATCCGGTGATATTTGTGTTCAGAACAATATCGGCAGCGGTTTTGTAAATCTGAATATTCCCTTCAGTTTTCCAGATAATATAAGTTTTGATTCCAGTCCGCACGATTGCAGCCTGGAGCCGCTTCCGGAGGTTCAGGTTGAAATTCCTGTATATAATTGAAAAGATGAATAGATCAGCTTCTTCGAATCAGTATAAAGAGATTGGCGCGAATCTGTTCGCTCCTTTTCTTTTCTGCACTGGTTTATGTTTACTCCTTTTGACTTTATATTCTTGCCAGTATTCAGAAGAAAATTACAATGACGGTCTTAATATCCCGCCCCAAGGCTATCATTCTAATCTGTCTGAATATGGTTTTTTCAGTGGTAAGATGAGAAATTTAGATCCTGTGGATTCACTGCTGCCTTATGACCTGAATACAGAGCTTTTTTCTGATTATACCAAAAAACAGAGGTTTGTTTACATTCCCGAAGGAGAACCGGCAAAAATTCCGGACGGAAACAGAGTCGTATTCCCGGAAGGTTCGCTACTGATTAAGAATTTTTACTACCCGCACGATGAAAGTGATCCTGCCCTTGGCCGGACCCTTATTGAAACACGCCTTTTGAAGCTCCGACAGGGCAACTGGACAGCAAACACCTATGTCTGGAATGAAGAACAAACCGAAGCGTTTTTACGGCAAACCGGCTCCAATCAGGAAATATCATGGCTCGATTACAAGGGAGTGGAGCGTATGGTCAATTACCGGATTCCATCTGTGAATGATTGCAGTACCTGTCATTCCAAGCAGTCTAAATTGGTTCCGCTGGGTCCGGAAGCTGAAAATCTGAACAGAGAATATGCCTACAGCAGCGGGAAGGAAAACCAGTTGGAAAAATGGAGAAGCCGTGGCTTCTTATCCGCAGATACAGAACTGGCTTCACTGTCTGAAATGCCGGTTTGGGATGATCCATCCACAGGAACACTGAACAATCGCGCACGTGCTTACCTGCATGTAAACTGCTCAAGCTGCCACAACCCTGCAGGTTCGGCCCGAAATTCAGCTCTGTTTCTTGAATACACGCAGGAAGATCCCTACTATATCGGCGTTTGTAAAACACCGGTAGCAGCCGGTTCCGGGTCGGGTGGGCTAAGGTACAGTATTGAACCGGGAAGTCCGGATGAATCTATCCTGTTCTACAGAATGGAATCGGTAAAACCGCAGGAAAGAATGCCGGAAATCGGACGAACTGTGGTTCATGAAGAAGCCGTAGTTTTGATTCGCGATTGGATCGAAAAGATGGATTTGCCGGCCTGTGGCGGTTCCTGAAATTTCCATTCTAATCCTGCTTACTGAGCACATCGAAAACCGATTTCTCTGCTTCTGTTTTGCCGGAATGTATATACCCGCCAGTATGTCCGGATGGTGAAAGGTAATTGGAATGAACTTCCTCCGCGGATCACTCTCAGACCTTTCTCCTCTGTTGGGTAATAAACTCTTCTGATCGGATCACCCTGATACTGCATGTACCAGTCACCGATCCATTCATACACGTTTCCGCTCATATCGTAAATGCCAAGTCCGTTCGGTTTTTTGGTGCCAACTGTGCGGCTGATCGGCGGGCTATTGTAGCGGAAGTGAGCATAGTAGTGGAGGCTGTCACGGATGTTTGTCCCCGAAAACATCTCGACTTTTCCTCCTGATCTTGCAGCATACTCCCACTCCGTTTCTTTCGGAAGCCGGAAACCTAGCGATTCACAAAACGCCAGGGCTTCATCCCATGATACATCCACCACGGCTCTGTCTCCCCGCTGTCGTTGCCATTCAGCCGGGAGCGGAATGCTGTTTAATCGGGCAAATTCATCGAACTGAGCGTATGTAACCGGATATCTGCCGATGTAAAAATTATCCAGCCGAACACGGTGCACCGGCAGGGCATCGGGATTATGCTCAAAAAAGAGATCACCCATCAAAAACTCTCCTCCTTCAACAAAAATCATTTCATACTCAATCTCTGATGCCGATTCGTATTCTGATTGAGCCGTGAGAGTTAAAGGTAAAAGAAAAATAGCGGCTGGTATGATGGTGCCAATCCGCATGATTCAGAATGTTAAGTGTTAACAGAATATTCTGTACTAATTTTTGCCGGATTCTGTTGCAGAATACCTGGCATACGCCACTGGGTTTGCTTGCAGACCCTTCAGGTATAACCTTGCAGATTTTCTATTAGATTAATGCTTAAAAGGAGATTTATATTTTTCGAAATCCTGAAGGTTTTTGAATAAAATGCCTATCGCTCCTGCAGTTCCGGCCGTTCGATAAACGGAATCCCCTCAACAATCCAGGGAGCGGGTTCTTTGCCCAGCAGATAGTGTGCGTGCCATTCCATCGCCCGGTTAGCATAGTCGATCTGGTTTTCACGGCGGCCGAGCCCGTGGCCTTCGCCTTCATATACCAGCATCACAAACTCTTTATGCATCCGGCGCATCGTTGTATAGAGTTCCACTCCCTGGTTGAAAGGTACGGCTCCATCATCCGTGCCGAACATCAGCATCAGAGGAGTTTCACTGTTTTCGATCTGATGGAGAGGTGAATTTTCGAGAAAGTATTCCTTGTCTTCCCACCATGGATAGGGGAAACGGCCCTGGCTGGTTTCAAAAATATAGCCCTGGTGAAATCCCGAACTCCAGTAAATAGAGTTGTACATACTGATGAGGTTCACCAGCGGAGCCCCGGCTACGGCTGAGGAAAAAAGATCGGTTTGTGTAATAATAAAATTGGTATGATATCCGCCCCATGAATGCCCTGTTAGTCCGATTTTGCCGGGATCGACCATTCCGGTTTCAAGAACCGTTTCTACAGCGGGCACGACACTTTCCACGGCCGACATTCCAGGCCGGTTCAGTTCATAGGTGATGTCGGGCATAAAAACAAAGTACCCTTCCGATGAAAATCGCCGCTGGTTGTATGCACTGGTCCGGCTGGGCAGTGAATAATTATGAAGAGTCTGTGACATTCTTTCATAGATCAGTACAATCATCGGGTACTGCTGACCGGGATCGTAGTTGGCCGGGTAGAGCAGGCGCCCTTCCAGTTCTTCACCGCGCTTGTTTGTAAAATGGATCAGCTCATCTTCTGCCCAGTAAAAATCTTCCTGTTGGGGATTGGTATTCGTAAGCGCCACAGGACTGCCAAACTCTGCATCCGTGAGGTAATAATTGGGTGAATTCACGGCGGTTTGCCGCTGATAGATGTATCGCGGGACATCTTCGGCTTTCACCAGGTTTGAGATAGCGGCCGATTCGTAGATGAGTGTTTCAACTTCGCCATTCAGGTTTACCCTTGCGTAACCGCGATCTTTGGTGCGCTCACCAAATTTATTCAGGTAAAACGGATCCTCAGGATTGATTTCGGTTGTTTCAAAATCAAGACGCTGCTGGCGGTAGCGGATTTTATGTTCGCGCCCGTCTGTGATTCGTTCAATACGACTGCCGTCTGGGGATGCTTTGTATACGTCAAATTCATCATATAGCAACACCCATTCATCCAGGTGCTGCTGCATCACCCGCTGGCGCGACTGCAAGGGATCATCCTGCCAGTGCCAGATTAGTTTTTCATACTCCGCTTCATCGCTTTCCAGCACACGGGTGCTCATCGTTTCAAGATTGATCAGGTGAACACCGTTACCGATCTGGTCGTGAGAATCGATAAGGTAAGCGAGTTTGGTTCCCTCTTCATTAAGTTCATATTCTGCCACATTACCAATCAGTTGATTGGTTCCGGCCTCAAGGTTACGGAGAATCAGATCATATCCGCGAATTTCGGAATTTTCTGGCCGGTATTTTCTCATCAGCAGGATGCGGCCGTCTTCCGAAAATTCATAAGTTGAAATATTGTTAAACGTATCAATCTCTGCTGAGGAAAGATCCTTGAGTGCAAGCTGATATTTGATCCGTTCGTTTTGATCAGACATCTGCCTTCTCTCCTCCTCCGAAACGCCGATCAGAAATGCGAACCAGCGGTTGTCAGCACTGAAACCGGGACGCAGTGCGTGCTCAAATTTTTTTCCATCATCGGGGTCTTCTCCCGTTTGTTGAAGCATCAGCCAACCGTCTCCTTCCACCAGGTGTATGGTCCAGGAAAACCAGTCTGCGTTGGGTGAAAGCTGAGCCGTGCTTATCCGCTGCCACTGGGCATAATCTTCGGGTTTTAAATCTTTTTTCTGCTCCGTGGCCTGGCCTGAAGGTTCGGGTTTGATTCCTGCAGCGTCTGCAAATTCCGCACTGCTAATCCAAAATAAGCAGGCAATTAGCAGTATTATGGAGGGTTGAGAATGAATCAGGCTGGTTTTCATCATAATCTTTTTTGATTGATGGCTTATCCCTTTGAAATAAACAACCTGACAGCACCTGCTGGATCTGTCAGAGTTGTGTACCAGGTAATTACCTTGATGCTGATAAAAGGCCGAAAAGGCTCAGAGGGATCGGGACCAGAAAAACACTGGCCCCGAGGGCATGCTGTCAGGTCGCTAAACAGATACGATCCGAACCTCTGGGTTTGCCATATTGTACGTGCATCCAGTACTCTTTCAGGTCTTCCAAGACGCCATCATTTGTATTCAGACTGAGTATGAAAACCCGGTATCGTGATTACGGAATATAATCAGTTCAGCCGGTGCCGGATCTCTTCCAGCAGTTCGTCAATCTCTTCACGGCTCAGATACTCTCCTTGCCGAATGACTCCCTCGATGGCGTGGCCGAAGGGAAGTGTTTCCAGCGGGTTAACACTGAGAAGCAAGAGGTCGGCACTGAAACCCGGTAACACTTTGCCCGTCAGGTTTTCCTCACCAAGATAGTGTCCTACATTCACCGTACCTGTTCGCAGTGCTTCAAACGGAGTGAGGCCGGCATCGATCTTGATTTCGAGCTCGCGGTGGACCGAAAAGCCGGGTGGGTTGAAGATTTGCGGGGCATCGGCACCGAGAAGTAACAGGTCCGGGCCTTCCTCGTAAAGGGCGCGTGTCAGCTGCTTGCGGATTTCGAGAAAACGACGGGCCTGTTCGGGGTCGTATTCTGGTACAGAACGAATTTCATTAACGCGTTCGCTCCAATTTTGCACCATATCGGAAGGCAGGATGTCCATACCCGGCCACTGACGCATTGTTTCAGTTGACAGGTCCGGATTGAAGACATTCTCCAGCAGTGTATTGGTCGGTGAATTGCCTACTCCTGTTTCAACAGTCAGTCGTGCCGCTTCAGTGATCCGGGCTTCATCGACCTGTGGAGTCAGATCATAGCCAAACCAGATGGTTGGCGGGTCTTCCCGATCTTCCGGATCACCAGCCAAAAACTCCATGTAGCGATCCAGGTGGTCTATGGTGCCGTATGGCGCCTCCAGAGCATGGAGCAGGCCCACAGAAAAGGGAATGTGCCCGGAAAATTCGATTCCGAGCGCGTTAGCTTCATCTGCCATGGCATTAAAGACCTCCAGACTCATGCCGGTTGCTACTTTAAGCAGGTCATGACCAGCTTCATAATGTTCGTTAACCCTGGCACGGGCTGTTTCGACATCCGGCGCGGAACCACCGCTTAAGGACGGGCTTGCCGACATGATTCTGGGGCTGATAATCTCTCCCCGCTCCGCGGCTTCGCGAAGTTCCAGATGCAACGGATTACCGGCCATACTTCGCACGAATGTCACCCCCTGGGCTACATAAAGTGCCAGCATATCTTCTGCATATTGTCGGCCTTGCCCGGCACCCGGAATATGTCCGTGCATCTCTGCCAGTCCCGGCATCACATAATAATCACCTTCGATAACGGTAGCTCCGTCGGGTAGAATCGCTTCATCGGACGCACCGACCCATTCGATGAGTCCATCGACGATAACAACAGTCTGGCCTGTAAGAATTTCCTCGTCTTCCATTGTCAGTAAATTTACGTTGCTCAGAATCAGTGAATCCTCCGGGAATGGCGATTCTTGTTCACAGGCGGAAAAAAGTAGCAGGAATATCAAAATTGGCAGAAAAAATTCGGATCGGTTCATGGCTTTTTCATTTTATATAATTTCAGTTGAATCACAGCAAGTAATGATATGCGTATTGTTGTATTGTAATGAAAGACAAATATCCCAGAGATCTCTTGGTAAAATATCCAGGTTTCATGTAGCATGTACAAATTAACAAAAATCAAAAAAAAAGCAAGAGACTTGAGGAAGAGGAGTTATCCCATTTTTTAAAAATTTTGATAACAAATTGGGTTTTTAAACCCCCACGCCACCGAAGACTTTGAGAGGCAGGCTTTATGAAGTATGTGTTTAGATCTTTATTATAAACAACCTGCCAGAGTTTGAGCGGAGCGAAATCCTGGCAGAGTTGTGGTTTGGGGGTATGGTTGGCTTTAAGGCATTTCAGGGCAGAACGTTGCGACTCTGTCATGAGCCCATGAATAGAGCAAGGGCACTCTTGCCGCATAGCGATCCCTTAGTAGGGACAGGTCGATAATTAATTCTAATTTATTTTAAATTTGAGATTACGGGGAGACTTTTCAGTTTGAGGGGATTTTTCAGCAGCACATACGGTAGTAAAAATCTATTTTTGAGTTCACATAGTTTCCGTTTATAATCCTATGCATGTAATGCAGAATTTATTTGTATACCTGAGTAAGATCCCTGACAAATTGTATAAGCAAAATAATAAAAAAGCTATGAAAAAAGTTCGTTTCGGAGTTTTGAGCACCGCAAAAATCGCTCGCGAAAAAGTAATTCCTGCGATGCAGAAATCATCATTTTGTGAAGTAACGGCAATCGCCTCAAGGAATGAGAAAAGAGCCAGGGAAGTGGCAGAACAGCTCTCTGTTCCAAACAGTCACAGTACTTACGAAGAACTTTTGGCCGATCCTGAAATTGATGCGATTTACAACCCGCTGCCCAATCACTTGCATGTACAATGGTCAATAAAAGCACTGATGGCAGGGAAACATGTTTTATGTGAAAAACCGGTCGGGCTGGACGCAGAAGATGCCCGAAGACTGCTGGATGCATCCCGCCAGTTTCCCGGGCTGAAAGTGATGGAAGCGTTCATGTATCGTCACCATCCCCGGTGGAAACGTGCAGCGGAGCTGGCTCATTCCGGTAAACTTGGAGAGATCAAAGCGGTCCACTCCTTTTTCTCTTATTACAACGACGATCCGCAAAACTACCGGAACAGTGCAGAAATGGGCGGCGGCGGACTGATGGATATCGGCTGCTACTCTGTTTCAGTAGCCCGTTTGATTTTTGGACGGAAACCGGATTTCGTTACCGGTTTTATGGAACTGGATCCGAATTTCAAGGTCGATCGGCTTACTTCCGGTTTAATGGCATTCGGAACCGGTACTTCGGTCTTTACCTGCGCAACACAGTGCCATAAAGATCAATATGTGAAAATTTACGGCACTAACGGAAAGCTGGAAATTGACTGGCCATTTAATCCCGACTTCACAAAAAAAACAGTATTGAAAGGGGAAATCGGAAATGATGAATTTATGGAAGAGTTCTCTCCCTGCGATCATTTTACACTTCAGGGCGATGCGTTTGCAAGATCAGTTTTAGACACTACTCCTGTACCCATTCCACTCGAAGATTCCATTGAGAATATGGAAGTCATTGACTGGATCAGAAATAACCAGGCTCGTTAATTGTCTGTTTTCATATTTGCCTGGAAAGATTCATTTCACTTGATTAATCTCTGAAAAATAGTTGTATTCAAATATGGCAACAAAATCAGAGAAATATGTATTTATCAAAGATCAGAGCCGCTTTATTAAGCTTTCTTTTTATATTCAGTATGGGATGGTGCTCAGTTTTAACAGCACAGTATCCCAGCGAACAGGTTCACGGAAAAATCACCACAACCGGGATCGGCTGGTCTGAACCGGAACATATTCCCCTTGATTTGGAAAAACGGAATCCGGCCGGAGCAGATATTGCAATTGGCAGCGATGGCCTGTACATCACCTTTCAAGCTTATACGCCCGGCATACTCCCGCCTCATGATGTATGGCTGATGACACAAAAAAACGATAACGGCTCAGCGTTTGTGCTGCCGGGCGATTCACCTAAATGTAGAGAAAATACCCGAACCGGTCAGCACGAAACGCGTTGTTATAAAGCGGGCTCAGATAATGATTTATGGTGTATTTCTTTTTTCTATTCGTTCTTGTTCTCGTTCTTTCAAATACCACCACTCACTTTTGTCATCTTTCCTAATAGTTTTTTTTGCTCCTATTTCATGCAGTATTTGTTTAATTTCATCATCGGAAAAACCGCCAATTCGTTTTTTTAAAGCAACAAATGAGCGATCTGTATGAGTACGGTGATTCAACATGTCAATTAAAATCTCCTTTACCATCTCCTTGCTTCTATTCTGAAGGCGGAACATTTCTTTATTGTGTTTAAACTGACTTTTCTGTAAAACATAATTAATTACTCCAGTTAAAACACTTCCAATAATTACACCTATTACTACCCAATGTGCATCAGTCAACCACTCCATTATTCTCCTATTATTAGTTTAATGAACTCCTCTTTAAATTGATATTTTGGTAAGTTTCCTGGTGTAATATCAATTATAAAGTTAGCATGTTCTAAAGATCTGATATTGCTCATGAGGTTTTCATGTTGATCTTCATAATAAAAAAAGGCTGGTTTTGAATGATTAACGAGAACCTTTTGACTTGGTGAAACAAAAAATTCCCTGCAATTTTTAAATTCAGGATTTTCGAGATCTTGTTTTATTTCATCAAATAATTTGGGCATCTGATTCTTTAGGTCCAAATATTCCTTTTTGCGTGCCTTTTCCTTGTCTTTAACTTTTGATTTTTCACTCCATCTATTGGCTACATAGTTACCAACTATACCAATTAAAAGTCCACCTAAAAAAGTTACCAGATGTGAAATCCAAGGATCCATATATGTTCTTTTTTGTTTATGCCACACAACTTATTTATACACGCAATAAAAATGTGCTTTACATGAAAATATAGAGGTATAGGCGAACATTTTTACTGCGGGTTTATTAATTAATATGTGTTCAAATTGTCTTATGAAAATTCCGCTTTATAACTGGCAATCTCCCGCCCTGATCGCTGAAACATCCATGACCAGTGACACCCGAATAGCTGTTTCCGGGAAGGGACAGAAAGAAGTGGTTCACATTTTATGGTGGGATAAACTATCAGATCAACCTTACACTGCGGATCACCTTCCCGGTGAAGATTCTGTTTCCGAAATCTGGTACACAACTCTTGAAAACGGAAAATGGACCGGGCACATGAAGCTATTTGAGGGTAATCATTTTATACCAAAATTTACGAAGTCGTTTGCCAGCAAGGAAGACGGCTCTCTCTATTTTATGTTTTATGCAGGTCAGAATGATGAGAACGACGGCATTCCATCCCTGTATCTGGCTGGAAAAGAAGATGGTGCCTGGCAAATCAGAGGACCTGTTTTCTCAGGAGGTGGTGCCGAAGCCTCTGCAGCCCAATTATACGATGACACCTTCATAGCGGCTTACAGAGGTCCTGGATTCGACTGGGCAAAAGAAAATTTTGAGAGTGACTGGCGGGGCATCCTGCTTAAAATTTCCGAAGACAGGGGTGAAACCTGGGGCGAACCTTTTTTGATTGATCGAAATGAATGGAAGATGACCGTAACGGCCCGCCCTCAGATCATTGCAGACGGAAACGAATTTGTTCACCTGTTTTGGAGACAGGATACGACCGGAGACAATCAGGCTGATAACCTGGTTCATACATGGACGAAAGACGGTGTCAACTGGGCAGAGATCGAGTTGCCGGGAGATCGTCTTGCAGATGCAGCCTTCATCCGGAATTATGATGTATCAATCACCCCCGGGGGAAATATGCACCTTATTTATGAGGCATGGACGAAGAATGATAACGGCACACTGGTGCATTCCAACTGGAACGGTCAGAATTGGAGCGTGCCCCAGTTGTTATTTGAAGGGGAAGGTTTCCGGAACCCCGTAATGGCTTTTGATGATATTAAGAACCGCCTTCATCTTGTTTTTCAGGCCCGGAACAAAATGGAGCCTGATCAAACCGGAATGGATGAGTGGAGGATCATCGGGATGGATCCGGCTGACAAAGGCGATTCAGGTTATGAGCATTTTACCGGGTGGAGCTGGTATCATTCAGTTTATCAGGAATAGGAGGACAGGAGTAGTGTTGTGTCAAGCCTGAAGTTTCGTAAAAAACCCGATGTTTTATCATTGACACGATAGTAGATTGGAAGGCCTTCTTGCCCGGTCATCTGAGTGGCTTCAGGTTTTCCCAAGCACCGAATCCACAATCGCAATCGCTTCTTCCTGAATCTGTTTGAGGTGATCGATGCCCTTGAAGCTTTCAGTGTAGATTTTGTAGATATCTTCCGTGCCCGAAGGCCGTGCGGCAAACCAGCCGTTTTCTGTTTCCACTTTCAACCCGCCAATGGGAGCATCGTTGCCGGGAGCGCGGGTCAGTTTTTTCAGGATCGGTTCGCCTGCAAGCGTGTCAGCAGTTACCTGCTCGGGTGAAAGGTTCCCTAGAATCTTTTTTTCATCCAGAGAGGCGGGTGCATCCAGCCGTTCATACACCGGGCTGCCAAATTTTTGTTCTAGAGCCACATAGTGCTCAGAAGGATCTTTTTCAGTTTTTGCGGTAATCTCGGCTGCCAGAAGGTTCAGGATAATTCCGTCTTTATCGGTAGACCATACGGTGCCGTCTTTTCTCAGGAAGGATGCCCCGGCGCTTTCTTCTCCTCCAAACCCGTAGGAGCCATCAAGCAGGCCGTCTACAAACCACTTGAAACCCACCGGCACTTCAGCCAGATTGCGTCCGATGGAGCGGGCCACCCGGTCGATCATGCTACTCGAAACCAGTGTTTTGCCAACAGCAGAATCTTTTCTCCAGCCGTTCCGGTTTTGAAATAGATAATGGATCGCTACGGATAGGTAGTGATTGGGATTCATCAATCCGCTGCTGGTGACAATTCCGTGTCTGTCGAAATCGGTATCGTTACCGAAGGCGATATCGAAGTTGTCTTTCAGTTCTATCAGGCTTGCCATAGCATGGGAAGAAGAGCAATCCATTCGTATTTTCCCGTCCTTGTCTACCGTCATAAAACTAAAGGTTGGATCCACCCTTGGATTTACCACTTCGAGATTAAGCCCGTACTTTTCAGCGATGGGTTCCCAGTAGGCGATGCCGGAACCGCCCATCGGATCAGCCCCGATTTTCAAACCCGAATCACGGATGATTTCCATGTCCACAACGTTGATCAGGTCATCGGTATAAGGATGAAGATAGTCGTATGCCCGGGTAGACGGTTTACGCAATGCTTTTTCGTAAGGAATGCGATTGACCCCGGTCAGGCCTGTTTTCAGATATTGATTGGCCGTGTTTTCAATTTCTTTGGTGATTTCGGTTCCGGCCGGACCACCGTGCGTGGCGTTGTATTTAAAGCCGCCGTCGGATGGGGGATTGTGTGAAGGTGTAATGACCACTCCGTCCGCCTTGGGTTTTGAGCTCTCTTGGTTCCAGGTCAGAATTGCGTGAGAAATAGCTGGTGTTGGCGTGTAACCAAATCCTTCCTGGTAGCGAACTTCTATATCGTTGGCAGCAAAAACTTCGAGAGCAGAAACCATTGCCGGTTCTGAAAGAGCGTGCGTGTCAATCCCTAAAAAAAGTGGCCCTTTGATTCCCTTTTTCTGTCGGTAATCCACCACGGCCTGGCTGATCGCCAGAATATGATCTTCGTTGAAGGTAAAATCGAGCGAAGAACCTCGATGTCCGGATGTGCCAAACCGTATGGCATGTTGTGGATTCGCCGGATCGGGACTACTGCTGAAGTAGGATGTAATCAGCCTCGGAATATTTTCTAAAATGGTGTAGGGAGCTTTTTTGCCTGCCAGTTCGTGATTCGCCAATGGTTTACCTCCGTTTATCAGGTTGAGTGGTTAAAATAATTACCCTCGTTTAAAATGATTGTTATTGAAATAAATGGCAAGTAGCGATAAAGTGAGAAAGAGGAGATGAATGGGAGGCTTTGGGTGCAGGTCTATGTAAGATCAGCGAATTCGACAGACGAGAAAAGATTCGTCAGTCGATTAGAGTGTAAAAGGAAAAAAGAGTGGTAAGTCATCTGACGATTTTTTGAAAAAGTATCATTTCAGATGATTGGAAAAATCCCGGATCGACTCGTCTGATGACTCTTCTACACATATATAGATGATAAGGCACTCGCCAGC
The DNA here is from genome assembly GCA_020832285.1 of Balneolaceae bacterium. GTDB lineage: Bacteria > Bacteroidota > Rhodothermia > Balneolales > Balneolaceae > Rhodohalobacter. The sequence continues at coordinate 34,403 of JAFIFB010000120.1, forward strand.
CGATAAATAAAGAGCAGAAAACTCACGTATTGATATGTGCTTTTTTTCCTATATCAACGAATTATCCCGAGCTCTTTTCCAATCTCCGAAAAGGCGTTTACGGCTTTGTCCAGATGTTCGCGTTCATGAATGGCGGAGAGCTGTACGCGGATTCGCGCCTGCCCCTTCGGTACCACCGGGTAGTAAAATCCGATCACATAAATTCCTTTTTCCAGGAGTTTTTCGGCAAAATCCTGGGCCAGTTTGGCTTCGTACAGCATCACTGGCACGATGGGATGATTGCCCGATTTAATCTCAAACCCGGCATCAGTCATCTTTTTGCGGAAATAGGTTGTATTCGATTCCAGTTTATCACGCAGTTCGGTGGTCTCGCTGAGCAGTTTCAGCACCTCAATGGATGCACCTGCAATAGCCGGGGCCAGTGTGTTCGAGAAAAGATAGGGCCGCGAACGCTGCCTCAAAATATCCACAATTTCCTGGTGGGCAGCTGTAAATCCGCCCGAAGCTCCGCCAAGAGCTTTGCCCAGCGTCCCGGTGATGATATCGACCCGTCCAATTACATCGTGATATTCATGAACACCGCGGCCCGTTTTGCCTACAAATCCCGTTGAGTGGCATTCATCTGACATCACCAGGGCGTCGTACTTATCGGCGAGATCACATATTTTATCCATTTGTGCGATGGTCCCGTCCATAGAAAAAACTCCATCAGTAGCAATGATACGTGTACGTGAATCCTGGGCTTCTTTCAGTTTCTCTTCAAGATCAGCCATGTCATTATGTTTATAAACATAGCGATCGGCCTTGCAGAGGCGAACACCATCAATAATGGAGGCATGATTTAACTGATCAGAAATAATGGCATCGCCCTTGCCAATGAGCGGCTCAAAAACACCCCCGTTTGCATCAAATGCAGCGGCATAGAGAATGGAGTCATCCGTACCTAAAAATTCAGCAATTTTCTGCTCCAGCTCTTTGTGGATGGTTTGCGTTCCGCAGATAAACCTCACGGAAGACATCCCGTACCCGTACTCATCAATCGTTTTTTTGGCAGCTTCAATCACTTTCGGATGGGAAGAGAGCCCAAGGTAATTGTTGGCGCAAAAATTAATGACTTCATCGCCCTTTGTGGTTTTGATGACAGCCCCTTGCGGTGTGGTGATGATGCGTTCCTCTTTGTAGAGTCCGTCTGCCTTGATTTGATTGAGTTCCTTTTGGAGATCTTTTTTCAGATTGGTGTACATATAGAATGATGAAATTCTGTTTTAATGGATTTTCTATTTGGACTGAAATTACGAAAATTCTGGTGAAATTTGTGTCGCAGCTTACACATTTCGCTACTATAACAACCTGCCAGAGTTTGAGCGGATCGAAATCCTGGCAGGTTGTGGTTTTGGGGTACGATAGGCTTTAAGTAGATTTTGGGTATGGCCCCGCGACTGCCGGGAGCCGGAATAACATCGGGCACTCTTGCCGCACAGCGATCCCTTGGGCAGGTCGCTTTAACCTTTAATTGTCTCCAACTTTGAACCACTATCCTAAACATCGCAGAAAGCTGGAAAAAGAGTAAGATAAATTCATGATTTTTAATTTCGATAAACCATTGATGCTAAAGCATATATTCTAAATAGATTTAGAGCGCTACTCATTAATTTTTCTTTTCTTAAAGTAATGTGTTATGTTTGCAGCTGCTTTTTTTGGGGTCAAAAAGAACCAAATAGTACAGACTAAAAGTATCAAATCTGCAACTTTTCTAACCTGATTTAAATGATGCGCTCTTATCTGAAGTACCTTTTGTCTACACTCACCATCCTGTTATTATCCGGCCAATTCATGACGGCCATAGCCCAGACAGATATCGAGTCTTGGGAAGACCTGGCGAATATGAGCCTGAGTGGTAACTACATTCTAACAGAAGATCTTGATAGCTCCACTCCGGGTTACAACGATTATGCTGGCCCAAACGCTAATAGCGGAAGCGGCTGGGAGCCGATTGGTGATACAGACAATCCATTTACCGGAACACTGGATGGTGGAGACAACAGTATTTCAGGACTTCGAATTAACCGCGGAACTGAAGAGTTTGTGGGCCTTTTCTCTGCAATAGATGGGGCAACGATTCAAAATCTCACGATCGATGATGCAGAAGTAAACGCCGACGGAGGTAATGAGCAGGTAGCAAATGTATCAATTCTGGCCGGCCAGGGGCTAAATTTTACCATCGAGAATTTTACATTGAATGGAAAAATTACGGCAACTACTGATTTTATAAGTGGTAATGATCGGATAGCTGTGAGCCAAATAGGCGGCCTTGTAGCTTTTGTTCCTGATGTTGTAGATAATGAAGTTACCATCAGCCAACTAAACTTTGATGTCGATGTTGAAGTGACGGTGAATCGCGATGGTGCTGATATTGATGAGTTTGATGCTGTTTCTATCGGGGGGCTTGTAGGAAAAACAGGAGAAAATCGCAGTGATTATACAAATGTCTGGACAATCGAAGATATTGAAGCAACCGGTTCATTTAATTTGGATGTAGATGGACGGTCAGAATTCCTGTCATTACTGTTCGCTGATGCGATTAGTTCTACTGGTGAATGGAATCTAAGCAATATTAATGTTGATCAACCTCGGATGGAAGTTAATGGTAATGGTCCAACAGATCTTGGCATATTTGGTGGGCGGCTACAAAATTCAAACTTAAATAATCTAACTATTACAGATGGGAGTTTGATTGTTAACTCATTAGAAGATGGCGGCGGAAGTGTTCGGCGTATCAGGCGGGCTGCTTTAGGTGTTGGCCGTTCTGGTTCAAGCTGGGAAATAGAAAATTCCGGGGTAATCGGTAATGTGACGATAAATGGAGATAATAGTGTTAGTTCGGTAGGGTTGTTTTTTGGGAGAACAAGCAGAGAATATATCATAACTGATTCCTGGGCAGAGGGTAACATAAATATAACCGCGGGCAGAGATGCTGATGAAGTTGGCCTTTTTCTTGGATCCAGACAAAATGCGAATGACTGGGAAGTAACCGATTCACATGCTGAGGGAAATATAACTATATCAGCAGGTAGAAATGTTGATGAAACCGGTATTTTTGCAGGTAGTGCCGGTAGGGGTTGGAATCTTACAAACTCCTGGGCTAAAGGCAACATTAATATTACAGCCGGGCTGGATCCGGATAATTCCTCCGGTGATGTGGAAGGTATTGCAATTTTTGTGGGAGAGTCAGATAGTGGATGGAATGTAACCGATTCCTGGGCAGAGGGAGATATTATTATAGAAAATCTGCATCGTGATGTAGAAGAGATAGCTATTTTCACCGGTACCACCGAGAGTGATTGGGTTGTTACAAACTCTTATGCCAGGGGAGATATCACAATAGATACTGTTCGCGATGTTGAAGATGTAGCTATTTTTGCAGGTAAAGCGGTTGGAAACTGGAAAGTCGAAAATTCAGAAGCTGAAGGTGATCTGCTAATAACCACTTCAGAGGGTGACGTAGATGAGGTTGCAATTTTTACCGGTGATGCAGGCATTGATTGGGAAATCATAAATTCCCATGCAAAAGGAGATGTTACGATCAACGCCGGAGGTGAAGTAAGTGAAGTGGCTGTGTTTATGGGTAATTCAAACAGCAGATGGGATATAACCGATTCAAGTGCAGAAGGTGATATAGATATCACTGCAGGTACTCACTCATCGGGTAGAGTAGATGATATAGGCATATTTGCAGGAAATCCCGGAGGCACCTATAACTTCAATAATTCTACTGCAAGGGGAAATATTAAAATAACAAATCCCGGGGATGTAAGAGAGGTTGGCATATTTGTTGGAGATTCCAGTTTAGATTGGAGTGTTATTGACTCAAATGCTGAGGGTGATATTACTATTGAAAGTACTGGGGGAGATGTATACGAAATTGGTGTATTTGTCGGTGACCAGTCACGAAACTCAACTTTTACGAATACCTATGCTAAAGGGAATATTGACATTACTGCAGACCAGGATATATATATGATTGGTGTCTATTTTGGAATCATGTCAACCGGATTGACTATAAAAAATTCTTATGCAATGGGTGATATTACAGCAAACGCCGGTAATGAACTATTTTGGATTGGCTCATTCATTGGCTTAAGCTCTCCGTCTTTTAATATTGATACAAATATATCCAACGTATTTTCTTCAGGTGACATCACGGTAAAAACATCTGATGAAAATGCAGATTTTAATAGTATAGGCGGGTTTATTGGGTATATAGGAGATTATGGAGATGAATCTATCACTATAGAAGATGTTTACTCCTATGGAGATATAGCTGCTGATGGTGCCAGCTCTGTAGGTGGACTCGTTGGTACAATTCTTGGTAGCAGTGCAACAATTTCTAACACCTATGCTGCCGGAGAAGTGATTGGTAATGCCGACACAGCAGGTCTTATTGGTTTACAAGAAGGTGCTAATACTATAGAGAACTCCTTTTTTGACAAAATCTTGAATCCTGGCATGCCGGATGAAGCAGACTTCGGAAAAACCACCCAAGAGATGAAAGCATCGGATATCTTTACCACAGCAGGCTGGGATTTTACCGATACCTGGACTACTGCATCATCAGAATTCTCCAAATATATTTCGTATCCCTACCTGCAGGAGATTAACTACGACGAACCGGGAGCCGAGCCGGGAGTAAATCCCATACCCGGCTTGGAATTATTGTACGCTGGTGGCGAAGGCACCGATGAAGTTCCCTATGAAATCGAAACCTGGGAACACCTCGATAACGTACGCCTGAACCTCGATGCTAATTTCATTCTTGTGAACGATCTAAGTTCTTCAGATGATGATTACGATGATTTTGCATCCGATCAAGCCGATGGAGGCAACGGCTGGGTGCCCATCGGCACAAATTCTGATCGATTCACAGGAACTTTTGACGGAGACGGGCATGAGATCGAAGGATTGTACATTAGCAGATCCAGTGTTTCTGAGCAGGGCCTTTTTGGTAGAATCCACACGGCTACGATATCAGATCTACATCTCATAAACGCTGAAGTCAGAGGCAATACGAGAAGCGGTGGGCTTGTTGGCTTTGCCACCTCAAGCAGTACCATTCAGGGTAGTTCTGCGGATGTGGATATAAGCGGCCCTGCCTATATCGGTGGTTTGGTGGGCCAGGCGGAGAATTCAGATATCATTGATTCTTATACGTCCGGTTCGCTCTCAGGTCCAGGAACTAACTGGGTAGGTCAAAGCGGCGGCCTTGTCGGTATGCTGTTGAGTAACAGTACTATCATAAATTCCTACAGCTCTGTCAATGCGACACGGGCCGGTACACGGGTAGGTGGATTGGTCGGGCAAATGGATGATTCCGAGATATTTGATTCCTATGCCACGGGAGACATTAACGGGCAAGGGCCATGGAATGAATTGGCTGGTTTCGTCGGTGTTATCTTTGGGAACAGCCTGATTCAAAATTCCTACAGTTCCGGATCGTATTCAGATGACAGAATCGCCGGATTTGCCGGTAACATTGAGGATGACAGCGAAATCAGATCCTCATTCTGGAATGAAAGTGTTCAGGATGAGGGTACGACAGAGGAGGGAGTGGGGGAGAATACATCGTCAGGAACCGTTGAGGTAAACGGACTCACAGATTCTGAGATGCAGAATATATTCACCTTCTATGATGCAGGATGGGATTTTATCGGCGAAACGGCCAATGGCACGAATGATATCTGGAAATGGAATCCGAATGATAATTCGGGTTATCCTTTTCTGAATTGGCAGGATGGCACCAACGTCATTCCACCGCTTCTGATAAGTCTGACTCCTGAAGATGAAGCCGGCGGTGTTGCTGTTGATACAGAAATCAGCGTTACATTCAGTCTTGATATCGAAATTGAAGATACCGGTAAAATTGACCTTAGGGATGATCAAGGCAATCCCGTCGCTATTTCGGCAACCACCGAAGATGAAAAATTAATTATCACTTCGGATGCTGGTGATCTGGAAAACGACATGAAATATACCGTCGCTATTGAAACCGGTGCTGTGACGACAATTGATGAAGCAGCCAACCGGCACATCGAATGGAGCTTCACAACGACAATGGCAGCACCGGTAGCCGACAATCAGCGTCTGCTGGTCAGCAACGCCACTGCTTTTGTATTCAGTGGAACAGACTTTGGTGTGTCTGATGCAAACTACTCGATTAAGATCGAATCGGTCCCTGATAAAGGCACCCTGAGTGCTGAAGCTGATGATGTGCTGAGTATTATCGATATCAATGCCGATCAATTAACCTGGGAACCCCCGGCCGATGAACACGGCTACGGGTTTACTACCTTTGAGTTTATCGTTGTCGATGAGTATGGCCAGGAAAGCGAAGAAACCTACACCATGACCCTCGACCTGGCGGCTACCTCGGTAGAGCTGACCGCCGGCAAAGGCTGGCGCTTTTTAACCAGTTCCTCGGTTGGAGACACCTTTGAGGATTTCCTGGAACCAATCTATGTGCAAGGTGTGCCCGGCTCGAATAACCCCGGCGCGCAGGAAACCAGCCTGTACATCCTCAATCAGGAGGATTATCAGTGGGAGCTGCCCGATGGGATGGGTGAGGAGATTACACGCGGCAACGGATTTATCGTCTTCGGTTTTGAGGACGATATGCCGTCCACGCTGAGCTCCGGCGAGAACTGGGCACCGCTTGAGGATGTTTTTGAGTATGAAGGCCTGTTTTTTGATCCCGATCAGGGAGAGTTTGGTGAGAGCCACTTTTTGATTGCCAATCCGCACCCGATCAGCCTGGACTTCTGCGCTTTTGATGAATCCAGCGTGGCCGATTACATCCAGATCTGGGACCCTTCGCACAACGATGGGGACTACCGCACACTGAGCTGCTCGAATGGTGAAGCTGAGATTGCCCCATTTCAGGCCTTTTGGATCCGCACGCTGGACGAGCAGGGTGATCCATCACTGTCCATTCCCGAGCAGGCCTACCTGAGCGTTCCGGCCGATGAGCAGTTCAATAGATTCAAAGACATTGCGAATTCAGAAAATTCCCCCCTAAAAAGGGGGGACGAAAAGGGGGTGTCCGTACTGGCACTTAGCGTTGAAGGCGAGTCCACGGACGATCCATTTACCAACACCACCCGCATATTATTCCACAATGAGGGCACCGAAGGGATGGACCGTTTTGATGCGCCCAGGCTGAGCCCGCAGGGGCTGACAGAAAGATGGCTGAGCTTTTATGTGCTGGACGAGCAGGAAAGAGGCTATGCCCTGAGAAGTCTGCCGCAGCAGATTGATGAGCAGTTGACCATTCCCCTTGCAGTAGAAACCACGCAGCCGGGCGCCTACACCCTGAGGTGGGCCCTGCCCGAGGCCTCGCACTTCTCCGGCAGCTACTACTTGCGGGATACTCGTACAGGAGATCTCACCGAGCTCAACGAAGGCCAAAGCTACCGCTTTGAAATAGAGGAATCCCAAGCCGCCAAGGTTAATAACTCCACCCTAAAAAGGGGGGACGCAAGGGGGGTGTTTAGTGCCCGGGCACATGAACATGAATCCACCCCGCGCTTCGAACTCATCCTCTCCACAGAACGACTCGAGGATAGTGATAATCGTCCCAATAGCATCACCCTGGCCCAAAACTACCCCAACCCGTTTAACCCAACCACTCAGATTACCTACGAACTGCCCCAAACCGAACAGGTGCGACTGGAGGTCTACGATATGACCGGACGACAGTTAGCCACACTGGTAGACGGGCAGGTATCGGCGGGTTCACATACAGTAACCTTCGATGCACAAAATCTTGCCAGCGGGGTCTACATCTACCGACTGCAGGCCGGCGGACAACTTCTGACGAGGCAATTAACATTAATTAAATAGATAACAGTAGGGAGTATTGAGTATCGAGTATCGAGATAAATTCTCACTACTCAATACTTGCTACTCACTACTCAATACTCAAAACCATGAAAAAAAGACAGAACAAAACCGATTGGCAGACGCCAAAAATTACAGAACTAGAGATAGCAGCAGCGACGCGTCAATTGCCGGTACCGGACGAGCCGCAGCGGTCGTAGCGGGGAAAATGGCATAAAAACAAAAAACCTGCCAGGCCGCTTTGTTAAACAACCTGGCAGAGTACGCAGCGGAGCGGAGTTCCTGCAAGAGTTGTGGTTTGGGGGCACGGTTGGCTTTAATGTGATATTGGCAGTGCCTCGCGACTCTTGCAGGAGCCCGGAAAAGCACCGGGCACTCTGCCAGGTCGCTTGGTATTTACTCTAAATAATATTCTTCACCGAGCATTAGCTTAAATTCCTGGTGTGCTTCTATAAAATTCTCCCTGCCACCTAACTGTGTTAACACCTTTTCTTTCTCTAAGAAGGGATATTCTTTATTAATTGAATGGATATAGGAGTGGTATGATGAGTATGGATAATCTGAATAGTTGTCCGTAATTCCATGATGAATTGGATTGCGATGGATATAGCAAACAAGATGGGTGAAATGATTTTCATCCTTGATTCTTTTTCGTTTAAACGCTCCCGCTACCAGTGTTCCGGATCTCATCATTTTCGGATTGATCGATTTTGTGAAACTATTCATCAAATGTGAAAATTGTTTGGAAGCCTGGTACGGTTTTGTGGAGTTAAAATGATCTCCGTAAAAGGAACCTTCAGGATAATTATTTTTGATCTGTTGAAAATGTCTCACCTGCTCATCCTGACTTCTCACCCGTATCAATAAGTGATAGTGATTTCTCAACAGGCACTAAGCATATGTTTCTACAGGGGTGAATAGGTAGTAAAAATATTTTTTGATAAATAATTGATAATCATTTTCAGACAAAAAAATATCAGCTTTACCCGCCCCGCGATTATAAATATGGTAGAAATTTCCCTCCTCAAGTGGTTCCATCTCTTTTTTTACTTTAGATTTTTCTCGATTTAAAAAAGTAGTTTCTTGAAAGAATATTATCAAGGCCTGGAATAGACAACCTGCCAGAGTACGAAGCAGAGCGGAGATCCTGGCAGAGTTGTGGTTTTAGGGTAAGGTTAGCTTTAAGGCGCTCATGGGCATTGCCTCGCGACTCTGCCAGGAACCCTTGAAAAGCACAAGGGTACTCTTGCAGGTCGCTGTGTAAACAACCTGGCAGAGTACGAAGGCGAAGCGGAGTTCCTGCAAGAGTTGTGGTGTTGGGGTATGGTTGGCTGTAAGGCGACTTTAGACATTGCCTCGCGACTCTTGCAGGAGCCCGGAAAAGCACCGGGCACTCTGCCAGGTAGCTGTAAACCTCAATACCTTTGAACCTTGTAACCTTTAACCCTTTACCATAGTCATACTGAGGTAATTCCAGTGTTCTTCACTCATGGTGTGGTCGGGGAAAATGGTGATTCCTGCCGCGCCGTTTTCCATCGCGTATTCGTAGGCCTGGGAAACTTCAATGGCAGTCATCTCAGGAACATATAATCCGCAGTAGAGTGCCGTGGTCGCAGGCATTTCGCGGCGGCATTCAGCCACTGCATTACCCACCCAGCTCACCGGTTTGTGGTAGAAATGGTTGTAAATCATCGGGAAGAAAGCGTCGAGGTTCCAGTCGGGCCAGTTTTGCCGCACAAGTGAACGCGCAATATCGGGAGTGGGAAACACAGCAGCGGTTACCTTTTTACCCCGGTTACGCACGCTAACGGCAATTTGGTTCACAAGATGTGTGACCTGATTATATCTGAACCGGTTCCAGATTTCATGATCTTCAGGTTTTTCAAGATCCATCGGGTCTTCACCGTGCAGATCCCGGAATTTACTCCGGCAGGCATCACAGTAACAGTAGTCGTATTCGGGATATTCACGATCCTGAACAATATCATAGGTAGGCTGTAGCTGGATCGGTAAAATCACATCGGGGTAGCGGATATAGTCAAGGTGAATGCTTTTTATTTCCGGTATCTCCATGATGTCATCAATCCGGTTCATCAGGTACTCTTTGGCCTCAGGCCGTGTGGGACAGAGCCATTTGTAGTAGCCGACATAGGCGGGTTTATCGATCGAAGAGTCACCGTTACGGTTTACCATAAAAAGTTCGGGATGATTTTCGATCAGGTAGTTATCACTGCCTCGCTGAAGGGTGATAAACCAGGCGTGTACATCCAGGTCAAACTCTCCGGCCATGCGGGCCCAGTATTCATAATTTCCTGATGGGAGAATGCCATTTAATCCGGCCCGTTTTATTCTTTCGAGCCGGCGCCGGGCTTCATCATCATCGTCGGTATGGTTGGAGATCCAGGTATAGTCGCGGGAGTTCCAGCGCCGTCCCTGTGTCATGGCATGAAGTTTGGCTGGCATTGAACTGAGCGCTGCCATTCCGGCGGCACCGGCACCTAATTTTGTAAGGAAATCTTTTCGATTCATGTCTTGAGATAAGAATTCAAATTTGTGTGGTCATAAATTTTTTATGTGGTTGCCAATAAAAGCAAAATAGATCAATCATGTTGTAATAAGTTATTAGCGGCACGAACCGACTGTGCGAAAAGCTGCAACTGGAGATTGTCTGTGTGTTCCTGTTCGATTTGCCGGATAAGTGTTTCATCTCCTTTAAAATGAGCGTTTGCCCACTGCAATTGAACTTGATCCGGTTGTGCATTTGCCCAGTTTTCCAAGAGCCTTTCAGCTTCTTCGGACTGCCCGGTTTCGATAAAAGTGAGAATGGCGGAATAATGTCCGGCTCCCCATCGGGTTGAAAAATCTGCTGTGTAGGCAGTTATTTCACGAAAAAGTTCTTCGGCTCTGTTGCGATTATCCAGTTGTTTTTGTGCGGCAGCCTCCATGAAATTCTGGAGTCTCAGGTCTGGATCAAAAGGTTTGCCTACAGCCAGGTTTTCGGGCCATGTTCTTGCATATTCAATATATGTAAGGGCCTCATTAAACCGATCTTCTTTAAGGAGCTGTGCCGCGTGAAGTATGTTGGATTGTTCAAAGAGTGCCCTCGACTCACCAGCTTGGTAGAACGGAAGAATTTGTGTGTTTTGAAGATGATCAGCGGCTTGTTCATAGTTACGGGTGTGAAGCAGTGCTTTTGCATAATCAATGCTGATGGCGTCAACTTCCGGGAAGTTTCGCGCGGATCGTTCTGCCGTTTCTAAAGCATCGTCCCACATGGAATGGCGCAAGTAATATGTGTTCAGGTGATGCCATGTCCGCCACTCATCTGGGGCCAGCTCTGCCGAGTATTCAAAATCACGTAAAATACGTTCGCTTTCGTAATCGAGGTCGCCGCGGAGGGTGCCTCGTGCCAGGTAGAATGGTGCATAGTCCGGGTCAAAGTCCAGGTGGTCGAAAATTTCAACTGCATCATCTTTTCGGCCGGTGCTCCAGTGAATCAGCCCCAGGTAATAATCGTTTTTCCAGGATGGATTTTCGGAAGCAGCCCATTTCAGTACCGGAATACTTTCGGGACGGAAGGGAAAAACGAGAAAGGGTGATTTTTCAACTGCGCGGGACAAATATTCACTGCTTTGATTTTCATCTCTGTGAAGATATGCCAGCCAGTAGTCAACCATCGCTGCAGGCGGAGACTGGTTCAGTACCTGAACGGCTTCATCACTAAAACCGAGATTGGAATAGTAAACCGCCAGTTCGAGGTACGTTTCATGAGGCAGTTCGTTGCGTATCATAGAAGAAAAGATGTTCAGATCCTCTTCATTGCCACTCAGCAGATACTGTTCAAACCGTGCGAAATGATTGAGCGGATCGATCTCAAGCATTGTTTCCAAAACGGCTACTGCCTGATCCGTCTGATTGAGTTTTCTGTGAAGAACAGCCAGAACCTTAAGTGCAGGGATTTGGCTTTGATTGTAGTGGAGAGACCGCTTTGCATAGGTTTCGGCGCGATCGTACAGTGTTTTTTCAAGGTAAATTTCTGCCATCGAAGCGTAAGCGCCAGACCGGTGCTGCAGCGAACGTGCTGCCCAGCCAAGGGCTTCTAATGCCATTACGGGCTGACCCATTCTTTTTTTCGAAAGTCCATAGACGTGATTGGCACCGGGGTCGTAGGTGTTTTGAGACAAAGCAATTTTGGCCTGGTGAATCGCCTTCTCATACTCGCCTTGTTTGTAGTAGATGTTAGCAAGTGTGTTATATGCAGGTGTAAAAGCCGGGTCTTTTACAAGAGCTGCATGAAGTTCCTGGTAGGCATCCGGGTAATTGCGGTCGGCAATGTGATTTATGGCATCCTGGTAGTGTTTGCCAGCGGAAGAAATTTCAGTATCAACCAGTGTTTGGAGAGGGCGGTTCAGTTTTCTGAAATCTTCACTGCTGTCATACACCAGTTTTTGATGCCCCAGTTCGACCCGGAGTTCATCATCCTGTACTTCGGTTTCAATTGTGTGGGTGAACATTTCAAGCGGGTTTAGTTCAACCGAAAGAGTTGTGCTGCCGGCAGAAGAGCGGATATGAAGCTCATCACTTACAGGCTGAAGGGCCATCAGCCGGAGTTCCGTGGAGTGGTTGTCCGAAGGGTGCAGGTGCAGCACAGCGTGAGGAGATGCGGCCGATATTCCGCCCGTTTGAACAACAGGGAACCAGATTTCGCTCCATTGTTCGGTGATGTCTGGCTGCAGAATATCGTAATTAAAAGGGGTCTCGATGCTTCGTCCGATTGCCTGGGAAAAAAGCCTGCCCGACTGAAATTCAATATATTGGCCATCTTCATCGGTCAGCAGGTCTTCCCATATACCCCCGGCTTGTGAAAGTGCCCAGATCCACAATTTTTTGCCGGGCATATCGGAGTAGAGGGACCAGTTTCCAAAACCGAAATCTTTATCATGCCAGTATCCGCCAAAATATTCGGTTTTCTGGCCCAGCACGTGGTATGATTTGCTCCCGCCAAAATCGTTGTTTCTGTACCAGGAGAGATCTACACCATCTGCATTTACCGGCCAGGGATGGGCATCACCAGAGTGTCCCACGTAATGAGTTCCTGGATAGATCAGCTGTAAATCTTCCCGTGCTTCGGCGGCTGCATTCATCCATACATAGTTCGACTGTTCCATGGGTAGCGGATTGTACCAAAAACTCTCCGTTTCGAAATAGGCTTTATCAGCGGGAAGCGTGATCTCAACCCTCCACTCAGTTCGGGATGGCAGATCCAGTCCCCCGATTACTGTGCTTACACTGCCATCTTCGTGTTCACGAATGAGATAATCGACCGGATGAGCTGTGGCGGGTGTGTGGCCAACAATCCCGAAATTAAATTCGATGCCCCCGGAAGTCCAGGGTCCCCGCAAAGCGATATCCCTGAATTTTTTTACGTGATTTTTGTAGATGAATTCATGACCGGTCGACTTTTCAATCGCTCCCCATACTTTTCCTCCCACTTCCGGTAAAATGGTTACTTCAATGTAATCATTTTCCATAGTAATGACCTCCCAATCCCTTTCTTCACCCTGTTGGCTGTAGTTGTTAAATGAGAAATAAGGGTAGATATTTACACTGCCTCTCTGGTTGGTGATATCAGCAAAAATTGGAATGGGTGAGGGATCGCCGAAGGGGTATGTGGTAATAGTTTCATAATTTTTACTGATTGAGGCACTTTTGTCTTCAGTTTTGTCGGAAGAGTGCTGGGTAATCAGACTTAATAAAATGAAAAGAGGAAAAGCAGAAAAAAACCATTTCATAGCAGTAGAATTAATTAGAAGTTAACAGTCTGCCGTAAATACCACAGTACAATCGCAGATTTATTTAATTATATAGTAAAATCACTAAGAGCGACATTTGAAGAATTTTTGCTCAGGTTTGAAATTTATAGTTCTATCTACAATATGATTGAATCTTTTGAAACTTTCACCAAGTCTGTAATTTTTTTCCCATTCCTCATGTGTTGTGCAAGAGTATAAACATTACCGGCCGGGTCTGTTGCTATAGAATTTGCGTAAGTTGGTATTTGACCGTCACTAAAATAGACAGGCCCATGATCTTTGTATGTACGTGTGGGAATATGGAAGGTGATGAGATGCAGGTTTTCAAGGCCTTTAGCCCCAATCAGAATTTCTTCATCCTTTTGAACCCGTTTACCGTCTTTATAAGCCGGTCCGCCAGTGAGATAATAAAGTGTTTCTTGATCTGGCCCCAAGTCAAACCCCAGGTATCCATAATAGAAAAGGTCGAACATCCCGCTTTTCTTTGAGGGTTCTGATGTGATTCTTTCAACAACTTCAATACTTTTAGCTCTGGGATCGAACCTGAAAAGATAGCCGGAGGTGGCATGTACACCATAGGCTGCTTTTTCCGGGGCATACCATACAATACTACGCCAATGGTATGCCATACTCCCCGGCCTGGCTGGATCATATTGGCCGAAATAGTCGAGCCTTAAATCCACATCGTTCAGTTTATTCAGCGTTTCTTTTATTGGGTTGTATTCAAAAATATCCCCATCAGATGTTGAGTAATAGACAGATGCTGACTCCGGATTTACAAACATGGTTCTGGGCAGAACACGAAAATCATCTCCAACGGTGCCTGCTTCCCCTTTCCCGGAAATTGGCCCCAAATGAACAGATTTCCCGCTTATCAGGCTATAATGGATAAAAAAACCGGTTGGCCAGGTAATTGCATAGATATGCCCCCGCTTCTGATCCATAGTCATCGCAATTATACCTTCACCGGACGGTGCTTGAGCCAGCGTATTCATTTTCCCTGATGAAATATCATAAGAGAGGATATGTCCGCCAGGATAAGGTTTATGATTTTTTGGTGATTTTACAGGCAATTCAATGCCGTCGATCCTTTCATATACTCCCACATGGGTCGCGAAATAGAGTTTTCCCTCAAATTCAAAAAAGTTGACATGACTTTTGCCCTGAGGAATTGCATTCAGAGATTTTTCACCACAAGCTTCGGTAAGTTCCGCAATAAATTGTATTTGATCACTATCCGGATCATAAACATAAAAGTGCCCGCCAGTGTAAACAGATTCTGTGGATAGTATATAATAAATTTTCCCATTGCTGCCAGCTGATATTGAATTGTAAGTATCACTCGAAGAATCAAATCCGGAATAGTAATATTTAGCGGTCAGAGATTTATCTTTTGAGGAGGAGCTGTTACTTTCGGAGGGAGTAAGAACATTCATAGCTATAGAGAAGAAGTTTTTTGATATATAACGAGGCAAGTTGCTGAAATTTCCGTAAATAAGACGAAAAGATCATGTTATAAAAATATTTATATCATGACAGCTTTGGATTATTCAAAAAAGAGTGATCCAAAAAATTCAGGTCTGTGGAAATCGGGTTCGGGGTGATTTACGAACGACCAGGTTAGCCAGTGCGGGTTTGATGTTTCATCTGCTATTTTATAGAAGTTGGCTTTCCACTCAACACCCGGCGCGGGATGCGTTACTTCTGTGAATTCATGAAGAATTTCAAAAGGTATGCGATATTCTATAGTCCACGTAACCGGGTCTGTGATTTCCGGTTCAACAATTTGTGGCATAGAGTGAGCTAGGGTAATTTTTTCAAATACACTTTCAGGAATATTGACCCTTTCAACACCTCTCTCTTTTTGGAATGCAAACAGGGCTGTACCTCCGCAATTTACCTCCAGGTTGAAATAACCCTTTGATATGTCGTTGCCTGGTACAAAGAAAAATTCCACACAACTATCTGTATAAACAGGGCCCTGGTATTCGCCCACAACGCATCTGACAAACTTATCATCAACATGAAAAATCACATAGATTGCATCTTCATCATAGGCAACCCTGGCTTTTACATCTGGCCGGAAATCTGGTTCATCGCCCATATGATTACTCAGATGCAGTGCTGGTATTTCATTCCATACACTTTTTCCCCAATTGCTGTCTATTTCTATCGGTTCAGTTAATTTCGTGACTTTATAAACTGAATCTTCAGTATTACTTTCGGAGGTAGTGCAAAAGCTGATAAAAGTGATGATCGAAATAGCGGTTAACAGCAAGATTGCCATGCGGATTGTTACTGGGAGACTATACATATATTAAATTTTATGTCGTCTGATTTCTGACTTTCCATTTTTTGATTGATTTAATAATAATATCACTTTCGTAAGTAAATGTTATTATTATTTTATGGAAATAATATAATAATAGTATTCAGTCCATCTTAAATTGCTTTTTTTATTTTTGTAATTGGTATTCAGGCGTATTCATAACCGCCCGGCTTCTCAGTTGTATTCAATATTTTTTCCTCCGACTTCCGGTAAATTGATTACTGCGATGAAATCATTTTCTATCTGATATCGCTTTCCTCTCCCAGTTGGCAGTACTTGTTAAAAGAAAAAGGGATAGATATTCACATTGCTTATTTGATTTTGATATCAACAAAAATGAGGATCGGTGAGCTTCTTCGTAGGGATGTGTTTTGATCAGCTTAGATTCTTTTCAAAGAGGTCAATTCTACTCTTCGAATAACATTTGAATAAAGTAATGATATGAAAGAAAAAAATACAATTTTTAAAATAAAAGAAAATAACCAACCTTGTTTTTAGGTGTAATTTTCTGGAATAGCCGTAATTGGAAGTTTTATGAATTCTTTATGAAATAAAGTTGAGATGATGTAATCATTTTTGTAGAATACACAAGATGTTAAAAGCTATTAATTAGTATTAATAAATATTAATAATAGTTGCATGTTTGTGCATTTTACCATAATGCAAGCTGCAAAAAGCAGTGTTCAGGGTATTCGTACTACTTGTATGTTAGGCCTAAATAAACCAGCTATTTGATTACTAAAGTATAAGCATCTGTTCGCTTCAGGGAAGATATCAGCACTTCTTGATTTACATTTTCTTTGCCTGTCCTTGTACTTTCTGTTTTCAGCTACAAAAAAACAAAATAACTGTCAGATAGAAAGGAGTATCTATGTTGAATAGAAATAAGCTACCACTATTGTCGATTTTCGGGGCATTTCTTCTCTTGCTTGTATTGAATATCGATGTTAAGGCACAAAATACGGTTTCAGGGACTGTTACTACGGATGGGGAACCATTTCCGGGGGTAACTGTAACTGTACAGGGTACCAATATTGGTACTGCAACCGATGTAAATGGAAACTATGAGCTTGATGTGCCTTCACTTGAAGGAACTCTCGTGTTTTCATTTATAGGTTATCAAACAAGATCAATTCCTATAGATGGCCAGTCAACCATTGATGTTGATTTACAGCAAGCCATTGTTGTTGGTGAAGAAATGGTAGTAACTGCATTTGGAATTCAGAGAGAGGCACGGTCTCTTTCTTATAGTACGGTAGGTGTATCTACTGAATCGATAACACAAGCACGCGATACCAATGTTATGAACTCATTACAAGGGCGTGTGGGTGGTATGTCTATTACACAGGCATCAAGTGGTGTGGGAGCCCCGACGAGGGTAGTTCTTCGGGGTAATCGCTCGATATCAGGAGACAGCCAGCCACTTTATGTAGTGGATGGTGTGCCGATTCGGGGCAATCCTCAGGATATCAGCCCGGATGACATTGCCAGCATTGATGTTCTCAAAGGACCAAATGCTGCTGCTCTCTATGGTAGTGCTGCCCAGAATGGTGCTATTGTGATTGAGACACATCGCGGCCAGGCGGGTGTTGTGAATGTAAGCCTCAGTAACAATTTTACTGTAAGCCAGGCCAATATATTAACAGATTACCAAAATGAGTATGGCCAGGGAACAGCAGGAAATTACTCTCGAAGTTCTGAGTTTTCCTGGGGACCGCGAATGGAAGGCCAGCAAGTTGATTTTTGGACACCGAATCCCGCTCACCCAATGGCCGGACAAACGTATTCAATGACTCCTCAGCCAAACAATGTGAGTGATGTATTTCGTACCGGTTACAACAATGCATCTAACCTGACCGCTCAGATTGGTGGTGAAAGAACCCAGACCGTTTTTTCATACACCTATACGACAGCCCAGGGAATTATGCCGGGTAATGATCTTCAGAGAAACAATATTTCGTTGCGTGTTTCCAGTGATCTGCACGAAAGGCTAAGACTGGACAGCCGTTTGAGCTACATGCGTCAGAATATTGACAATCCGCTTCCACAGGGTGAAAATTTCGCAAATCCGCTTCGAAACACCTATCGCATGCCGCGAAATATTCAAACCCAGCACTATCGGGAATTTGAATACACGGATCCAAACGGAAATCTGTTGCAGCACTATTTTAATCCCGGTTCAAACGGAGGGAATAATCCCTATTGGGTAATCAACCGAAACCTGGATTTTGATGAAAGAGAGAGAGTTTTGGCTATGGCCAGCCTGAACCTTGAAATTCTGCCTACGGTAAATCTGATGGTTCGTGCTTCGTACGATGGTTTAAATACCGAGGGTGAAACAAAGCGATATAATGATTCGTATGTAATTGCACCAAATGGCTTTTATGCAGTTTCACAAGCAAATAGTTTTGAATGGAATGGAGAATTTCTGCTCCGTTATCAGGAAGATGTCAGTCCAGACTGGAATGTGAGTGCGAGCTTTGGTGGCAACATCAAGCAGCAAAGAAATGAATCTCTTTCGTCGAACACCACCTCCAATCCAGGTATGACACTTCCCAATTTCTTTGCGCTTTCCAATACACAAAATGTGAGCTCAAGTCATGGTATCGGCTCTCCTATGGATATCCACTCCCTCTACGCATTTGGTCAAATTGGCTGGAGAGATGCAATCTATCTGGACGTAACGGCCCGAAATGACTGGAGTTCCACTTTACCGGCAGATAATCGTTCCTATTTCTATCCATCTATAGGTATGACAGCAGTGATTAGTGATCTGGTTAGTATGCCAGATGTTATTTCACTTTTCCGCCTTCGAGCATCATATGCCCAGGTGGGAAGCAGTGCACCTCCTTTTCAGCTTGTCAGAACTGCGAGTTTTGCTGCAGGAGGAAGAGGCGGGTTTATAACACTTAGTGGTACATTACCTGCTGAAAACCTGAGGCCCGAGCAGACCGATGCCTACGAAATAGGTGCAGATATCCGGTTTTTCCAGGGGCGCCTGGGGATTGACGTAAGTGCGTACATAACCAATACCATTGATCAACTCTTTACAGTTGCTCTTCCGGTAGGTTCAGGAGCTTCTCAATTTTTTACAAATGGTGGAGATATTGAAAACAAGGGTATTGAAATTGCTCTGAATACGACTCCAGTACGTGGTACTACATTTAACTGGAATTTCGACCTGAATTTTGGTTTAAACAGAAACATGGTAGTTGCAATTGATGATGAACGACCCCGACTTGTAATAGGTAGTGACTTTCTTCGGGATGCTGTCATTGAAGAGGGGAGACCTTTCGGAGAAGTCTATTCCCGGGGCTATGTACGTGACGGCGAGGGAAGAGTTCAGATCGACCCTAATACCGGAGTACCTCTCATTACAGCGGGCAAAAGCGTTCTTGCAGCTAACTTTCAGCCAGACTGGATTGGGGGTATTAGTTCAGACCTTTCATACAGAAACTGGAATGTTGGTTTTGTAATCAGCCATCGTCAGGGTGGAACAATCTCTTCACTCTCAAATGCAGTTACCTATGCCGACGGCCTTACCAAACAAACTCTCGAAGGAAGAGATGGTGGGTTAATTTTTGGTCAGAATTTCATGACAAATGAAACGGCCGTATATCAAGGTACAAACACTGCACCGTCCACTCCGTTCAAAGCTGAAGATTTTTGGCGTGCAGTTGGCGGCCGTAATGCTCCTGCGGGAGAGATTTTTCAGGAAAGCTCAACGAACACCCGGTTAAGGGAATTAACAGTTGGGTATTCTTTGCCAGAGTCGATTACTGATAATCTGCCGGTAAGTAATATTACTGTGTCATTTGTAGGCAGAAACCTGTTCTTCATCTATCGCGCATCCGATCACATCGATCCGGATCTGATGGTCGGTACATCTCCGGCTGCTGAAGGTTTTGAATCGTTCACACTGCCGACAACACGAACATTCGGTGCAAACCTTCAGATCGACTTTTAACAGTCTGATTCTAACTCCTAAACATTATTTATTATGATTAAGAATAAAACATATCTAAAAAGGACAAGTTTCGGGCTGATGGCTCTGCTGGCAGTTTTTATATATGCCTGTACAGATTTCGACGAGCTGAATACTCCCAGTAACCAATTGGTAGCTGACCAGCTCGATGAAAGTCTTCTCGGACAACAATTTGCACAATCCCAGTTTCATGGGGTAAGGGGTAACGCCGGGCCCATGCAGCTTGGCAAGAGTCTTTTCGGAGATCTCTATTCGCAATATTTTGCAACTACTTTCGAAAATTTCGACTCCGATCAGTATATCCAGGTAGGTGGCTGGGCTAATGGTGCATGGAATTACATTTATGCAACACCCGGCCCACAGATTGCAGCACTTGTAGATTTTACTGAAGAAAATAATCTGCCTGTACTCAATGCTGTGGCGAAAGTGTGGAAAGTGAATATCTTTCATACGATGACCGACCAATGGGGACCGATTATTTATTCGGAGTATAATAACGGACAGACATCTGTGCCCTATGATTCTCAGCAAGATGTGTACAATCAGTTCTTCCAGGAGCTGGAGAGTGCAATTGGTGTGCTACAAAACAATCTTGGAGCTAGTGCATACGGGAACGATGATCTCGTTTACAGCGGGAATGTTCAGCAATGGCTTCTTTTTGCCAATTCGCTCCGGCTTAGGCTTGCAATGAGAATTGTATATGCTGATGAAAGCCTTGCAAGGCAACAGGCTGAAGCTGCTGTGAATCCTGCTAACGGTGGAGTTATTGAAGAGAATGCAGACAATGCATTTGTTTTCACAACTGAAAATAACATGAACCCGATGAACACAATTACCAACTGGGGTGAATTCCGGATGAGTGCAACCATGCAGTCGGTACTTCAGGGATATGAAGACCCACGGATTTCTACATACTTCAATGTGCCAACCAGTCCAGATTTTAATGACTATCAAGGTCTGCGTAACGGGCTTACACCAGGACAAAAAGATGCATCGCTGAATGCGATTTATTCAGATTTGGATACACGCTGGCTGCCTGGTGGAAATCCGCCAATTGAAGTTTTAAGGGCTTCAGAAGTGTGGCTGCTCCGTGCCGAAGGTGCTATTCGCGGTTGGGACATGGGTGTTAGCGGACAGGTAGCGTATGAAACCGGTATTCGCCGGTCGATGCAGGAAAGACCTGCCGCTGATGAAGCTGGAATAACAGCTTATCTGGCAAGCAACAATACACCGGCTGACTATGAGAATGAATTAAATCCAGACTGGAATATTGGCGCACCATCAAATGCACCGGTTGCATGGGCTGGAGATTTCGACACACAACTGGAACAAATTGCCATTCAAAAATGGCTTGCACTGTATCCAGACGGAATTCAGGCCTGGGCTGAAATGAGAAGGCTGGGGGCACCCTTTCTGCCGATCATTGAATCGCGGAACTCAAATGTTTCTGAAACGCAAATGATGAGGCGGCTAAGTTTCGTGCAGGTTGAGTATGATAATAACTCGTCTGCTACAAATGAGGCCAGAAATCTGCTAAACGGGGATGACAACAACGCAACCCGCGTGTGGTGGGATGCCCGGAATTAAACTTAATCGATTAGAATAAATGTATAAAATCCCCGTGCTTTTATGTAGAGTACGGGGATTTTACGTTTACCAAATATGAACAATAAAAAATAAAGTGTTTAAAAATCTGTTTCTGCATGATTCGTCTATCTGGTATTTTTTTGGTTCTGTTATCTCTGACTATTGCATGCAGGCCGGCAGAAGAGCAACAACATTCTCTTTTTCAACTTCTTACTTCATCAGAAACGAATATTCATTTTTCGAATGATCTTGTTTCAGATCAGCAACACAACATCTACACAGACAAAGATTTTTATGCCGGTGGCGGTGTAGGCCTGGCCGATATCAACAATAATGGCCTGTTGGATATTTATCTTGTTTCAAACCAGGGAACCAACCGGCTTTATCTGAATAATGGCGATTTCCAATTTGAAGATATCACCGAAAAAGCGGGAGTTGGCGGATCCAAACCCTGGTCAACCGGAGTCAGTTTTGTTGATATTAATGGAAACGGTTATATGGATATCTATGTAACCAACTCAGGTAGTTCGAGCCCTGAAGAGAGAAAAAACGAACTTTTTATTAATAACGGTGATTTAACATTCACCGAAAGTGCCGCTGAATACGGGCTGGATGACAGCGGATATTCCATTCACGCCGCTTTTTTTGATTATAATAACAGCGGCCGCCTCGACATGTATCTGCTGAATAACTATGCAGAACAACCTATCGGCAGTTACAATCTTGAAGAGCAAAACCGGGAAGAGATCGTTCATGAAGGAGGTGACCGTCTCTTTAGAAATGATGACGGAAATTTTACAGATGTAACAGTCGAGGCGGGTATTTACAGCAGCGGGATCAGCTTTGGGCTGGGGGTGTCTGTGGGTGATGTGAACCGTAATGGGTGGATGGATATCTACATTTCGAACGACTTTTTTGAGCGCGATTATTTCTATATGAACAATGGTGACGGAACCTACAGCGAGGTGCTGGAAGAAAAGTTCAACAGTATCAGCACCACATCTATGGGTGGTGACATTGCTGACCTTGACAATGACGGCTTCCCTGAAATTTTTGTAACAGATATGCTGCCCGAATCCGAAGAACGCATCAAAACTATTACAGATTTTATTAGCTGGGAGGAATATCAGCGGGAAGTGGATCTGGGCTATCACCGCAAATTTACAAGAAATACACTTCAGTACAACAATGGCGACGGAACCTTCAGCGAAATCGGCAGATATTCGGGTGTAGATGCCACCGACTGGAGCTGGGGAGCTCTTATGGTTGATTTTAATCTGAGCGGCTACAAAGATATTTTCGTGGCAAACGGGTTCTACAAAGATGTAACCGGGAAAGATCATATGGTGGAAATTTCGCGTCTCGACAGATCAGAACTGGTCCTGCCGGATGGCAGCCTGGATTATAACAAACTGGTAGAGATGATACCCTCAACCCCCATCTCTAACTACCTTTTTGAAAATCTTGGAAATATGCAGTTTGCAAACAGAGCCGAGGAGTGGGGAGTGGCACAGCCGGGATTTTCTCACGGTTCGGCATTTGGCGATCTGAACGGAAACGGTGTTCCGGATCTGATCGTAAACAATGTAAACGGAGAGGCATTTATCTATAAAAACCGGGTTTTAGAATTTTATCCGGAGAGATCATGGCTGCAGGTTGTTTTGAAAGGTGAACCACCAAACACAAACGGTGTGGGAGCGAAAGTGGAAATGACAGACGAAGGTAAATACTGGTACCTGGAGCAGATGCCGCAGCGAAGTTTCCAGTCTTCAATGGACCCGGTATTGCACGCAGGTTTTGGCGATGGTATCGAAAAAATTGATACACTCCAGGTTGAATGGCCTGACGGGCGAATTTCACTGCTTACAGATGTGGATACTCGCCAAAAATTGACCATCAGCCAGCAGGATGCATCAAATGATATAGAACCGGTAATTCTTAGCCCGGCAAAGAAAAAGAAGCTCCGGTCTACTCCGCTGCTTCAGGATGTTACTGATCAATCAGGGATTGATTGGACTCATTCAGAATCTGACTTTAATGACTTTGATGTTTCACCTTTTTTATTCCACATGCGCTCATCAGAAGGCCCGCCGGTCTGTGTGGCCGATGTAACAGGTAACGGTCTTGATGATATTTTTGCCGGAGGTGCTAAAGGACAGCCCGGAGCTCTATTTATTCAATACGAAAGCGGAAGGTTTGAAAAAACAGAGCAGCCCGGTCTTGAAGCCGACAGGGAATCAGAGGATACCGCATGTCTGTTTGTCGACTTGAACAGAGATGGCACGCCGGAACTTTATGTTGGCAGCGGAAGCAGTGAATTTCAGGCAGGAAGCAGTGCATTAGCCGACCGATTATACCGGATTACACCTGATCATCAACTTGTGCGCCTGGAAGGTTCACTTCCACGGCCTTCAGGTGGACATAAGCCCACCGGAGTGGTTACTGCCGCTGATATAGACGGTGATGGATATTCAGAAATTTTTGTGGGTGAGCGAATGATGCCTGCAGGAATGGGTGCACAGCTTGGCTACGGAGTCCCGGTTGGCGGATATATTTTAAAACATGCCGGTGCAGGGCAGTTTGATGATGTAACCGATGATCTTGTACCTCAATTACGGCCCGGTCAGTTGAAAGCTGCCGGGATAACCAGTGCGGCCTGGGAAGATATGAACGGCAATGGAATGCCCGATTTAGTGGTTGCCGGGGAATGGATGCCCATCACAGTTTTCTACAACCAGAACGGCCAACTGGTGAAAAACGATGCTCCTGATAACGGCCTGTCGGATAAAAAAGGATGGTGGCAGAAGATCGCTGTAGCAGATTTAAATGGAAACGGCAGACCTGATATTGTGGGCGGAAATTTTGGACTGAATACAAACTTCCGGGCAGGCCCCGAAGGGCCTCTTCAAATGTGGGCTGACGATTTTAACCGGAATGGAAGAGTGGAACAAATTTTTACTTCCTATAATCAAAATGAGGGGCCGTTTCCTTTGGCATTGCGACAGGATTTGCTGCATCACTTTCCTCAAATCAGCTCAGTAATACCCAGTTTTGAGGTGTATGCGGGCAAAACGATTCAGGAGGTATTTCCAGCCGAACAGTTGGATAGGGCTGAGCATTATTCCGTTACCGAACTGGCGAGCATTGTGGCCTGGAACGAAGGTGATGGCACCTTCCGTGTAGAGCAGCTTCCCTTCAGGGCGCAATTAACCCCCATGTATGGTATTCTACCATTTGAGATAAATAGTGGAGAATTGCCAGTAATTTTGACAGGAGGGAATCTGGACAGGGTGCGGCCACAAGCCGGCCCCTATGATGCAGGCTACGGAGCGATACTGAAAATGGATCAATCGGGAAACTATCAGGATTTGCCTGCAGGGATCAGTGGTTTTTTCAGTGATGGTGAAATACGATCGATCCAATTGGTAAGAACAGGGGGCGAACCACTGATTGTCGTTGGAAAAAATAACAGTTCTTTGCAGTTTTTTAGAAAAGCAGTAGAATAGATTGATTTTGTGTCAATTCTAACTATAGGGATAATGGGCGCTTTAAGCGCCTAAAAAAGAAATTCTACAGGAATTGTTGTTGGTAGTTATTTTTGAGATAATTGAAATCTCCTCCCCGAGGGGTTAGGATTTCGAAATCCTCTTTCAACTTGAGGGGAAAAGTTAGTCAAAAACACGATTTGTCGTGATTTATTGATTGATGATGGGTGCTTTTGCTCAGCCCTGTAAGTGGGACATCCCGATTCCTTCAAAGAATTTTTCGGGGTAGGTGATCTTGCGCAAAACGTAAGAGCTCGATTGTTTTGTTGAATGAAACCCATTTTTAAATGAAATTTGTCATCCAAATTATGGCGCGAAAAAAAAGATAAAAAAAGTGCCATCCGGCACGAGGTATGTTGTAACCCGGTGATTCATCACCGGGATTTGCACTATAAGGAAAAGTAACCATCGGAATCATTCTTGCGAAAGCAGCTGCACAGAATCCGATGGTTGATCCACAAAACCTCATCAACGCCACTCTTTGATCCCAATCATGCCGGCTTTATCTGAAATTGGCAGCCTGACCCTGTGGTTCGTACCTATCAGCCGGTGGGCAGACACCTTTGGCGCGGTACTTTCACATTCGGGGCTGCCCTGTTCCCGGCGATGCCCCACCAGGGATCGCTATGCGGAATCACCGGGCTACTATATTTGCCGTGCTTTCAGCACTCTATCCGGCCTTTCCAATCACCATCATTTGTTTTACAATGATTTCAAAAAATTGTGACATTTGCAGTAGTCAGATGTTTTATTAACAATCTTAGTAAGATGAAACAACTTTAAAAATTCTTTGATTCCTTCGGGAGGCGCCATAACACAGCCTCTACTACGCGAAATTCCCCTATTTCAAAGTTTCAAACATGGTAAATCTTCGAAGAGCAGGCCAGGGCACAGTGAGCAAAGCAAACGACGCCCTGGGATAGAATGGAATCCAAAAACACCCCGAGGCGAGTAGTTTTGAAAAAGCCAGGCCAGTGGCATAACCATCCCTTGCGGGGCGGCCTGCCGGTTTGAGACGTGACTTTTTTACTTGGGGCGAGTGCCCCAAGCTTTGTTATTTCAGGCCTTCGGCCTGCATGTGATAATTTGTTTTGGGCCCTATCCGTTTGGCCCGGCCTTGAATCAATTGGCAGCACCCGCCGTCAATTGATTCAAAGCCTAGATCTTTTGGTTCGTTTTGGATCAAGCCAAAATGAACAATGAATCCAACGAATGCTTAAAGTCGTTGTGCTACAATGTTTTTTGTATTATATAATAATATTACATGGGTAATGTCAGTCCCCCCTGCCCCTTCCTTATCCCGACTAAAACAGAGTCGGGACAACTTAGTATTTTTCTCTTCCCAATATTTCGTGGGGATGGGGGACGTTTTGTAGTGTTTCTGAATACTGATACCAAGAAATACGGCAAAGAATCTCACTCTTGATGAATCGATTCCCGAACAGTACGCACCTCATCAACCGAAACGCTGTCTGACGTTTCACCGAAATTTTGGCGGATAAATGTCGCCACTTCAGCCAGCTCTTCATCACTTAAGAAGCCGTGATTGGGCATCGGGATTTCATACCTCGGTGAATCAAGTCCATTGAGGATAATGGTAATAAGTGGCTCTTTGGGGCCATTTACCCATTGAGGGGCATAGATCGGGGGGAACCGCCCATCTACTCCCGCCCCGTCCATTTGATGGCAGGATGCACAATAAGTTTGATAGATCGCCTCACCTACAACAGGTGCATCGCGCTGAAGATTGTCCTCTTCTTTATCGGGGGTGCGAATATTGCTGGCTGAGTGCTTTTCCTCTACCATCCGGACAAGTGCATTTTCGCCAAATTGGTTTCTGTCACCTGTGAACATCACTTTCCAGATTCTTCCGATAACCGAATCAGAAACGTAAAGTGAACCGTCTGGCCCAACGGCCAGCCCCATCGGTCTGTGATGGGCATCACCGGTACTGACAATGGGGTCAACTACAGCAAATCCGTTTATAAAAACATCCCAATCTTTCGAAAACTCTCCGTTTTCATAAGGTACAAAAGCTACAAAATAGCCTGCCTGAGGATAGGGATTGCGGATGGTGGAGCCGTGAAACGCGATAAAGGCGCCGTTTTTATAATAATCGGGAAATTGTTCTCCCTGATAGAACTGAAGGCCATTCGGGGCGTAATGTCCCGGAAAACCGATGATTGGGTCATCATAATCAGCGCATCGGCCAGCCGCTTCGCCGTCACCGCCATACTCCGGACCCAGCACCATTTTACCCAGGAGCTGATCGTAAAAACAGTAAGGCCAGCCATAATCGGAGTCTTCGGTTACGACTACAAATTCTTCGGCCGGAAGCATGGCATTATCCCAGGGAGAGTAGATGTTTGGCCACATCCGGTGCAGGTTGTCTCTTCCGTGAAGAACGGTATAGAGTTCACCATCTTCAGGGTTCCAGTCCATCGCCACAATGCTACGCAACCCCGTAGCATAAAGCTTCCCCGTTGGATTTACCTGTTCCGTAATATTTTTACTCTCCTCCTGAACCTGGTTCAGTGAATCGGCATAAAACTTCCAGACACCGCCATGTTTTTCCAATTGGGGGCAGGGATCCAATCCCGGAGAAGCGGGCAGCCGGTTCGTTTCCTGGCATACATCAGACGGTGCACCGTACGGAATGTACATATAGCCGTTGTTATCGAATGAGATCGGTTTGGCAATATGTTCGTGTGAGCCGTGTTCGTGATCATCAATCACAAGTGTATCAAGCCGGGTAGTGTCTGGCAGGAGTTCTCCCGGAATAAGCGGATAGCGCATTACATGAAGATGCGTGCTGAAGTAGAGATAACCATCACGTATTGCGATACCGGTTTCGTAAGAGCCGCGCGATTCCCTGCCGCCAAACCGTTTGATCAGATCTGCTTTGCCGTCATTATTGGTATCCCTGAGTGCCACAATATTGCCTTCTTCGGTTGCCCTCCGAAGCTTTACATAAATATCACCGTTCTCATTTACAACAATATGACGTGCCGGGCCCACACTGTCGGCAATCATTACGGCAATAAATCCATCGGGCAGTAACAGCGATTCGTCAGATGGGAGCTGAATGGGCGTGGGTTGACAGCCAGTGAATTGAAGAGTAAAGAAAGCTGTAAGAAGAATTATACATGCTGACCTTATTCGGCTGGCATCAAAATAAGATGAAATGCAGAAATGATTCACCCGGCATAGTTTATATTCCATACTGGTAAGTAAATTAGACAGGCGATACCCCGAACCTGCAAGTTTTAATTAAAGAATTGCGTATATGCTGGAAAATATTGATGACCAATTGCAGCAACTACCCATTCAATAAAGTATATTCAAATCAATACTTCAATTTTATACGGAAAATTTGTGATTATTTTTTTGATCCTCAAGGCTTACATTAAGAGGTGTAATCAGACTGATCATTAATACATTGTTATTTCCATCTATGATCTGAAAAAAGTCATAAACTCTTACATACAATTCTATGAAAAGGATCGATTTTATAAAAAAGGTGGGAAGTGCCGTGTTTATTTCTGCACCGTTCCTGACTTTTTTACATGGCCAGAAACATCTCTTCTCTGATAATGACGAACTGTTTCAGGCCCGGCATTTTACTGAGCCGGGCAGTTTTACCGCCGGCATTGAAGGCCCCGCAGTGGATATAGAAGGCAATCTCTACGCGGTAAACTTTAACCGGCAGCACACAATCGGGAAAGTTACGCCTGACGGAGATGCCACTGTTTTTGTTGAACTGTGGAACGGTAGCATTGCCAATGGCATCCGGTTCAGTAGCCGGGGAGATATGCTTCTTGCCGATTATGTGAATAATAATGTGCTTAAAGTGGACATGGAAACACATGAAATTTCAGTCTATGCACATGAACCGCGTATGAACCAGCCCAATGACCTGGCTATCGGGGCGAACGATATTGTCTATGCCAGTGATCCAAACTGGGCCGATTCCGATGGACAATTATGGCGGGTTGATCCCGATGGAAGCACTGTACTGCTTGAAGAGAACATGGGTACTACCAACGGAATTGAGGTAAGCACGGATGAAACAAAGCTCTATGTGAATGAATCGGTGCAGCGTAATGTCTGGCAATACAATTTATCACCGGACGGAGAAGTGAGTAACAAAGAACTATTGATTCAATTCCCCGATTACGGAATGGACGGAATGCGGTGCGATGCCGATGGCAATCTTTACATTACCCGGTATGGGAAAGGAACTGTTGCGGTGGTATCACCTGAAGGAGAAGTGATTCGTGAAATTGAAATGGCCGACGGATCGAATATCAGCAATCTAGCGTTTGGCGGGCCCGACGGGCAAACAGTGTACGTGACAGTTGCAGATATCGGTAATATTCAGGTCTTTCGTGCAGACAGACCGGGCAGAAGCTGGCTGCTATATGAGCAGAGGCGGTAAAAATCTAATTCCAAATTAATGATATCTGACAGATGTCTTTAAATCTAACCGGAAAAAATATCCTGGTAACCGGCGGCGGAGGTACGGGAGTTGGCAAAGGTATTTGTGAAGTGCTTTCCGGACTGGGAGCCACAATTCTCCTGAATGAGAAAAAGGCCGGAGATGCAGAACAGGCTGCAAAAAAATATCCCGGAGCGATACCTGCCGGTGCTGATATTACCGCTGAGGATGAGGTTGAGCAGATGTTCAGCGAAGTAAAAGATAAAGTGGGTGTTCTGCACGGCCTTGTAAACAATGCGGGAATCGGCCTGATCAAACCGGCTTATAAAGCTTCATCTGAAGAATTTGATCGCGTTTTTTCAACGGATGTGAAAGGACTTTGGCATGTTTCTAAAATGTTTGCAAATCAACTGATCGAACATAAACTTCCGGGATCGATTGTTAACATCTCCTCCGTTCATGCTCATTCCACCGTCCCGAAATTTGCTATATATGCAAGTGCCAAATCTGCCGTGGAAGGATTAACACGAGGGCTTGCAGTTGAACTGGGGAAGTACAATATCAGGGTGAATGCGATTGGGCCGGGTTATGTCTACTCACAACAAAGTATGGATTTGATAAGCACCTGGGCGGAAGATCCGATGGAGTGGGTTAAGGCCCATACAACAGATCAGCAGGTGCTGAACTATGAAATCCAACCCGAGGATTGCGGATATGTCGCTGCATTTTTACTATCTGAACTCAGCCGGTCTGTTACAGGCCAGACTATCTATGTGGATAACGGAAGCACGAGTTTACTTTACAACCGTTCGTTTACTGAGTAAAATGGTTGTACACAATTTCCAATATCAAACCGACTTTATTATGTTAATGCATTAAGCGTTTGATTGCGGCCACTGCATGAGCACGAAACATTATGTTCACAATTGAAAGCTGACAGCTTTTTACTATTGATATCAGACTAAACTAAACCGTTAGAGTCGTTATGTTAAGCCGCAGAAAACTTTTAAGCCTTCTTGCCGCATTTCCGTTTACCGGCTGGCTGATCGGAAAAGCCGGGAATGAAACTAAAAGTAATGATCGTATGGACATGATTTTGCAAAGGGATTTTTTCAAAGAGCTCGGGGTCAGGCGGTTTATCAACGGCCAGGGAACCATCACCACGCTTTCCGGTTCACTAATGCCCCCTGAAGTACTCGATGCTATTCAGTTTGCATCTCGTGATTTTGTAAAGCTGATTGAATTGAATGAAAAAGTTGGTAATCGGATCGCGCAGATGCTCAATTGTGAAGATGCACACGTAACGGCAGGAGCAGCTTCTGCTATTCAGCTTGCCGTTGCGGCTTCCATAACCGGCAGTGACCGCGAGAAAGTGAGGAAGATCCCAAATATTCCCGGCCCTCAAAAAGAGGTGGTGATGCCCAAAAACCATCGTATATACGAGCAGCAATTTACAGCGTGCGGTGTGAAAATTGTGGAAGCCGATGGTCCTGAAGAGCTGGAAAAATCGATCAATGAAAATACGGTGATTGGATTTTATTTTAATGCATCGCACCACCAAAGCATCTCCAGAGAGGAGTTTGTTGAGATATGCAGAAGTAAAAATATCCCTTCATTCAACGATGCTGCGGCTGATGTTCCTCCCGTGGAAAATCTTTTCAAATATATTGAAATGGGTTTCGACCTGGTTACATTTTCCGGTGGCAAGGCCATTCGCGGACCTCAGAGTGCGGGTTTGCTGTTTGGTAAAAAAGAACTGATCGAAGCAGCCAGGCTGAACCACAGTCCCTACGGTTCTATCGGAAGGGGAATGAAGGTAAACAAAGAAGAGGTGATCGCCATGATGGTAGCTCTTGAAAGATATCTCGAAAATGATCATGAAAAGGAGTGGGAAATGTGGGAGCAGTGGGTAGAAAAAATTGCCGAAAATGTACGAACAATTCCATCGGTTCAAACCGAAATGTTTGTCCCTGAAGTAGCCAATCATGTGCCGCACCTTCGCATCACATGGGACCCGCAGAAAATTGAGATCACTTCTGCTGAAGTGCAGGAAGCATTAAGCAAAGGAGAGCCGGCTATCGAAATTTTCAGCCGGGAAGAAGCGCTGGAGCTGAATGTGTTCATGATGAAACCCGGTGAACCCGAAATTGTGGGCAATCAAATCGAAAAAATATTGGAAAAGGCAACCAGGAGTTGATGTGATAAATTTTCGCTTCTGCTATTCATTAATCCATTATTTTTTGAATTATACAGGTTCATTTTATCTGAAAATAATCTGTTTAATAAAGGCGGATAATTTTAAAATTTGCAAAACCTTTATTTAATTCTGTTATTCAATTATCAATATTGATAGTAATGAACCTTTTAAGTTAAAAAAGGGTGCATCAACGGTAGTATTTATGATCATGTAAAAGGGCAGATACATTTTTGATGTAGTTACACTCGTTCGTGGTTTCAATGAGGGGTAAAATGTCGTATAGCCTGTACATTTATATACAACAACCTTAATAAGGTTTATGACGTTATGAATATGTTGGATTCGACTAATTTGTTGTTCAGTCAGGGGTTAATAATTTTTTTCTTTCTTCTCTGTATCCCGCTGCTTGCACACGCACAGCAATACGATCTCATCTTAAAGGGAGGGCATTTAATTGACCCTAAAAATGAAATTGACTCCCCTTTTGATATCGCTGTTAAAAATGGGGAAA
Organism: Balneolaceae bacterium; assembly: GCA_020832285.1. Classification (GTDB taxonomy): domain Bacteria; phylum Bacteroidota; class Rhodothermia; order Balneolales; family Balneolaceae; genus Rhodohalobacter. The sequence goes on from JAFIFB010000120.1 coordinate 66,698, forward strand.
TTGCCAGGGTAGCCGAGAATATTCCCGCCGAAGATGCTGAAAAAGTTGTGAACATTGAAGGTTACTTCGTCACACCCGGCCTGATTGATATTCACGGACACCATTTTTTCGGCACCGAGCCTAATGCTTACCTCAGTAACAGTTTTACAGCCCTGGCCCCGGATGGTTTCACCTTCCGTGCAGGAGTAACCACGGCCGTGGATGTGGGCGGCCCGGGCTGGACCGATTTCAGGCTGTTTAAGGAACAGGTAATTGACCGCTCTCAAACCAGGATTCTTGCTTTCATCAATATCGTTGGAGTGGGAATGAAGGGGGTGGTTCCATACGAACAAAATTTGAACGATATGGATCCCAAAATGACTGCCCTGGTTGCGAATCAGTTTCCTGAGATTGTGGGTGTGAAAATTGCACATTACAGCGGCCATGAGTGGGAGCCGTACCGTCGCACTATTGAAGCCGCAGAGGCTGCCGGAATTCCAATAATGGTTGATTTTGGCGGGGCCGATCCGCCGCTGCCGCTTGAAGAGCTTTTCTTCGATATTCTCAGGCCCGGCGACATTTATACACACGCTTATGGCGGTGGGGTTACAGCTCATGGCGGGCGGCAGTCTGTAACCGATGAAAACGGAATCCTGAGGCCGCGAATGCTGGAAGCACAGGAGCACGGCATAATTTTTGATGTAGGTCATGGCGGCGGAAGCTTTTTTTATGATGTTGCGGTTCCTGCCACAGAACAGGGTTTGTGGCCCAATACCATCAGTACTGACCTGCATACCGGAAGCATGAATGCGGGGATGAAGGATATGCTCAATGTGGTGTCGAAATTCCTGAATCTGGGTATGTCTTTGCCCGATGTGGTGAAAGCATCTACGTGGAAGCCAGCCCAGGTTATTCAGCGCGAAGATCTTGGCCATCTGAGCGAAGGAGCAGTGGCTGATATTGCCGTATTCAGCCTTGAAGAAGGCGATTTTGGATTTGTGGATTCCAGGGGTGTGGTAAAACCGGGAACTCAAAAACTGTACACAGAACTTACACTTCGGGAAGGAAGGGTTGTCTGGGATTTAAACGGACTGGCAGCGCCCACCTGGGGTGAATAACCACTGGTCTAGTGTCGTGTCAAGCTTATAATATTGGTTGAGACCTTACAGGTTTTATTCGATATTTCATATATAACTAGCATACTTTGTTGAAACCTGTCAGGTCTTTAACCGACAAATTTGAGTTGACTTATACATAAGAATTATTGAAAGTTTGCTGTTTTCTGCTTAGAGCAAAATTTATTTAAACCACACATATTTTTAAACACCCTGAGTTTTATGAAAACAGTTAAAAATCACTCCTCGCGGCGGGCAGCAATCAGGTCAATGTTTGCAGCGATACTGGGCGGTACTGCAGGAATTTTTGGTGTGTCGCGGGCAGAATCTTCTCCCGGGAAGAAGGTAAAACTGGCAGAAAGTGAATCATCCGCCCAACCGCTGATTGCCCAGCATGTGGTTCATGGAAACCTTGTATTTGTGAAGGGAATGGGTGCGCACGATGAACCCGACATCAAAAAGGCTACCACCATTGCCCTCGATCAGATCGAACGGGAACTGGAAAATGCCGGGAGTTCAATGAATAATGCGCTTCAGGCAACCGTTTTTCTTGCCAACATCCGCGACTATGATGCCATGAACGAAGCGTACAGGGGACGATTCGGAGACAATCCGCCCGTGCGCTCAACGGTGGCCTGTTATAAGGGAATTCCTGGGAATTCACTCGTCGAAATCGACTGTATTGCGGCACTTCAGCGATGATAAATCAAATATTATCCATTCATAAACACATAAATTATTCCACATGAAAGTTACTGAAACCAAAACATCAAGAAAATCAGCCCTGAAATCGATGTTTGCAGCTGTGGTATCAGCAGGGGCAGGTTTGCTGGGTGTATCAAAAGCCGGTGCTTCCGGTTTGAACAACAAAGATGTATCCATCAAAAAGATTCCGGACCAAAAACAATCGGAATCCGGCAGGCAGCCGCTTTTTTCGAGTGTGGTTGTTCACGACGGACTGGTGTATGTAGCCGGAAAAGGGGAGCATGGCGAAGGAGATATCACCGTACATACAACCTCGGTGCTTGATCAGATTCAAGCTGAACTGGAAGGAGTGGGCTCATCGATGGAAAAAGTGCTGAAAGTAAATGTTTACCTCCACGATATGCGCGACTATGATGAGATGAATGCAGCTTATCGCGGGCGGTTTGGTGACAGTCCGCCAGTACGTTCTACAGTAGCCTGCTACAACGGCATTCCCGGAAACTCCCTTGTTGAAATCGACTGCATCGCAGCACTCTGATTGATTACGGCAATCTTAAAATCAAAGAACCATGACCCGAAAATATTTCCATCACCGGTATTTGCTCATTCTCCCGTTGATCCTTCTGATTGTCCTGCCGGTTCAAAGCCTGGCACAAAATTACGATCTGTTACTTAAAGGCGGCCATGTGATCGATCCGAAAAATGAGATAGACGCACCCCGCGATGTTGCCATCAAAGACGGAATCATTGCAAGGGTTGCACCGGATATATCTGAAGAAAGTGCAGAACGAGTGGTGGATGCAAACGGCCTCTACATCACTCCGGGATTGATTGACATACACAGCCACAATTACCACGGTACCATTCCGAACCGTTCATGGAGTAACAGTTTTGGATCTTTGCCGCCCGACGGTTTCACGTTTCGCTCTGGTGTAACTACCACGGTTGATGTGGGCGGGGCAGGCTGGAGAAACTTTCAGCATTTTAAAGAGCAGGTGATTGACCGTTCCCGGACCCGTGTGCTTGCGTTTATCAACATAGTGGGGGATGGCATGAGCGGCATGCCCGAGCAGAATCTGAACGATATGGATCCGCGGATGACATCTATCGCAGCCAACCGTTATTCGGAAGTTGTGGGTGTAAAAATTGCTCATTACAGTGGTCACGACTGGGAGCCTTATCACCGAACCGTAGAAGCCGCTGAGCGTGCCGGAATCCCGGTGATGGTCGATTTTGGCGGAGCGCAACCACCCCTTCCACTCAATCAGCTGCTGCTTGAAGTTCTTCGTCCCGGTGATATCTATACACACGCTTTTGGCGGGGGTGTGGCGGTTCGTCAGGCTGTAACGGATGATGAAGGCAACCTGAGGGACGGAATGATGGAGGCACAGGAACGCGGAATTATTTTTGATATCGGCCATGGAGGAGGTAGTTTCTTTTACGATGTGGCTGTGCCTGCTACGGAACAGGGGCTCTGGCCGAACACTATCAGTACCGACCTGCACACCGGCAGTATGAACGACGGTATGAAAGATATGCTCAATGTTGTTTCCAAAATTATGAATCTGGGGATGCCGCTTCAAAAAGCCATTGAGGCGTCTACCTGGAAACCTGCACAGGTGATCCAGCGTGAAGATCTGGGCCACCTTAGCGAAGGCGCTGAAGCCGATATTGCAGTACTGAGGTTGAAACAGGGGAATTTCGGTTTTCCGGATGCTCGCGGATATAATATCACCGGAAGCCGTAAACTCGAAGCGGAGTTAACCCTGCGGGAAGGGCGTGTTGTCTGGGACCTGAACGGCATCGCTGCCACTCCATTTCAAGAATAAGTAATCTGAAACAAATCATCTGTTATGTACGGAAAATCCATCCTTTTTTTATCTCTGATTATTTTGTTGTCCACAGCAACACTTTACGCACAATCGATTCCTGATGATCATATTGTAGCATCGGTGGAAGAAGTGCTCTACTACACCTCTGAATGGGACGGTGAGCGCCTGCCGGACGGCCGCCCTAAAGTTGATGACGAATGGCTTGAAAGGCTCAAAAATGTAAAAGTGGAGGATGTCTGGCAATATCTGAACGAAATGGGCTACCGAAATCAGTTTGAAGGTGGCTGGAAAATTCTGCACGAAGATCGCCCGATGGTCGGAAGAGCACTCACCACGCAATACATGCCCAAGCGCCCCGACATCATGGAGAAAAAAGAGCGGGAGGGCCTGGATGCCGGACATATTGGTGCGATGAATTCCTGGCCTATTGATATGCTGCAAAATGGAGACATCTATCTTGCTGATTCGTTCGGGAAAATTGCCCAGGGCACACTGATTGGCGACAAGCTCGGAAACTCGATTTTTGCAAATTCAGAAAACGGAGTCATTTTTGACGGGTCACTCAGGGATGCGGAAACCCTTGCTAATATCGATGGTTTTAACGCCTTTGTGCGCGGCTGGCACCCTTCATTCCTGGAAGAGACTATGCTGATGGGAATTAATGTGCCGATACGTATCGGAAAAGTAACGGTGATGCCGGGAGATGTTATTCTTGCAAAAAGCATGGGCGTGGTATTTATTCCGCCGCACCTTGTGGAAGAGATCGTAACCACAGCAGAAATCGTAGCACTGCGGGATGAGTTTGTACATCAGAGGGTCCGGGAAGGTGTATACACACCTGGTCAGGTTGATGCACGGTGGACCGATGCGATGGAAGAAGATTTCATGGAGTGGGTTCAGGACGGCCGTTTGGATCGCCTGCCGGTAACACTGGAAGAGATGCAGGAATTTCTGCAGCACCGAACGTGGTAAAATCAATCGACATTTTAAGTTTGATAGTAGTGTCGTATCAAGCATGAAGTTTCGTAGGAAACCCGCAAAGTTTTTTTATTTAAAATCTTCCAATTTTGAAGAAAGTGATAAATACAGAAAGGAAACTTTGCCCCTAAGGGATGCCCTTGGCACGGGTTTTACCCGATGTTTTATAATTGAAAGGACAGCAGGTTTTACAGGAATTGTTGTGAGTAAATTGAAATTGTGGCCGTAAAGTCCCCTCTCAAGAGGGGAAATGTGAAGACAAAAAGGCGGAGCCTGATTTGTCGAACGAGGGGTGTGTTCTGGGTATAGAGCCATTTTCTGTGTCCTGAGCCCGTTTCAAGGCTTGGTAAACACCCCCCTCGTCAGTCAATAAATCACGACAAGTCGTGTTTTTGAATAACTTATCCCCTCTCGAGAGGGGATTATAGTTATCTCCAAAAAAACTAATTACAAGAATTCTTGCAGAACCCATAATTAAGGGAACTCAAACAAAAAACTAACTAATTTAAATAGAAACAGGCTGATAGCCTGAATTAAACCTCTGCCAATGACAGAAAAAATTTACAGAGCTTGTCTTATTCTCGCGGGTCTTTGCATACCGGTAATCATAGTAATGCTGGCTCTGGGCTATGGGCCGGAAACGGGTGTTTTTGTAATCGGATTTTTTACGCTGGCTGCGATTGGAATCCGCAGTCTTTCCCATCTGAAAGGTTTTTCATTTACCATTTGGGTTTTCGCGGCTGTTTCCCTTGCTATGTTTTATCCGCAAACGATTACAGATGTGAGAGGTTACAATACGGAAGGGTTAATTGTTCCACTTGTTCAATTGATTATGTTCGGGATGGGGACAGCAATGAGTGTTCAGGATTTTGTAGGGGTCATAAAAATGCCAAAAGGGGTGTTTGTCGGGCTGGTATGTCAGTTCTCCATCATGCCGATTGTGGGCGTTACGCTGGCACTTTCGATGGGTTTCCCGGCAGAAATTGCTGCGGGTATTGTACTGATCGGTTCATCGCCAAGCGGTGTGGCCTCAAATGTGATGGCATTCCTGGCCAAAGGAAATCTTGCACTCTCCATCACACTTACGGCTGTTGCCACTCTTATGGCTCCTATCATGACGCCATTTCTTATGCAAACATTTGCAGGCCAGTTTGTACCCATAGAATTTATGAGCATGATGATGAGTATCATCAACATGATTATATTGCCGATTGCGGCCGGCCTTCTGTTTAACCGCATTTTTCGCGGGAGGGCCCAGTGGCTGCACAATGCCATGCCGGCAATCTCAATGGCAGGTATCGTGATCATTATCGGCGTCATTACCGCAGCAGGCAGGGATAATTTGCTGGTAATCGGTTTTCTGCTGATACTGGCTGCCATCATTCACAATGCAGCCGGGTATATCCTGGGATATTGGGGATGCCGCCTGTTTGGAATGGACGAAAGAGATTGCCGTACCATCGCTTTAGAAGTGGGAATGCAAAACGGAGGATTGGCCTCAGGCATTGCAGTGGAAATGGGCAGAGCCGCCACGATGGGACTTGCCCCGGCTATTTTCGGTCCCTGGATGAATATTTCGGGATCATTCCTGGCAAACTGGTGGCGCGACCGTGCACCACTTGATGAAGAAGAAGTTGGCACTGATGAGGCCGGTCAAACAGATGATTTAAAAAAAAATGAAGATTGATTTTTTTAAAGTTCAAAAAATAAAAGTTGAAAAGTAATATTTGAACCACCCATTTTTGGGGTTCGCAAGTGTGACGAAATTAATTTAAACAAAGCATGAAGTTCAGAAATCTATTTTTACTATTCACAGTTTGCAGCCTGGCGCTTCTGGTTGCTTTTTCCGTTGCTCCCGAAAATGAAAAAAAGCTTTTGGTTGATGATGAAAAATCAGCCGGTATATATCTTGCTAATGATGCGCAAAGGCAGGGTTTTGCCGTTCCGATGATTCCGTTTCAGCCGAAACATTATATCGTTTACCGCACTGATGAACCGATTGAGATCGACGGGCGGATCGATGAAGAGGCCTGGGCGAAAGCAGAGTGGACGGATTATTTTGTGGATATTGAAGGCCATCTTAAACCATCGCCAAGATATCGTACGAGGGCCAAAATGCTTTGGGATGATGACTATTTTTATTTCGCAGCAGAACTGGAAGAGCCCAATGTGTGGGCTACTCTCACTGAGAGAAACTCCGTTATTTTCCACGATAATAACTTTGAAATCTTTATTGATCCGAACGGGGATACCCACAACTACTTCGAGTTTGAAATCAATGCCTTCGAAACTATCTGGGATCTTTTTCTGACGCGTCCCTATCGCGATGGCGCCCAGGTGATCAACCAGTGGAACCTGCTTGACTATCAGGCAGGTGTTTATATCGACGGGGAAATTAACAATCCCGGGGTAGAAGATAACAAGTGGACAGTAGAAGTTGCACTGCCCTGGAGTGCTTTGCAGGAAACAGCTCCCGGCAGAAGGCCTCCCCGGCATGGCGAACAGTGGAGGGTAAACTTTTCGAGGGTTGAATGGCTGCTGGATGTTGTTGACAACGAATACCAGAAACGAATCAATCCGGAAACGGGCAATGCATATCCCGAGGATAACTGGGTCTGGTCTCCCCAGGGCCTTGTAAATATGCACTATCCCGAAATGTGGGGGTTTGCTCAATTCTCGGAAAATACTGTAGGTGAAGCTGAAGATGAATTCGAATGGAATCGCGACGAGGAGATTAAATGGGCACTGAGGCAGGTCTACTATGCGCAAAGAAACTACAGAAGCGAACATGGAGTATTTGCCGATGATTTCCGCAAGCTGAAAATGGCACTGCTTGAAATTGAAGGGTACGATTTTAAACCCACGATTGAGGTCACTAGCAATATGTACGAAGCCATTGCTGAAAGCATTGACGGCGAACGAACCTGGCATATCCGCCAGGATGGAAGAATCTGGCAACAATAATATAAATCCAAAATAAAACCTGAAACCATGGCCAAAACCCAATCCAGCAAAACTAAAAAAACCGTTACCCTATGGTTTTTGATTCCAACCCTGTTATTAACCGTTGCTTTATTTACCGGAATGGAAAGAACTTCAGGTACAGATCAGGACCCGCTTTACGATTATGATGTGGAGGAAAGGATCGCGGAGCTTGGTATTGAACTGCAAACTCCCACCCCGCCAACCGCCAATTATGTGCGTGCTATCCGCACCGGAAATCTTGTGTTTCTTGCCGGCCACGGGCCCGACAGGCCGGAGGGCGGCCAGGTAACAGGGACTATGGGAACCGGTGAACTGACCCTTGAAGAAGGGCAGGAAGCAGCGCGTTTTACCGGAATCTCTCTGTTGACATCACTCAAAACAGAAATCGGTGATTTGAATAAAGTCAGCCGGATCGTTAAAGTTACAGGAATGGTCAATGCCGATCCGTCGTACACCGAACATTCACAGGTTATTAACGGATTCAGCGATCTGATGGTGGAAATTTTTGAGGACCGGGGACGTCATGCACGCGCATCCGTCGGTATGAGTTCGCTGCCCGGCAACATTCCTGTGGAGATCGACATGATTGTGGAAGTTGCCGATTAATCCGCATTTTAAATTCAGCTTATTTCCTTACAAAAAATTCTTTTTAACCTGAAAAATATACTCATGAAATCATTGATCACGATATTACTTGCAGCCGGACTTCTCATTTCCTGTGCAGATGAACAAGCTCAGCAAACCACGGGAAATGACCATGATGTTGCAGAACGGCTTGCTGAACTTGGAATTGAACTTACAGAACCCGGTCCGCCGGTTGCCAATTTCGTGTATGCTGTTCAGACTGGAAATCTTGTTTTCTTATCCGGCCATGGTCCGGACAGGCCAGAAGGCGGCCAGGTAACCGGGAAACTGGGTACAGGTGAACTAACCCTTGAAGAAGGCCAGGAAGCAGCACGACTCACCGGAATAGCCCTGCTTGCATCACTCCAGCAGAAAATTGGTGACCTGAACCGAGTTGAACGTATTGTGAAGGTGAACGGTATGGTAAACGCCGATCCATCTTTCACCCAGCATTCACAGGTTGTTAACGGATTCAGTGATTTGATGGTAGAGATTTTTGGTGATAAAGGCCGCCACGCCCGGGCATCGATCGGGATGAGTTCACTTCCCGGAGATATAGCTGTGGAGATTGATATGGTGGTTGAAATCTCGGATTGAGGGATTTGATCTTTTAAACCGGTCAGGCTTTCGGAGGACTGGTTCGAATCCATAAAAAATTTTTAATCAAACCAAGCCTGAAACCTGATGATCAACCGACGCAAAACCTTAAAAATATTGGCAGGTCTGCCTTTTATTGGCGGAATGGCCGCCTCCGCACTCATTACAAAACCGTCCGGCGCAAAGCTGGAGAGGCCAAGGTATTCCCGTGATTTTTTTACCGAACTGGGACTGAGGCCTTTCATTAATGCGCGCGGCACTATTACGGCCCTGTCTGGTTCTCTGATGCTGCCTGAGGTGATGGAAGCTGTTAACTATGCATCGCAGCAGTTTGTGAGCCTGAACGATTTGCAGGACAGGGTGGGTGAGCGAATTGCTGAAATGCTGAACTGTGAAGCGGCGATGGTTTCATCGGGTGCTGCAGCGGGTATGACTCTCGGTACAGCAGCCTGCATCACCGGCGATGACCGGGAGAAAATACGCCTGCTGCCAAATCTGCCCGGACCAGAGCGTGAGGTTATTATCCAGAAAACTCACCGCTTTGCCTATGACCACGCTGTAAGAAATTGCGGTATAAAACTGGTTGAAGTGGATGGGCCCGAAGAGATGGAGCAGGCCATTAACGAACGAACTGTGATGATGCTCTTTTATAATGCTGCTTCGGAACACAGTGTCAGCAAGGTAGAATTTGTAGCTATCGGCAAACGTCACAATGTACCCACCTTTAACGATGCTGCTGCTGATGTGCCCCCAGTCGAAAATCTTTTCAAATATACGGAGATGGGTTTTGATCTGGTTACATTTTCAGGCGGAAAAGCAATGAAAGGCCCCCAGAGTGCCGGACTTCTATTTGGCCGAAAAGATCTTATTGAAGCAGCTAAAATGAATAATAATCCAAATGCCGATTCCATAGGGCGCGGTTTTAAAGTAAATAAAGAGGAGATACTGGCTATGATGGTTGCGCTGGAAAATTACCTCGGTCGCGACCACGAAAAAGATTGGCAGGAATGGGAAAACCGGGTTGATCGGATCGCCTCGGCCGTAGAAAATATTCCAACGGTGGAAACCGAACAGTATGTACCGGCAGTAGCCAACCACGTGCCGCACCTGAGAATCACATGGGATGAAGAAGAACTGAAGGTTACACCTGAAGAAGTGAGAGAAAAGCTGAGGTTCGGACATCCCTCTATTGAGGCTGCCGGGGGCGGGAATTCGCTGGATTTGAGTGTTTTTATGATGCAGCCTGAAGAAGTGGGCATTGTGGGACGAAGGATAAGAGAAGAGCTCACTTCAAATTAGTATTGTGTCTATAATAAAACATCGGGTAAAACCCGTGCCAAGGGCATCCCTTAGGGGCAAAGTTTCCTCTCTGTATTTATCACTTTCTTCAAAATTGGAAGATTTTAAATTAAAAAAATTTTGCGGGTTTCTTACGAAACTTCAGGCTTGAGACGACACTAGATCTTTTCTGTTTTATGGTGCAAAAAACCCATTTTTATTTGAGATGACCGGATTTAGGTCATGCGGAGTGCTTTAAACCCTCCAAGGGTTTGAAACCCTTGGAGGGTTTTTGCAGAAAAGCAACCTGTAGTGTTAAGCCAACTCATATGTCTCACCCGATATGTTAACTTGACTTGTACTGTGTCATCTGTAAAAGTGTGGGAGAGTCATCAGACGAGTCGATCCGGGATTATTTCAATTATCAGAATAAGTATGTTTTTCGAAAAACTCGTCAGATGACTTACAATTCTTATTATGTTTGACGCGATGACCTGCCCGGAAAATTCAAGGAGAATTGATCTTAAAAAAAATATAAGATTTCGGTTATTTTGTTGAATGAAGTCCAATTCTCAATGAAAATTGCCATCCAAACGATGCCGTTATTGGGGTAGTATTTTTTCTGGAAGTCCGGCTCGTACAATTCTCAAAAGACGTGAAATTTCCGGCTAAAAGTTTAAATCGGCCATTTCTGAACTGTCAAATGTAAAAAATGTAAATTAGTATTATCAATCGGGTGTGGGCAGGTGCCAGTTATTAATGAGATGGTTCTTAAAATATTGATATATATAAATATAGATTTATATTATATTTTTACGGTTTATCTTTATTAAACCCTTCTTCTGCTGCATTATCCTCGAAAATACAAGACTTAGGGAGTAATTTTTAATTATTGAGCAGATGAAACCGGTTTCAGGCACTTTGGAACCGGTTCCACTTGAATAGTTTTTCGCCTATTTAAAACCTTTTAGTATGTTTTTAAATATGTAAAACTGCCGTGAAGGTTGCCTATAGATTAAGGTCAGGAAAATTCAACGATTTAAATCGGGTAGCATTCAAATAAAATACGGTGGTAAATAATCAGCAAGATAAGGTAGGATTTATCTCATTCTATCAACTTCAACAACATAAAAATAAACCTATGCAACAATACAAATACTTTCGCTTCATTAATTTGTGCGTATTGTTATTGTTTGCAGTCAACTTTACGTTGCATGCACAAGAACGAACAATAACAGGTACAGTTACCTTTGTCGAGGATGGCTCATCGCTTCCGGGGGTAAACGTAATGGTGGTTGGAACCCAGATTGGTACAACTACAAATGTTGACGGAGAATACTCTCTCCGGATTCCAGAAGATGCCCAGCAGCTGCGGTTCTCATACATTGGAATGTCTGCACAAACTTTTGCAGTTCCATCAGATACCGATGTATTAAATGTGGTAATGGAAGCACATGCATCAGCTATGGATGAATTAGTTGTTACTGCTCTTGGTATTACAAGGGAAAAAAGAACCATTGGATATTCTTCCACTTCACTGACCGGTGAAAATGTTTCTGTTTCATCTCAGGTCAATCCCGTTAATGCTCTTCAGGGAAGAGTGGCCGGGCTTGATATTCAGCAGACAGATGGCGGAACCTTTGGTGGCAGTCGTATTACCCTGCGCGGTAATTCTGTACTTGGTGGAAATAACCAGCCGATTTTCGTTGTGGATGGTGTGGTGTATGAAAATCAGACATCCGGTGCTGATCAGTGGGGAGGTAGTGACTGGGGCAACCAGCTCAAGAACCTGAATCCTGATGAATTTGAGTCGGTTACCGTGTTGAAAGGAGCTGCGGCTACGGCACTCTACGGTTCTCGTGCAATTAACGGTGTAGTTGAGATTACAACCCGCCAGGGTCAGTCTCGGCCCGGTATTGGTGTTCGTTTCAGCCAAAGAACTCACGTTAAAGATCCTTATGACGGACCTGCTTTTCAAAACGTGTTTGGGCCGGGAACAATTCCTGGTGCTGCCAGCGGTTTGAGCGACCCGTGGAATGTTCAAAATGAATTTTTTGTCGACTCTGAGGGCAGACCTTTTTACCAGCGAAACCAGCTTTCATTCGGTCCCCGAATGGACGGGCAGACGATGGTTCTGGATCTTGACGGACAGACGATGATACCGAACAATCCTCAACCAAATAACTTTCTTGATCTCTATGAGAGAGGATTTTATAGCAATACAAATCTGCAGATTGATGGCGGCAGTGAATCAACGACATTCTTGATTTCCGGAACGAACACAACCGAAACCGGGACAACACCCAATAACGACTTCAATCGTTCGTCGATATTTTCAAGGGTTACTCATCAATTGAATGATTACATTCGGGCAGATGTGGGCTTAAGCTATGCACACAGCACGGCTGAAAATCCACCCGGTAATAACCTTCAGCACGCCTTTATTACATCTAACTTCTTCAGAAACTACGATACAGCCAAGTGGAGAGATCAGTACAGAGCTTCGCACGGGGGTGTTCCCTCAACGGCGCATGGAGATCAGCTTGGGTCTGTGCCGAACCTGAACGTATTTTTCGCTCTGAATGAAAACAGGAATCAGAGAGTTGAGGAGACCTTGCGTCTTACCACGAAAGTTAACTTTAATATTGCCGAGTGGTTTAATATTGATCTGGATGGTTACATCAATAATTACTATATCCGTAATGAAAACAGGGTATTAGGACAAGGTTTTGCAAATGCGGGCGGATCCTATATGCTTGGTCACCAAAGAAGAGAAGAGCTCGACGGAAAGATCTTCTTTAACTTCCTTGGGCAGATCTCTGAGGATCTTTCCGGTTCATTCACAATTGGAGCAGAACACTTCAGCCAGGAGGCATCTTCAACCAGTGCAAACACCAACGGCGGGCTGACTGTGCCCGGCCAGTACTTCCTTGCCAACAGTGTAAACACACCTACAGCGAATGCAAGTGTGTTCGGAACCAAGCAGATGAACTCGGTATTCAGTTATGCAAACGTGGAGTGGAGAAATCAGCTTTTTCTTAATCTTACCGGTCGTCATGACTGGACATCCACACTGACCTATTCCGACGGAACAGGAAACAACAACTATTTCTATCCTTCGGTAAGTTTGTCATGGCTTGCAACCGAAACCTTTGATCTGCCGGATCTCTTTTCTTATGTGCAGTTCAGGGGATCTTATGCCGAGGTAGGTAATGACTACAGTATCTACTCTATCAACCCCGGGTTTGCTCACCAGGGCAACCTTCAGGCACTTACCGGACAGAACCTTGTAAGGGTTTCCCATAACAGCACTGTGGTACCAAACCTTGATCTGCAGCCAGAGCGTAAAAAAGCCTGGGAGTTTGGTACGGATGTCCGCGTTCTGAATGAAAGAGTAGGACTCGATTTTACATGGTATCGTGAGAACACAATTAACCAGATTCTCAATATTCCTGTACCCTCTGAAACCGGAGTAACCGCACAGTTGATCAACGCTGGAGATATTCAAAACCAGGGCATTGAGATTGCTCTTAACACGCGAATTATAGAGCGGCCAGATCTGCGATGGGGTATCGACTTTACGTACACCCGCAACAGAAATATGATTAAAGCTCTGTATCAAGATATCGAACGGTTCAACCTCTATGAGAGTGCCACATTTGGTAACACCCGTGTGGGTACCGTTGCGTTTGTAGGTGAAGAGTGGGGAATTCTCTACTCAGATTCTGCCCCCGCAGTAGATCCTGAAACCGGAATGAAACTCCTGAACTGGAACAATTCATTACGAGGTGCAACTCATTTCCGATCAGGCGAACAGCAGGAAGTGGGTAACATGAATCCCAAATTTCTTGGAAGTGTAAGTACAAACGCATACTACAAAGGATTTAGCCTCAGTGTGTTGTTAGATGCTAAGATTGGAGGAGATGTTTCCAACTATGCCGGCCGATATGGTCATTCATACGGGAATCTGGAATCATCGCTCAAGTGGCGTGACCTGGAATATGGCGGAATGGAGTGGACTTCCCGCCACACCGGAAATACCTATACAGATGGTATGATCCCTGATGGAATATTCCGGGATGGCACCACGATTGATGGTGTGGATGTAAGCGGCATGACCTATCAGCAAGCTTTCGATGCAGGCCATGTTGATCCTACACATGCCGGTTTCTGGCACCAGCAAAACAACAACTGGGGAAATGGAGTTATCAACGAAAATGTAGTTCACGAAAATTCCTATATCGGAATTCGTGAAGTGATGCTTGGTTATGACGTTCCTGTTCGAATTGCCAACAGCTTAAACGTGAATAGCCTCAGAATAGCCGTATTCGGAAGAGATCTTGGCTTCCTGTACAAAACCATGCCGAATAATATGCATCCGTTCTCTGTGCGAAATACCCATGCAGGATCTGCACACGTTTGGGGTGTTATTCCCTACATTCGGACCATTGGCGTGAACCTGGATATCCAATTTTAATCAGCGGATGTTCTCAAAAGCATCTTAAAAAAATAAGATTATGAAGAAAATAACTCAATTTATGGCCGTCATCCTGTTTGCAGCGATGATGAACTCCTGTACGGATGATTTTGCCGCGATTAATGAAAATCCGGCACAAATCAACAATCCGAATCCGGCCCATCTGTTTACAGAATCACTCTATGAGATGGGCAATTACAAGTACACGGAGTGGTTTTATGACAACTACAACTACTTCTGGCGCTGGAATCAGTCCACGGTGTTTATCAGTGGGAATGAATCCCAGTATACAGATGTAGGCGCTACTGGAGGCCGCTACAGCAGCACATATACGATCTCAAGAAACCTGTATGAAATCAGGCGGCAGATTGATGCTATGAGTGCTGATGAACAGGCCGAACGGGCACACATGAAGGCCATTACATATATCCCCTCCATATATCAGGCCATACGTGCATCCGACCTATATGGTTCTATGCCATGGAGCGATGCAATGCAGGGACGGTATGATGGTAATTTCACACCCCGGTACGACACCCAGCAGGAGCTCTTTGAGCAGTGGATCGATCAGTTGAATGCTGCCATTGACGTTCTGACGAGCAACCCATCTGGTCAGCTCAATTTTGGGCCGCAGGATTTTGTCTATGGTGGTAATTCCGCGAACTGGGCACGTTTTGCCAATTCACTGAAATTGCGTATCGCCGTTCGGGTAGAAGGGCAGGATCAGCAGTGGGCACAGCAAATTATTGATGAAGCTCTCAGCAACCCTGCTGGAATCATTGAAAACCGCGACCAGGAGTTTAGCTGGGCACCATCTGGTGAGTACACAGGCCAGGCTCACGACTTCTGGGGAAACCCATCGGCAGCGTACAACTTTATCAGCAAGCTTGTTGAGCTGGAAGATCCGCGAACACACTTCTATTTTGAGCCCAATAATTTTACTCAGAATGCAGTGAATACATTTGCAGAGCAGGGCAGAAATTTGCCCGATTGGATCAATCCGGATGAACCGGTTACACGGTGGCATCGTTACAGAGGTGGCCCGGTAACTCCTGCATTGTCAAATACATTGCCATGGTATGGCAGTTTCACGGATAACGATGGTTCAAACTACAACCAGCTTTCGCATGTAAACCGGCGCTTTTTCAACCCTGCATATGACGGTGGAAATGGTTATTACAGAGATGCCCTCTATTCTGCAGCCGAAGTTGCACTCTATATGGCTGAATTTATAGAAAAAGGGTATGTGACCGGCCAAGGCTCAGCTCAGGAATGGTACGAAAGAGGTATCCGTATGTCGATGGAAACCGTTGATGATATCGGCCGTGTTGCACAGGTGTTCGATTATGATGAAGTAAGCATTACCGATGCCCAAATCAATGAATACCTTGCACAGGATCATGTAGCACTGAACGGTTCGGATCACCTGGAGAAAATTTATTTCCAGCAATACATCAATAACTTCCGATATCCGACCGAGCAGTTTGCACTTACCCGCAGGACAGGATTCCCAAGTGTGAATGGTAATATATTATTGTGGGAGCCACCTACTACGGGTGGCGCAGAGGTCGCAATACCGAGAAGATTGACGATTAATGAGCCGAGTAACCCCATTAATATTGATAACTTCCGAAGCGCCATGCAGGAACAGGGCTGGAGTGCCGGAGCTAACACTGGTTCTGTACTGAACCAGGAACGCGTATGGTGGGATGCCAACAATCCTAACTTTGGAAGAGGTACTTTCTGATAAGTGCCTGGTTTAGTATAATATGTTAAAATTAAAAAAGGGTGCCCGTTTATTCGCGGCACCCTTTTTTTGTTTCTATAAGACAAGAATTGTTGTGGGAAAATTTAAATAGTGGTTGTAAAAAACCAGCCATCCCCGGGAAGGTGTTCCAATTATCTCAATAACTAATGTTAAGTCAATTCTGATTTGCCGGGTAAAGACCTGGCACCTTTCTACTTGGTATACTAACCATGTATGAGATAACGAACAAAACCTGTCAGGTCTCAAAAATGTTAGTGTCTTGACTTGTGTAGTGTCAATTGCAAAAGTGTGAGAAAGTCTTCAGGCGAATCGATATAAAGAAGAAAAAGGGAGTGCTTATAATTATTGTGAAGATTGAACCAGTCACACACATTTTGGAAGCGGTTCCAATTGAATATTTTTCACCTATTTGAAATCTTTTAGTATTATTTTACATTTGTAAATCCGTTGGGTTGAATGCTGAGAGATAGAGGGTCGGGTTATATCAACGATATTAGAAAGCTATCATATTAGATGAGACACAGCGGTAAAAACCAGCAAGGAAAATAGGCTCCATTCATGCTATAATAATCAACATCATATATATAAATGTATGAAACTATATAAATACTTTCACTCAATTATTTTGTGTGTTCTTCTGATATTTGCAAGCTTTACTGTTTTGCAAGCCCAGGACAGGACATTGACAGGGACAGTTACCATAGCCGAAGACGGTTCACCGCTGCCCGGTGCTAACATTATGGTTATAGGTACCCAAATAGGTACCGTAACAGATATAGACGGGAATTATTCACTTACGATTCCTGAAAATTCAGAACAGCTTCGTTTTTCTTATGTAGGTATGCAGACTCAAGTAATTCCTGTACCTTCTGATTCAGACGTCCTCGATGTTGCATTGAGGATGCAAGCCGGTGCCCTGGATGAGCTCGTGGTAACCGCTTTTGGTATCCCAAGAGAACGAAAATCCCTTGGATATGCTATTCAGGACATCCAGGGGGATGTACTTCTTGAAACCAGAGAGGTAAACCTTGCTAATTCTTTAACTGGCAAAGTGTCTGGTTTACAGGTAATCCGGTCCAGTACTGGCCCGGCAGGTTCCTCTCAAATTGTTCTCAGAGGTCATTCTTCGATAACGGGCGATAATCAGCCGCTGATTGTTGTTGACGGAATTCCAATCAATAACTTTACAGGTTCTGCTGATCCGGGCTACTGGGGCCCCGCCCTTGATATGGGCAATGGATTAGCTGACATCAATATGGAAGATATTGAAAGCATGTCGGTTCTCAAGGGCGCTTCTGCTGCTGCGCTTTATGGTGCACGTGCCGGTAATGGTGTTATTTTGATCACCACAAAATCCGGACAGAGCCGGCCGGGGCTTGGAATGACTTTCTCCTCTTCTATTGGTTTTGAACAAATTTTTGCCAATCCTGACATGCAAAGAACGTTTGGACAGGGTACGGACGGCGGTTTTGATAATGAATCAAATTTAAGCTGGGGTCCAAGAATTACAGGCCAAAATGTGGAGAATTGGGACGGCAGGCAGGCACAATTGGCCGCATATGATAATGTGGGCAATTTTTTTGGTACGGGTGTCAGTCAAAATTACAACTTGTCTTTCCAGCAGGGTTTTGAAAACACCACAATCTATACATCTGTTACACGAAGGGATGAAAGCAGTATGATTCCCGGTACAGAGCTAACCCGTACAAATCTCTCAACCAGGGCTGTTACAACATTTGGGGCTGATGATAACTGGTCTATTGATGCCAAAGTTCAGTATTTGAATACTGAAGCAAATAACAGGCCTTTTCTTGGTCATAATCAATCCAATCCATTCTTCACCTTGTACAGACTGCCTGTAAGTATGGATATCAGGCAGTTCGATCCATCGGTTGATGAAAACGGTAACATGGTCTGGTATGGTGGCAGCAGTCAATTGAATCCTTATTGGAGTACAGAATTCAGACAAAACAGAGATACACGTGACCGATTTATTTTACAGGCAACGTTGCGCCACCAATTCGCTGATTGGATTGGTGCAGAAGTATCAGCCGGATCTGACTTGTTTACCACGAATACCGAAAGCAAGATGTTTGCAGGCGGACCTCTTTCGGCCGGTGGTCAGTTCTCCATGGGTAAAAACACATTTCATGAGCACAACTTCAGTTATCTGATTACTGCAAGCCAGGATAACCTTATTGACAGGCTGGGTATCTCAGGAAACTTAGGCGGTAATGTAATGATGCAGCAAAGTGAAGGTATCTCTGGAAATGCAGGTCAGCTTGAAGTTCCCAATCTGTTTGCACTTAACAACAGTACAACCAACCCGTCTGTGAGCGAGTCTTTCTCCGAACAGAGAATTCTTTCCCTTTATGGAACGCTGGAGTTTAACTGGGACAATTATTTCTACCTGGAAGGAACATTAAGAAATGACTGGGCATCTACTTTGAGTGAAGATAACAGGTCTTTCATGTACCCCTCCGTAAGTGCTTCATTAGTTTTGTCAGATATGTTAAACACAATGGATATACATCTCCCTTCGTGGGTAACATTTGCCCGATTGAGGGCATCAGTGGCACAGGTTGGTAATGCACTTGGCCCCTACCAGCTCTTCAATACCTATGTAATTGGTAATGACCCGCTTGGCAATACCACTGCAAACACAAGAGGAACGCTGTTTAATCCAAATGTGAAAAGTGAGCTCATCACTTCAAGGGAGGCTGGTTTTGATTTGCGATTTTTCAATGGCCGTTTTGGTGTTGACTTTACGTGGTACCAGTCCAATTCTACCAATCAGTTAATACCCATCCCGATGGATCCACTTAGCGGCTTCAACGCAAGGCTTGTAAATGCCGGTGATATCGAAAACAAAGGCGTTGAACTGATGGTTGATGCGGATATTATCCAAAGTCAATCCTTTATATGGAACACATCGTTCAATTTCTCTACAAACAGAAACAGGATTATTGAACTGCATGAAAATGTTGATTTCTACAGCCTCGGCGGTTTTGATAACCTCACAATCCGGGCAGAAACCGGCAAACTTTTTGGTGAAATTGTCGGAACAGGTTTCAGGCGTGTTGATGATGAATCAAGCCCCTATTACGGACAGAAAATTCTTGATGGCAACGGATTCCCGACTGCCGAACAAAACGTTCGATTGGGCAACCAGCAGGCATCAGCTCTTTTGGGTGTTTCCAACTCTTTTGGTTACAGAGGATTAAGACTGAGCTTCCTGGTTGATGCACGTATTGGAGGAGAGATATTTTCGCAAACCAACCAGCAGATGCAGCTAATGGGAACAGCAGCAGTAACTGCACCTGGCGGCGAAAGAGAAAACCTGGTTGTTGAAGGTGTTGTGCAAAACGATGACGGCTCATTCAGCCGGAATACTACAGAAATTACACAACAACAATACTGGAGTGTGGTTGCCGGAACCGGCAATTTGGGAATACATGAGGCCAATATTTACGATGCCTCAAACATCCGGCTCAGATACATTAATGTAGACTATGATCTCCCGGGCAGATTTTTGGAAAATATCCCCGTACAACGAGTGCGTGTAGGAGCAACAGTAAACAATGTATGGCTTATCTCCAGCAATCTTAATGGGTACGATCCGGAATCTGTACACGCAGTCGGTACGAATGCATTGGGGTTTGAAAGTGCCGCACCCCCCACAACCAGAACTTTTTTGTTTAATTTAACAATATCATATTAATATATATTGTCATGAAAAAATTTATAAATCTTACATTATTATTTGCAGGAATTTTATTCCTGAATTCCTGCTCTGATGGTTTTTTGGATGTGAATACCGATCCGAAAGCGGCCAGTTTTGATCAGGTACAGGTAGAATACTTTATCAATAATTCGATAACTGGCGCCCAGATGAATCCACATGATGCTGAACGTGCTTTTGTTCTCTATTGGAAAACTGCAGGGCGTCAGCATCGTCAAAATAGTTCACTGTCATTAGGTGGCTATGACGACGGCTGGACGAATGACTATTATGGTTCACTATCGAACTGGCTCCGGACCGCAAACCAAGCGGTTTTTGTTGGTGAGCAGCAGATTGAAGAGGGTGTCAATTTTGCTTATACCAACAACCTGATTCAGGTTGCACGCATCTGGCGGGCATATTTGATGAGCGAATTCACCGACAATTTCGGGCCTATGCCAATCGACGCTTTTCAGGGAGAAAATCCTGAATTTGCAAGTGTAGAGTCTGTATACAATTATATGCTTGCCGAGTTAAGGGATGCTGTTAACAGTATTGACCCCGGAACGGCGATACCATCAAATATTCATAGGTTTGACAAGGCCTATGGTTTTGATCTCGAAAAGTGGATCCGATACGGCAATTCAATGCGGATGAGACTTGCCATGCGCCTGTCTGAAGTCGATGAATCAAACGCACGTTCTCATTTTGAGGAAGCCGCTTCCGGGCCGATTATCACTACTGCTGATCACGCATTTAAAGTTCAGGAAGGTGGTGGCTGGGATGACCTTACTGCGGTAATGTCAAGAGAATGGAATGCTCAAATTCTTTCTGCAACTCTCAATAACTTATATGTGGGGTTGGGTGGCATACCATCAGAAAGACAGGTGGCAGAGCGTTTTCAGGATAAGATCAAGCCGGCTGATTATATGGGATTAAGGCTGGAAAATCATTTTGGTATTTATACAAATGATCCATCTGCCGGATTTTGGCTTGATGGCCTGCCCCAGAATATCGACCCCAGGGCATATAAAGCTTTTATCATCCCCGGTTGGACTGATAATCCTGATTTCAGCCATTTTCCCTCCTGGACTCAGGATGCCTTTACTACTGAACGTAACCTGATGAGTGAAAGTGGTGAACCATTAAAGACGATTGATGCCACTGGCCATTGGAACGCAGCTCCGTTGGGCAACTGGGGAGACAAAGGCCCAAGAAACCAGCTGGCTGGTTATGTAGGAACCACACCACGCCTTAGTCAAAGGTTCAGATCTGGTAATGATGAGCGAATATTTTTTGCGGAATGGGAAACGCATTTCCTTATTGCAGAAGCTGCCATTCGGGGATGGAGTGTTCCAATGGATGCTAAAACCGCATATGAAGAAGGGATCCGAACAAACTTCGAGTACTGGGGAGTTGAAGAGTATTTAGGTGAATATTTACAATCTGATAGTTATAACCGTGCAGGTACATCGGTGAACTGGGATCATACTACAGAACCCCCGGCAACGGTTACCAAGCGTTATATAAACGGGTATACGAATGAAGAGGGTACGTATCAATTCACTTATCCGGTTAATCATTTGTACTCAAACGGTAATGTGAAAAACGACTACTTGACAAAAGTGATAACACAAAAATATCTTGCTCAGCTTCCCTATTTACCATTGGAAGCATGGAATGATCATAGAAGATTAGGACTGCCATTCTTTGAAAATCCGTCGGTTGAACTTCCAATTGTAAATTTACCAGCTCTCAATCAGGGCAATTACATGGAAAGCAGGGTCACGTTTTTCCCACAAAGGGTTAGATATCCTTCAAGGTTATCAAATGAAAACCCGGCCGGATATGAGCAGGCAGTTAGTTATTTGAACGGGCCTGATGCAGTACTTACACCCCTTTGGTGGGCTCAGCAATAACTAAAAGTTGATTTATATTTGTAGTTTAATACAAATAGAACCAACTTAATTTATTGTACAATTTACCGTGATGGGCAAAAAAACCGGAGTTATTTCGGTTTTTTTGTTTAATACAATTCTAAAATCTTAGTGAATGGTTGCAGGTTGATTTAAAATCATCCAGTATATTATTAATTTTAATATATTTATAGCTGATTTTATGAAAAATAAAAGTACATATAAGAATACCATTATTACATATTTCATAGTATTAAATTTATTGCTCTGGTAGATATAAAAATGCTGATTCAAACAATATGTTAAAATTGATAAAGGATGCCCGTTTGTTCGCGGCACCCTTTATTTTTGTAGTACCTTTTTTTACTTAACCCGGATAAACTTACACGATCATGATCCATCACCTGATACCAATTGTAACCTCTCTTCTGCTTGTTTTTTCTTCTTATGGAATAATTCCTGAAAGAGCGCACAGCCAAAACACCATCACGTTTGATGAAGGCCTGGCTGTTCCCATGAGCCACAACTATTCACGCACGGCCGTTCATACCGATAAGATTGAATGGCAGCTGATACATGGTGAATTTGAATCTCCCGAAGCCGGACAAATTGCAGGGATAAATGCTAATGGAGATACCCTGCGCTGGCATTCTGTGGAAGTGAATGATGAAGGCCGTTTTGCAGGCCAGGCAATGCGGTCGGGCTATCTTTATCTCAGCTTTGAATCGGATGAAGAGAAAGTGATGTGGCTGCATGCCGACGGCCACAATATGGCCTATGTGAATGGTGTTCCGCGTGCCGGTGATATTTACGCCTACGGATATGTGTACCTGCCCATAGAAGTGCAAGAAGGTAAAAATGAAATTCTGCTCAGAAGTGCACGCTGGGGCGGTATTCGGGCAAGCGTAGAGCCGGCTGAAAAAGAGACCGGATTTTTACCAGGCGATCTGACCCTGCCGCACATTCTTTCGGGCGAACAGGAGCCGCTTTGGGGCGGAGTGCAGATCATCAACAGCACATCCAGCTATGTTGTAGGGGCTGAAATAAAAACCACGCTTAACGGAAATGAAATGGTTACGGAACTTCCATCCATTCCGCCGATGACAGTTCGAAAAGTCCCGTTTCAGTTCGATCCCTCCGCAGCAGGTGAAGACCAGGGTGATGTGGATGTTGAGCTCGAAATTCACCATAACGGCAGCCAGATCGATGAAACGACTATCCGGGTAACGGTGATGGATCCTTCGCGTCAATACAGCCGCACGTTTATCAGCGAAATTGACGGGAGTGTTCAATATTATAGCGTGGCACCACAAGCAGGCGGGCAAGAAGGTGGATCAGCCCTCTTCTTATCTGTGCATGGTGCTGAAGTGGAGGCGATCAGCCAGGCCCGCGCCTATCAGCCGAAAGATTGGGGAACCCTGGTGGCTCCAACCAACCGCCGGCCGCGGGGATTTAACTGGGAAGACTGGGGGCGCATGGATGCTCTCGAGGTGCTTGAAATCGCCAAAGAAATATACAATCCTGATCCGCAGCGAATTTATCTGACCGGCCACTCAATGGGAGGCCACGGCACCTGGTACCTCGGGGCCACCTATCCGAATTACTGGGCAGCCATCGCACCCGCTGCAGGATACCCGACGCTCCGCGGATATGGCTCGCACGATGGCACAGTACCCGATCATGATGATCTTACTGATGTTGAATCGATGCTGCTGCGTTCAAGCAATCCCGGTGATGTGATGAGTTTGATTCCAAACTATCAGTCCCACGGCGTGTATGTGCTCCACGGAGATGCCGACCGCGTTGTGTCGGTTGAGCACGCCCGAATTATGCGCTACGAACTGGGCAAATTCCACCCCGATTTTACCTACTACGAATATCCCGGTGGTTCACACTGGTACGGAAATGAAAGTGTAGACTGGCCTCCCTTGTTTGAATTCTTCAGGGATCGAACGATTCCACTTTCTAAAGAAAAAGATGAGATTCAGTTCATTACGGCCAATCCGGGGATTTCTCACGAATATCACTGGGCTGCGGTTGAGCAACAGATCAAACCGCTGGAGATGAGCCGGTTTCAAATCGAAAGGGATCGGGAAGAGAATATTATCAGCGGTAGTACAGAAAATATTTCCCGGATTAGTTTCGATCTCAGTCTGTTTGATGCCGGACAAGATGTGAGCATTGAGCTGGATGATGCTCCGCCCATAGATCATACAGTGACGGATGGTGCATCCATTTCATTAACATTTGACGGTTCAATATGGAGTGAAGCTGCTCCGCTTGCAGCTGAAGAAAAAGGTCCGCACAGGTACGGTGCCTTCAAAGAAGCTTTTAGAGACCGGATGGTGTTTGTGTACGGCACATCAGGCAGTGCAGAAGAAAACCGGGCCACCTATAATAAAGCCCGGTATGATTCAGAAACATGGTACTATCGCGGAAATGGGGCGGTGGATATGGTTGCCGACCGTGATTTTTCACCGGAAGAGTACAGCGACAGAGGCGTGATTTTATATGGAAACAGCGATACAAACAGTGCATGGAGCAGTCTGTTGGCCGAAAGTCCTGTCCAGGTTTCAAGAGACCACATCGAAGTTGGAAACCAGCGGTTTGAAGGGGACGACCTTGGCACCTACTTCCTCTACCCGCGTCCCGACAGTGATATCGCAAATGTTGCCGTGATCAGCGGAACCGGAGTGAAAGGAATGAAAACAGTGACTGGGAACCAGTATTATGCAGGCAGCAGCGGATTTCCGGATTTTATGGTTTTCAATTCATCCATGCTTCTGAGCGGAACTGAGGGCGTCTTAAGTGCAGGTTTCTTCGATAACAACTGGGGCCTGGATTCGGAGAATACAGTGATCATTACTTCATATTGATCACTGCAGGGAAAACTTGTAACTGAGATCTGCCTGGTTACAAGTTTAAACTGAACTCGATTATTTATCGGTTTAATAGCAAAAGGCAGTTCTTCAAAGGCTGTTCAACTCTGATGTTGAGCAATATTTTTTGTTGATTGCTAAAGTTATGTCAAAGTTAAATCGTCGGGTAAGTCATCAGACGAGTTTTTCAAAAAATATACCAATGAAGATGATTGGGATGATCCCGGTTCGACTCGTCTGATGACTCTCTCACACCTATTCAGTTGACAAGATACTACTCTCAAAGTGTGCAAAAAACAGCCCAGTACTCTGCGTTTTTCTCACATCCTAACTCATCAAGATTCCTGCAAGTTTTTAATTCTTGTTAAGCGATGAAAAATAATTTTAACATTGAAGAAGAGCTTTTCACAAGTTTTCACAAAAAGGCGTATAAAATTGTAAAATAAGGATTTGGAACCGGTTCCACCTTGAGTCTTCTTCAGTCGGGAGAATGCTTTTAGTAAGTTTTAAATGGTAATTGTCCCGCTTTCAATATGGCGTGGTATCAATTTTTCGGGGTGTCCCGTCAAGCTGTTTACGATCTGCGCTCTTTCAAAGTGCAGGGATGTAGTTACCTATTCAAAACTAACAGACAGAGTAAAAATTCTGTCCAAACTAAATAAAGAAAGGTTATGCAACAATATAAATACTTTCGGTTTTTAAGTATGTGTGTACTGTTATTGTTTGCTTTCAATTTTACGTTGGATGCACAGCAAAGAACTATAACAGGTACGGTTACATTCATTGAGGATGGAGACCCGCTGCCGGGTGTAAATGTTATGATACCAGGCACCCAAACAGGTACGACTACAGATGCAGATGGAAATTATTCATTGGAAATACCGGATGATACGAATATGCTTTCGTTTTCCTTCATCGGTATGGCCACAAAGGAAGTTGCTGTTCCGGAGGACACAGATGCTCTTGATGTGGTGATGGAATCTGAAGCTGCAGCTATGGACGAACTTGTAGTTACAGCTTTAGGGGTTACCAGAGAACAAAGAACAATCGGTTACTCTTCTACATCCATGAGGGGAGAAGATATATCCGGATCATCCACTGTAAATCCTGTAGATGCCCTTCAGGGAAGAGTTTCCGGGGTGGATGTTCAGCCAACCGATGGCGGTACATTTGGTGGAAGCCGGATCACCCTTCGGGGAAATTCTGTACTTGGAGAGAACAATCAGCCCATATTTGTAGTAGACGGGGTTGTGTATGATAATCAGACTTCAGGCGGATCACAGTATTCGGTCGGCGGTGATGATTGGGGAAACCAGCTTAAAAATCTGAACCCTGATGAATTTGAATCGGTAACAGTACTGAAAGGTGCAGCAGCTACAGCACTTTACGGATCACGCGCGATCAACGGAGTTGTAGAGATTACCACACGGGAAGGAACCGACCGGCCCGGTATCGGAGTACGGTTCAGCCAGCGCACGCATGTAAAAGATCCGTACGATGGCCCCGCTTTTCAGAATGAATTTGGACCCGGTACAATTCCCGGAAATGCAAGCGGTCTTGATGATCCGTTTAATGTACAAAATGAATTTTTTACAGATTCTCAAGGCAGGCCGTACTATCAAAGAACAGACCTCTCATACGGTCCGAGACTGGACGGGCAAACCGAAGTGCTGGATGTGGATGAACAAACCATGGTTGCAAATAATCCGCGGCCAAATAATTTTCTGGATCTGTATCAGCGCGGCTTTTACAGCAATACAAACATTCAGATTGACGGCGGAAGTGAATCAACCACATTTATTGTTTCAGGTACAAACACAAGTGAGACCGGTACAACTCCGAACAACGACTTTAACCGGGCCTCAATCTTTTCAAGAGTGAACCATCAGTTAAACGACTATATCCGGGCTGATGTGGGCCTGAGCTACTCACATACAACGGCTCAAAACCCGCCAAGAAATGATTATCAGCACCTATTTGTAACTTCTGCACTGCCAAGAAACTACGATACGGCCAGGTGGCAGGATGAGTACATGGCTGATCATGGCGGTGTTCCATCTACAGATTTCGGCGACCCGAATGGGAATGTACCGGGACTGAATATGTTCTTTAATGTGAATGAAAATAATTTTGAACGCGTTGAAGAATCGTTAAGGCTCACAACCAAAGTGAACTTCAATATTACTGATTGGTTTAATATTGATCTGGATGGTTACATCAACAACTACTACATTAACAGTGAAAGCAGAGAGCTTGGACAGGGATTTGCCAATGAAGGTGGTTACTATTCTCTGGGCCATGAGCGTAGAGAAGAGGTTGATGGTAAAATATTCTTCAATTTCCTTGGTCAGATTTCACAAGATCTTTCCGGTACGTTTACAGTTGGAGCAGAGCATTTCCGGCAGGAAGCTTCTTCTTCCAGTGCAAACACCCAAGGCGGATTAACCGTGCCAGGGCAGTATTTCCTGGATAACAGCGTTAATACTCCTAACGCAAATGCTGATATTTTCGGCACCAAGCACCTGAACTCAATATTCAGTTATGCTAATCTGGAATATCGCGATCAGCTTTTCCTGAACCTGACCGGCCGCCATGACTGGACATCAACCCTGACCTATGCCGATGGAAGTGGAAATAATAACTATTTCTATCCTTCTGTCAGCCTGTCGTGGTTAGCAACAGAAACCTTCAATCTGCCAGATTTTCTTTCCTATGTGCAGTTCAGAGGATCGTATGCCGAAGTAGGTAACGATTACAGTATCTATTCCATTAATCCCGGATTTGCGCACCAGGGAAATTTGCAATCGCTCGCAGGGCAGAATCTTGTACGGGTTGCCCACAATAGTACGGTGGTACCCAACCTCGACTTGCAGCCAGAGCGTAAAAAAGCGTGGGAGTTTGGTGCAGACATTCGAATGCTCAACGAAAGAGTGGGTTTGGATGTCACCTGGTACAGAGAGAATACGATTAATCAGATTCTGGAGATTCCTGTACCGCAACAAACCGGTGTTACCGCGCAGTTGATTAATGCAGGTGACATTCAAAATCAGGGTTTCGAAATTGCACTGAATACCCAGCTTATTGAACGCTCAGACCTGCGCTGGGGTGTGGATATGACATACACCCGAAACCGTAATAAGATTGTTTCACTTCATGAAGATGTAAACAGATATGATCTGTACGAAAGTGCCACGTTCGGAAATGTAAGAGTAGGTACAGTTGCTTTTGTTGGAGAAGAGTGGGGAGTTCTTTATTCCGATTCGGCGCCGGCCATTGACGAGGAAACAGGAATGAAACTTCTGAACTGGAATGAATCCCTGAGAGGTGCGCACTACATCCGATCCGGTGAACAGCAGGAAGTTGGAAACATGAACCCGTCGTTTATGGGAAATCTTTCCTCGAACCTGTTTTTTAAAGGACTGAGTTTTAACATTCTGCTCGATGCTAAAATCGGAGGCGATGTTGTGAACTACGTAGGCCGGTATGGACACTCCTACGGAAACCTGGAATCTTCATTGCAATACCGCACACCTGAACATGGCGGAATGGAATTTACTTCCAGGCACACAGGTAATACATACGAAGATGGAATGATACCTGAAGGAGTTTTCCAGGATGGCACCACTATTGATGGCGTAGATGTGAGTGGTATGAGCTATCAGGATGCGTATGATAACGATCTTGTTGACCCCACGCATGCCGGTTTCTGGCACCAGCAAAACAACAACTGGGGACAGGGAGTCATCAACGAAAATGTGGTTCATGAAAATTCATACATCGGTGTTCGCGAAGTGATGCTTGGATATGACCTGCCTACCCGAATTACAGATGCACTTCATGTAAACAATTTACGGGTATCGGTATTTGGCAGAGACCTCGGCTTTTTATATAAAACCATGCCGAACAATATGCATCCGTTTTCAGTGCGAAACACACATTCAGGTTCTGCACATGTCTGGGGTGCCGTCCCTTATATACGAACATTTGGCGTGAATCTTAATGTGGATATTTAAATCAACGGACATACCCGAAATGCACTTTCAAAAAAAAAAATATTATGAAGAAACTAACTCAATTTATGGCCGTGATCGTGGCAGCTGTCATGATCACCGCCTGCACGGATGATTTCGCCGCGATTAACGAAAATCCGGCTCAAATTAACGATCCGAATCCGGCTCATCTGTTTACCGAGTCGATCTACCAGATGAATCACTACACATACACAGAGTGGTTTTACGACAACTACAACTACTTCTGGCGCTGGAATCAGTCTACTGTTTTTATCGACGGTAACGAATCACAGTTTAACCAGGTAGGAGCTGTTGGCGGCAGGAATTCCAATACCTACACTATTTCAAGGAATCTGGATGAGATCCGGAGAATTATTGATGACATGGATGCCGAGGATCAGGAGATCCGAACACACATGAGGGCGATTACATACATTCCGTCTGTTTATCAGGCAATTCGCGCATCCGACCTTTATGGAGATATGCCGTGGAGCGAAGCGATGCAAGGACGCTACGAAAACAACTACACGCCTGTTTATGATCCCCAAAGCCAGCTCTATGAGCAGTGGTTGTCCGAGCTGGATGCCGCAATTGAGGTATTGGTTAGTGATGATTCCGGCCAGCTTGATTTTGGCAATCAGGATTTCATCTATGACGGTGATTCGATGAGCTGGGCAAGAATGGCCAACTCTCTGAAATTACGAATTGCCGTTCGTGTTGAAGGACAAGATCCCCAGTGGGCTCAGCAGATTATCGATGATGTTCTTGCGAGTCCGGCAGGAATTATTGAGACGGCAGAAGAAGAATTCCGATGGGCGCCATCCGGTGAATACACAGGTGAAGCTCACGATTTCTGGGGCGAACCTTCCGCAGCCTACAACTTCATTAATAAGCTGGTAGAACTGGAAGATCCGCGCACGCATTTCTATTTCGAACCCAATGATTTTGATCAGGATGCTGTGGATACTTTTGTGGAAGAAGAAAATAGCATGCCCGACTGGATCGATGCCGATGAGCCTGTTGACCTTTGGTCTCAGTACAGAGGCGGGCCGGTCAGCCCTGCATTGTCAGGCAGTTATCCCTATTACGGCAGTTATACAGATAACAGTGGAAGCAGTCATGCACAACTTTCTCATGTGAATCGCAGATTTATGGATCCGTCCTATGACGGGGGCAGCGGATATTACAAAGATGCCCTTGTTTCGGCAGCTGAGGTGGCTCTCTATATGGCCGAATTTATCGAAAAAGGATATGTGACCGGTCACGGTACTGCTGAAGAGTGGTATGACAGAGGGGTACGGGCATCGATGGAGACGAGTGATCGCATCGCCGAAGTTGCCCAGGTTTCTGGTTACAGCGATCTTCAGGTAACCGAAAGTCAGATCAACGACTATCTGGCACAGGAGGATGTTGCACTGAACGGGATCGGCAATCTGGAGAAGATCTACTTCCAGCAGTACATCAATTTTTTCCGGTACCCGACTGAGCAATTTGCCTTGACACGCCGAACCGGATTTCCAAGTGTTGATGGGAATATTATGGCGTGGGAGCCTCCGATTTCAGGGGGAAGTGAACTTCCATTGCCGAGACGGTTTCCTATAGACGAACCATCAAACCCGCAGAATATCGACAACTTCCAGGCCGCCATGCAAAATATGGGCTGGACTGTGGGTGCGAACAGCGGATCCGTACTCAACCAGGAGCGTGTCTGGTGGGACGATGGCAACCCCAATTTTGGAACCGGAAGCTTTGATTAATATGATGTGAAATAACCTCATATAATATCTCTTTTAAAAGGGTGTCATGTAAACTGTGGCACCCTTTTTTTTGTATAATGCCTGCTGTTATGTTATAGCTCAAGTTCCGAAAAAAAGCGATAAAGTGGCTGCAGAAAAATAAAATGTTATTCCGATATTTCAGACATCAATTAAATAAGAATAGTGAAAATATAACCTTACGAATTTCAATATGTGGAGTTCTTTTTATATTTATTTTAACCGGCCTTGAATCGGTTGGCGGGAACAGTGTGTTTTCAGCGACGCTATGGCAACATTTTATACCGGCCGGATCTTAGATTATAAACAATGAGTGTGATGGACCATTAAAAGGGTGCCACGTCGATGAAAAGCCCCGAGGGATCAAAGAGTGGCGTTGATGAGGTTTTGCGGATCAACCATCGGATTCTGTGCAACTGCTTTCGCAAGAATGATTCCGATGGTTACTTTTTCTTATAGTGCAAATGAGGCTGTCCAAGAAGTTAGTTTCAAGATCCTAAAACCTAAAAATTTTAAGTTTATCAAGATGTTGAAAAAGAGCACCCCTCCTTGCGGCGTGTTTTCCGCCGGAGGGAGGGGACGGGGGTGGGTCAGAAAAGATCGGGACTTGTTAATTCCTAAATAATTTAGGCAGTCTTTAGATAATTTTGTCTTTTTGGACAACCTCTTACAACATGCCTCGTGCCGGATGGCACTTTTTTTAGTCTATTCCTCACGCGTCATCATTTGGATAACAAGTTTCATTTAAAAATGGGTTTCATTCAACAAAACAATCGAACTCTAACATTTTGTGTAAGATCAACTACCCCGAAAAATTCTTTGGGGGATCGGGATTTCGCTATGCTCAACCCGCCGTCAACCCCGAGTCGTCGGGGCTTGACTTTTTGGTCCTTTTGGGTCAAGTCAAAAATACAGTGTAAATGAGGCCGATAAAATTGGTTTCCATATCAAAATATGGGGTAACTTCTCAAAAATTAGATTTATAGAAATTCTTGAATATCATTATAGATGTAGCACTACAAATCGTTCTTTACGTGTTATTGAGATCGATATTTGAGATTTTTCGGAAGATGTTATAGATAAAACTACGGGGAAGTCATCGGACGAATTTTTTGAAAATTGAGCCAATTAAGATAATTGGATGTTATACCTAATGCGAATACGACCACTAACAAAAGAAGACAATGTGTTTCTCCGGATAGCGCTTTATCACGCCATCCATGTTCCTCCCGGTGAAGAAAAGCCTGATCCTGATTTAGTAAAACATCCGGATCTTGCACGTTGTGCCAGTTTACTGCGGACAAGGAGTGGGAACTTTATTGCTAAGTCGACTATTGCAGGAAGCTTTAGAAACAGCATTTACATAATGCCTTCATGAAAAGCTGTTATTATCAGGCTGGCAGAGAAAATTCAAACAGATGTATCAGGGATGTTCAGCTCATTGCTTTTTATTCTAATGTCCGGAATAATTTTTCCGGATGTTGAAATGGATGCCGATAAACCGGCTTACCTGCTCTATAACCAGGATGGGGAGGTGATCTCATATTCCGTGCTGGTAGAAAAATCGATGGAAAGCGACCTGATTTTCTTCGGCGAGATCCACAACAGTGCAATTGCACACTGGCTTCAGCACGAGCTGGTAAAGGATCTTTCAACCGATACCCTGAGAACCACCCATGTCGGAATGGAGATGTTTGAAGCCGATCAGCAGCTGCTTATAGATGAATACTTCGGCGGACAAATCGCCCAAAGCAGTTTCGAGAATGAAGCAAGGCTGTGGGATAACTATCAAACCGATTATAAACCGGTTGTTGAATTTGCCAGGGAAAACGGGCTGAGGCTCGTCGCCACAAACATTCCGCGGAGATATGCCACCTCCGTTTACAGGCAGGGGCCTGATGTACTGGAAGGCCTCAGCAGTTATTCGAAACAATGGATCGCACCGCTGCCGGTCGAAGTGGATAAGGAGCTGCCCGGCTATAAGAATATTGCCCAGGCAGCACACGGCCATGGCGGAGAAAACCTGGTCTATGCACAGGCGGTCAAAGATGCCACAATGGCCCATTTTATTCTGCTCAATATGGGAGCTGGTGACCGCATGATCCATCTGAATGGCTCTTATCACTCCAATAACCGGGAAGGAATTGTTTGGTATATTAAAGACGCCGTTTCCGGTTACGAAATTTTAACGATCAATACGATTGTTACCGATGACCCAACGGATGTTGACCCGGATCACCTGCAGGCGGCTGATGTAACCCTGGTCGTGCCTTCACGTATGACCACTACGTTTTGAAGCAGCCTTTTGTCGTGTCTATAATTAAAATACCGATTGAGACCTGACAGGTTTTGTCCGGTATTTCAGAGATAATCAGCATACAATGTTGAAACCTGTCAGGTCTTTATTCGACAAATGAGAGTTGATATAACACTCCGTATATTATGAAGTACATTCAAACGAACTGATTCAGTATTCGTCACTATGATTATTTTAATTTTTTTGAAACAATGAAAATCCCCTCTTGAAAGGGGAAAAGTTAGTCAAAAACACGACTTGTCGTGATTTTTTGACTGACGAGGGGTGTGTTCACAGTACTATGAAACGGACTCAGTACACAGAAAATGGGCCTATATCCAGAACACACCCCTCGTTCGACAAATCATCCGTAGGCTGACGGATATTTGTCTTCACATTTCCCCTCTCAAGAAGGGGATTGTTTGGACCATCATATCAATTTAAACACAACAATACCTGTAGTCCCATAAACTAAAACACACAATACAGTAAAGATGAGCATTTCTGAATACCCCTATTTTCGCGGACGAAGGCTGAGGGCAACTGAGAACACCCGCCGGATGGTAGCTGAAAATCACCTTTCCGTATCCGATTTTATCGCACCGCTTTTTGTGATGGAGGGGAAAAACGGGAAAGTGGAAATTCCCTCGATGCCGGATTACTTCCGGTTCACGCTTGATCTTCTTCTCAAAGAAACAGAGGAGATCCGCGAACTTGGAATTCCTTCGGTTCTGCTCTTTGCCAAAGTTCCTGAAGAGAAAAAAGACAATAAAGGTACTGAAGCACTGAACCCGGCCGGACTCATGCAGCAGGCGGTGAGGGCCATTAAAAAAGAGTTTCCCGAACTGGTGGTAATGACTGATGTGGCACTCGATCCATACTCCAGTTACGGACACGACGGCATCGTGAAAGAGGGTCAGATCATAAATGACGAAAGTGCGGAACTGCTTGCCAAAATGTCGGTCAGTCATGCCGAAGCGGGGGCTGATTTTATCGCCCCCTCAGATATGATGGACGGACGTATTCTGATGATCCGGGAAGCACTTGAGGATGAAGGATTTCACAACACAGGAATCATGTCGTACAGTGCAAAATATGCTTCGGGATATTACGGGCCGTTTCGTGATGCACTGGACTCTGCTCCCGGTTTTGGTGACAAGAAAACGTATCAGATGGATCCCTCAAATGTGAAAGAAGCGATAAAAGAGGCCGTTACAGACGAGCAGGAAGGCGCCGATATAGTGATGGTAAAGCCCGGCCTGCCCTATTTAGATGTGGTTCGCGCAGTGAAGGAAGCGGTTAGTGTTCCGGTTTCCGTTTATAACGTGTCCGGAGAATACGCGATGATTAAAGCGGCTTCGGCCAACGGCTGGCTCGATGAAGAGCAGGCAATGATGGAGGCCCTGATTGCGTTTAAACGTGCCGGCGCCGATCTTATCGCCACCTATTTCGCAAAAAATGCGGCACGATTGTTGTAATAATGGGAATAGTAAAACGTCCCGTTAATAAGGGATTTTTTTGTGGTTGATAACGAATCGGTCTGTCAGTGTGCGCCAGCTCCTGACAGCGTCAGCTGATAAGTCACCAAGCTTATCTACAACCATTTAACTTGTTAAAAAGAATATCATCAACTAATAAAACGAATTAATAAAAATGAAAAGAATTCTTCTTTTTCTGGCTACCAACTTTTCAATTCTTATCGTGGCAAGTATTACGATGTCTCTGTTGGGAGTCGGGTCCTTTTTGGATGAATCGGGAACCGGCCTGAACCTGCAGGCACTGCTTGTATTCTGTCTTGTTTTTGGTATGGGTATATCGCTTGTGTCGTTATTATTTTCCAAGAAAATTGCCAAGTGGACCACCAAAGTTCAGATTATTGACAAACCCCGGAATGAGCGTGAGCAGTGGCTGGTACGCACTGTGGAAGAGCAGTCCAAGGCAGCCGGAATCGGTATGCCCGAAGTTGGAATTTTCCCCGCACAGCAGTCCAATGCTTTTGCAACGGGAGCCAATCGTAACAAAGCTCTGGTTGCGGTAAGTGAAGGAATGATGCAGCGGTTCGACCGTGAAGAGATCCGGGCGGTTATGGGCCATGAAATCGGCCACGTCGCTAACGGCGATATGATCACTCTCGCTTTGATCCAGGGTGTCGTGAACGCTTTTGTCATGTTCCTGGCACGAATCGCAGGTTTTGTTGTAGACCGCGTTGTTCTGAAAAATGAACAAGGACTTGGAATTGGCTACTTTGTAACCACGATTATTGCAGAAATTCTGCTCGCATTTTTGGCTTCCATGATTGTGTTCTGGTTTTCCAGGAGACGAGAATTTGTGGCCGATGAAGCCGGAGCACGGCTTGGCAGCCGCCAGGGGATGATTTCCGCGCTGCAAAGGCTTCAAAGAGAAAGCAATATCCCGAATCAGATGCCGGAATCTATGCAGGCGTTTGGTATTACAAGCGGAAAGCGAAAAGGACTTAAAGCTCTTTTTGCCACACACCCTCCGCTGGAAGAGAGGATTGCCGCACTGCAAAATATGAGTGACTAACCGGATATTTGATGAGATATCCGAGTTGCACACCTCGCTCAATCAGGAATAAACAAAATCTCAATACTTGATACTTAATACTCCGTTACTCATGCTACTGAATAAAAGCGAATACCTGTTTGAACGAGCACAGAAATTTATTCCCGGCGGGGTGAACTCTCCGGCTCGGGCGTTTAAATCGGTGGGAGGCGTGCCTGTTTTTTTTAAAAAAGCCAAAGGCTCGATCATCACCGATGAAGACGGCAATGAATATATCGACTACGTTGGCTCCTGGGGCCCCATGATCCTGGGGCACGCTTATTCACCCGTGGTGAAAGCTGTTCAGGATGCATCATTCAACTCCACATCATTCGGTGCGCCCACTGAGATTGAGATTCAGATGGCCGAGCTGGTTCAGAAGATGGTGCCCAATGTGGAGCGCGTACGCATGGTGAATTCCGGCACTGAAGCGTGTATGAGTGCCATCCGTGTAGCCCGCGGATATACCGGCAAGGAAAAGATTATCAAGTTTGAAGGGAATTATCATGGCCATGGCGATTCGTTTTTGATCAAAGCTGGAAGCGGTGCCCTCACGCTGGGCAAACCGAGCAGCCCCGGTGTAACTGAGGGAACGGCCAAAGATACCCTCAACGCCGATTATAACGATTTGAAGAGTGTGGAAAAACTTCTCAAGAAGAACAAAAAAAATGTGGCTGCGATTATCCTGGAGCCGGTTGCCGGCAATATGGGTTGTATCCCTCCCGAACCCGGATTTCTTGAAGGATTGAGAATGTTGTGTGATAAACACAAAACCCTGCTGATTTTTGATGAAGTGATGACCGGTTTTCGCCTGGCCCGAGGCGGCGCGCAGGAACGGTACAATGTATGGGCCGACCTGGTTACTTTTGGAAAAATTATCGGGGGCGGACTGCCGGTGGGTGCCTTCGGCGGGAAAAAGGAGATCATGGATGTGGTATCGCCGGTCGGACCGGTTTACCAGGCGGGAACACTATCCGGGAATCCTTTGGCGATGAGTGCCGGTTACGCACAGCTCAATGCTCTCGAAAAGCATCCTGAGTTCTATGTGGAGCTCGAAGAAAAAACAGATTACCTGGCTAAACGCCTAAAGGTGGTACTAAGTGAACATGAGGTCGATTACCACATGAATCAGGCGGGTTCGATGATCAGCATCTTTTTTACATCTGAAAAAGTAAACGGATTCAAAACCGCCAACACCACCGATCAGAAATTTTTCCGCCTCTTTTTCCACGAAATGCTAAAACGGGGCGTCTACCTGCCGCCATCACCCTTCGAAACCTGGTTCCTGGCCACATCACTGACTTACGAAATGCTCGACAAAACCATCCTTGCCGCCAACGAAGCACTGGCCGAAGCCAAAATCAGGTACAAAGAAGAAAAATAAACCAATTTTCACTCCAGATTTGTTCCAAAGTCCACGAAGAGGTCCACACACAGACCTGTCAGCGTGCACCAGCTCCTGACAGCGTCGGCAAATAAGGTGCCTGAACACTCTAAGGCCAGAACGGGCCAAGACTCAGCTCAAGTTTCGAAAAATGGCGAAGTAGTGGCTACATTTGTGTCTCGATACTTGATGCTCTGTCGCGCCCTTTGCGGTTACCCTCCTGCCCGAATATTGGCCTGTACTTGATTTTAAATCGAGCCACCCTTCTGGCAAGAACCGCAGAAGTATCTACCTCTCAAATCAAATTGACCATTAAACTTCCGATTTAAACCGATTTTTTTCACAAATCGAGCCGGAGGTTTTTGGTTTTGGGCTCCCTCTAATCCCCGGGTTCCGCAAAAGCGCTACACCCGGGGCTATTTGATAGCCGCCCGCTTTGGGGCTAATTCAGGTGTAAGTATCAAACAATGTGCATTGAGTCTGATCTTTGCACAAAATCGAATATCGAGTATCGTTCAATCGTAATTCGAGCACTGCTAAATCAAAATGAATGGAGGCGTTGATCCAAGAAACCTGCCCCTACTTCGGAATCGCTGTGCGACAAGGTTGTTTAATCCAAACTGCTAAACACGAACACCGCTGTGCAGTGACCATGGGCTACGGACATGTCGCACCTCTGGTGCTTTCATTATCTGAATCATTTGGAATCATTATTTTTTAGTATCCATAGAGACCAAACATGCCACCCATAGCGAGATTGGAATGGAAGGCAGAACCAGTTTTAAAATAATGGGTGTAGCACTACAAAACGTTAATTGAAGATAATTAAGGTCGATTTTTAAGATTTTTCGGAAGTTGAGGTATGGAACGGAAGGGATTTATGGTGTCGTGTTAAGTTTATAATATCGAGTGAGACCTGACAGGTTTTGTTCGATATTACATACATAAATAACATGAATTGTTGAAACCTGTCAGGTCTTTACAGGACAAAATAGAGTTGACTTAACTGAAATTCCCACTTTGATGGGTTGGGATTTCGAAAAGGATTCAAAGAGAGCAAAAATTAGTCAAAAACATGACTTGTCGTGATATATTGACTGAGAAATAGTGATTTTACCAAGCCCTTAAAAGGCGCCATAACACAGCCTCTACTACGCGAAAGTCCCTATTTCAAAGTTTCAGAGCATAGTAATGCTTCGAAGAGCAGGCCGGGGCAAAGTGAGCCAGCCTACGCTAAAGCTTCGGATGGCAGACACCGCGAACGACGCCCCGGGAAGGAATCGTCACCAAACCACCCCGAACCGGTCAGGATAGAGAAGAGGGAATGCATGGGCCTTCATAACAATTTACCCGCAACAATTCTCATAGGGCCAATCTTCTTACGAATTCCAGGAATAAGTCCACTTAATAGCTGCCGACAAAGCAATTTTATTATCCGGACCCAGAACTCTCATTTCAGCTTTGAAGTTATCCACATCTTTGCAGGTGATGGTCATCTCTTCACCAACATAAAGCGGCCCTTCCGCCCGGTAGGAAATCTCTTCTATTAATTTGCCGTCGGTTTTTCCTTTAAAATCATTCACCATCAGCACAAGCAGAAGCGGCGCGTGAACCGGCAAGCTGGGGTAACCCTCTTTTTCAGTAGCATAGAGATAGTCGTAGTGTATTCTGTGACTGTTAAAGGTTAGGGCTGAAAAACGGAAAAGCTGTACAGTATCGGCCCTGCGGTTTTTTTTCCAGTCGTAATCAATGTCCATCGGTTTGGTGCGGATGGGATGTGCCCCTTCTTCAGATGCTTCCCGGAAGACGATTTTCTGCTCTTCGTCAATTGCTAATGCACCGTACGAGCTGATTTGGTGACGAATGGTAATAAAACAGAGTTTCCCCGTGGCACCTTCTTTTTCATCAATTCCGATAATGGTTGATTTCTTTTCAGCAGGTGAACCAGCCTTCAGAGGTTTTTTAAAACGAATAGTGCCGCCCGCCCACATTCGCCGGGGCAATTCAACAGACGGTAAAAAGTTTCCCGGTTTCTGGTGTCCGTTTTCACCGAGCTCATCTGGTTTATCAGCAGGGTTGAAATAGACCCAGTGAGAACAAGGCGGCAGAACCGTTCCGGCCATGACAGAGCCGGGATCTCTGTTCAGCATCGCTTCAAACCGCTGTAGTTGTTCCGGAGCCAGCGAATCGCTGCTGTCTGCCGATTTACCAATCCATTCATCGTAACTCATGATCTGTTTTTTATAAAATTCAGGTATCAAATTCAGTATGTCATTACTGTAATGTATTGAACAGATTGCAATAATCCATCCGTTCATTTCTTTTTATCTGCCCGGACAGAGGTAGGATCATGTTGAGGCGTTGTTTTGGTTCGTCCTGAGAAAAAGGAGATCTCTCCATGCACTCGCTCCACTCGTTTAGTCGAGATGACAACAACTGTTATTATTACAGTAGGCGGCGTATAAGATCCCCATGTTTGCACTGCCCTGATTTACGCCGCTGCTGTGCTTTTTGCAAAAATGTCCTTGCTAATAAGCTGAAGCGTGGTTTACCAAGCGGCGCGAAAATAAGCGTCGGCGTGGCTATGAATGATATGCGCCGCTCCCTACAATTAAAAGCCCCTGTCATTTCGACCGGAATTCTACGGAGCGAAAGCGTAGTAGAATGGAGTGGAGAAAACTCCTTGTGATGGGAGGGGATTTTTTTAGGCGTTGTTTATGCTGGCCTCCATCACTGGAAATTGTCTCAACTTCATCCCGACTGGAATGTATCGGGAATTGGCAACCGGTGACAGTTTTATAAAAAGTGTGTAATTGGACTATAATCAACGATTTTTACGTTTACAAACACACCCCTCGCTAAACTCACCCGGCTTTGCCGTTTCGTTTACTACTGTTATGTCAAAGATAAAACGTCGGGTTAAGTCATCTGACGAGTTTTTCAAAAAATATGCCAATGTAGATGATTGGGATGATCCCGGATCGACTCGTCTGATGACTCTCTCACACTTTTACAGTTGACAGGACACTACGTTACCCACTTCGTTAAAACTTCGAGGGCCAGGAAAGCTTCAAGGGTTAGAAAAATTTCTTAGGGCAGGCTTTTGAGCAAAATTAGCCCGCATATCCGGAGGTTGCTGATGGAGGTAAGAGTTGCCGGGCAGGCTGCCCGGCGTACGTTTTCTCAGCCACCTTATCTTATGGCACCAAATTTTCTAAATGGTTATTGAGGCGGCTTCTGTCCCATCTGTTTTTCCATTTCCGACCGGTCAACAAACTGGAGCTGGTTGCTGAGGCTGGTCTGCAGCTCTTCAATATCGTTTTCAGAGAGAACTTCGCTGAGGTCTTTTACGCCCGATTTAATGATCAGATTGAAGACCATCCGGTTAAAAAGCATCTGGTGTGCGGCAGATGTGAGCTGCATTAATTGCTGCTGAGGCACTTGTGCGCCCGATAGTTTGATCTTGTTAAATACAGGTTCAAGGAGTTTTTCTATTTTTTTATCGAGCTGAGATTCAAGCTCTTTTGCCTGTTTGTTTTCTTTACTGGTCACTTCTTTACCTGATGGATCTACCAATTTCATTGTGTAGGATTATATTTATTTAATGTTTTCTGCCTCATAAGACAGCGGAATTTAAGATTTAAGCACATTCAGGTGCTCTGCGACGAATAGTTATTAAATCGCCATACGATAAGATACCCTTTCTAAATGCGAAGATAAAACCAAAAAGCCTTAAAACAGCTTGATTTTGTGGTTTTTGTGTGGCGAAATCAGGGTGTGAGGGATTAAGATGGAGTCTGTACAGGGGCTGGTTGAATATTAAAATATACACATTAAATATTTTTAATAGAACGCATTCTATACCATTAATGAAGTCTAACTGCAAAGATTTCATGAACACCATAATTTATTAATACAGAAAGAAAGTAAATAGAAGAGAAGCTCAAAATTTTAAAATCTATTCAAAATATAAACTAAATCGTGTCATGAAAAAATTGATTTCTATAAAAAATGTAACTTTAACATCGTTGGTTTTTTTCTTTGTGCTCAGTCTGTCTGCGTGTAGTGATATTGCGGGGCCGGAGGAAAGCACATCAAGTGAATTTGATTTTCAAACACAAGTACATGAAAATAGTGAGTCAGATTTACGCCGTCGTATTGCAGATCGTTCAATAGGTGGGGCTGGTACTTGCACATCGGGTGCAACTCACGATTTAAATTACGGAAGAAATGCTATAACCATGGGTTCAGTCAAATATAGCTTTACAAATGATGGTGGTATAACTATAACTTATCAGGCAAATGATGGCTGGACAATAAACGACATAGCAATACAGATTGCAAAGGATAAGAGCGGAATTCCCCATAATAATGGTGGCGCAATACCCGGGCGGTTTGATACTCATCAAAACGAGTTTAACCCTGGTGTTACTTTTTATTCTTATACAGTATCAGCTGAATATTTAAACAGCATTGGTATTAATAAAGAAAGCAGTTTTGTAATTGCGGCAAAAGCCTCCGTTTCAAATGGTGGTAATGGTCAAGGTGGTGGAAGCGGAGAAACAGCTTATGCAGGAAATGAGGATGGCGGAAGTGCAAACTTTTGGACATATATCTCCGCTAAGTATAATCCATGCAGTGGTGGAGTTTTTAATTCTGCTGGATAACAGATAGCTAAACTAAATCTTAACAACTTTTTGAAGGGAGTAAATAAAATTTTATTTACTCCTTTTTTTTAATACTGCGGGTTTTGTTAACATGTAATTGCATAAGTTATGAAAATATCAATTTTATGTAGACTTGTGATAATTTCATGATTATCACTTATTGGGTCGACATTAGTTGAGTTTTTTATTACAATCAAGTGCGTATGCTATTTTTCAAAGCTAATAGTATATTCATCTTAATTTGTTAAGAGTAACTTATAAGTGCTGTCTAATAGTATTATAAACTAACCTTAAGGGATGGTTATGGATAAAATAAAACTTTGCATCATCTTGAGTGAAGGACGCAAAAAAATAATAATGTTTAATTATTTTGCAGTTGCTGTTTTAGTATTGTTATTTGCAACCTTTTTTATTTCCGATGTAAGTGCACAAACACAATCAATTGAGATGAATGAGGACAGCGTCCCTGCTGATAATGAAGGACCTGCTACAACAATAGAAATTCCACTTTTTCACAATATTAATAATCCGAATGATAATGATTTCGATCCATACTATCCTGAACTGACAGCAACCATTTCATTTGATAATTTTCCATATTCTGTTAGCCAGGCCACGGGTACCGGCAATCCACCAGTTGTTTTAGGGTGGAGATTTAACCCCGAAGGTGAATTAGCTGATGGGATATCTACTGGGGTAGAAGAGGATATGGTCGTACCGTTTACTGCGTTGGATGAAAGTATAGATCCAGTTTTTAATGAGTATGACATTTCTGAAATGCAAGG
The DNA here is from genome assembly GCA_020832285.1 of Balneolaceae bacterium. Classification (GTDB taxonomy): domain Bacteria; phylum Bacteroidota; class Rhodothermia; order Balneolales; family Balneolaceae; genus Rhodohalobacter. The sequence continues at coordinate 109,031 of JAFIFB010000120.1, forward strand.
ATTTTACTCTTCTACAGAGCCAACCATTGGAGCAGGAATAGATTTTACAGCAAACAGAGGAGCATTTATTGCAGCCAGTTTTGAAGGGCTTGGAGGAAGTGGAACACCCTACGAATCAGGAGCACGTTATCATATCGCAGATATGACTATCGAGTTTAACAGGCCTGTAACAAACCCCATTTTCCACTTTTTTGGACTTGGGGGTGTTTGGCAGTATGACTCTGAAGAACCAGATTTCAACTTTTACATAAATGCGGGAACTGTTGAGTTTGATTTGGTAACAGAAGGTATATCACTGGAAGTACTTTCGGCCAATCCAGGAGGTGAAAATGAAGAATTTGGCCTGGATGTTGTTGTAAATAACGGAACGACACAAATTATAAATACCTGGAACATACCGGAAGTGATAGATACCGAGGATAGTGAACAAGATGACAGCGGTGTTGCGAATGGTTCAATCATTGTTAGAGGTGAAGATATTCAAGTTATTACTCTTCGGATGTTTGCAAGAGCAATAAATGATATAGATGCTGCCAGAGATGCTTACGCTACTGGTGCTATTCCTTGTTTAGTTGAAGAAGGCTGTTACTTAGGAGACTCTGGATTTGGATGGAATGGAGGTGCAACTGGTGAAGGTGGTGATGAAATACCCGAGTATAACATTGCTCATGACCTATTTATCCTCAGTATAAGCAAAGAAGTCCAACCCGACGAAACCACCCTCACCGGCGACGAGTGCTTCCGCATGCTTTCCAACCCGATAGCCGGAACAAATTTAAGCGAATTTCTTGCACCACTTTGGACACAAGGGCCTGAAGATTCAGATCACTCTGGATCTGATTTCCCCAATATATTTACTTGGGATATTGGAAGTTCGGCAAACTCTGGTTGGCAAGCATTAACGGAATCTGTTAGACTTGATCAGACTGAATTAGAACCATGGGAAGGCTTCTTAATGTCAGTTTTTGCTGATGAATTTGAGGCTGATCCTTATGCAGAATTTGTCGATTTTACACTTTCAGTAACGGGTTCTGAACATCCAACAGACCTACTTGATTTTTCTTCCAATGCAGGTGAAACAGATGGCTGGATATTGTTGGGCAATCCTTATAAAGATCCCATAAATATTTCAAACTTTTTTCAGAATTCTTCAGGTCTTGGAGAGTACGTCTATATTTGGGATCGTAATTATACCAGTGGAATAGAAGATCCTGAGCTGGCTGCCGGAGATTTCGGAACCTGGAGGGTGAGTACCGGAAGTACCGGGGATATTATAGACCATATAATTGCACCCTTCCAAGGCTTCTTTGTTCAAAAAAATGCGCAATTATCTGAAGTTGATTTTTCGAACAGAGATGATATAGTGGCAAGCGGGGGCGGGCAATTTTACGGTAAAGAAGCTGTCACCAATACCCTGCGCCTCGAAGTCAAGGGAGAATCGCTCTACAACTACATGTGGCTCGAATTTTCGCACGATGGCGATTTCAACAAAACACGGGGTGATGCACCTGCTTTAACCCCTCTTTCCACGGAATATGCTATGTTCGGCTCTCAAAAAGAGAATGGAGGAATGTTTACCATCGGGCACTTCCCTACTCCGTCTGAGGATTTTGAAATTCCTGTGGCTTTCGAATCTACACGGCCGGGCACCTTCAAAATTACCGCAACCGATTTTAATGTCTCATTCAGCAGCGACCTCTATTTCATCGATCTGCACAACGACAAGAGTATCCGCATCGATGAAAATTTCCGGTATGAATTTACAACCAACCAGGCAGCAGCCAAACCAAACAGCTTTGAGCTCTCCTGCGGTGTGATGAACCCGCAAAATGCTGTGGCGGAATCGGGCCAACGGTTTATGATCTCCTCGCAGCCGCGCGATTCACAGAGCGAAATGCCCCGGGAGGTAGCTCTGAATCAAAACTACCCGAATCCATTCAACCCAACCACACAGATCACCTACGAACTCCCGCAGCATGCAGATGTACATCTTGTGGTGTACGACATGCTGGGCCGGGAAGTGGCCACTCTCGTAGAAGGCGCGGTTGAAGCAGGCGTGCACAGCGTCAACTTTGACGGGGCCAATCTTTCAAGCGGCGTTTATATATACCGCCTCCAGGCCGGTAACACTGTTCTTTCACGCAAGCTTACTCTGATTAAATAATCAGATTCAGAGATAAATCTTTTAAAAAACCTGCCAGATTTTCCGATACCTGGCAGGTTTTTTGTGTCTTTCTGTATTATTCACAAATAAATTTTTTCAGTGGATTCGGTGAGGGAGTGATTGTGTAACGGGGAGAGTGGGTGAAGAGGTGAGATCCGAGCGGTGCTGTATAAGGCGTAGGTATGGTTGTGAATGGTTTGTGCCCCATTTTCTATTCAAACTGGTTACGGAATTGAGGAATAGAGTTTAGGGATTGATTCAGGGTCTGGCGTGTCGTCCCGTAACGGGACTTGGCTGGCATGGCCTTTCAACTAAAACCCCACAGTGAACTGTGGGGCTATGTTCGGTCGTCTCTGTGAGACTAAAGATCTCTTGTATATTTTGATCAAGTGGATTAGGGGTTTCAATTGACTGAGCAGGTTTGTGATTTAAATCCCGTCAGGGATGACCGAAAGCAGCCCCATGATTAAGCGTGGGGTGAAAGGAGATGGCATTCAATTTCTGAGTCCCGGCAGGGACGGTACTACTGAGTGTCAAATGGAATTGTTTTTGGTTCACAACGCTGACAGATCCGGTGGGTACCGCCGAGGGGTCGGGACGCCGAGGTCGATGTCAGGTTGTTTGAATCGAATCTCTAAAGGCGTACGATCTGTGGGGCTATATTTCTACCTGCCCGGAAAAAGTTTTAAAAAATGGGGAAACTTCAGGCTAAAAAAAGAGTTCTCTTTTTAAACTCAATATTATCATATTGTCTGAGTATCATTTTCAGGCTTTTGTATGAAGAAATTTTTTTGCCCGATAATTCTTGTTTTATTTCTGGTTTCGGAACAGGAGCTCTCTGCACAGGATGTTTATGATGAGCTTCAGTTAACGGTAACCGGCCACCGGCTTATGTCAGGTACTACCATCTATGAGAACTGGAACGCTTCACCCGGTATCGGGTTTGAGGTAAATCTGCCCTACTATGCCGGCAACCTGGAACTGGGGATTCGGTATGTTCGCTTTGATGAGTATGAGTTCGAAAATTCCGGATTTCATTCTCACTATCTTTTTGCAGGATGGAATTACAAATACCGAACATCAGAACATGTGTCCGTTATTCCGGGTATTCGGATCGGCAATATGTTCAATCTGCACGATCAGGATAAAATTTACGACGATGAATACCGCTTCAGTCGTGAAGAGAGTGAAATTTCCTATGAAGTACAGCTTCGAATTCAGTTTGAAATGAGCCGCCACACAGCTTTTTATATTTCCGGAGCTTACAACAGAACCATTTTTAATATCCCGTTTTCTGCATGGTACGGTTCTGTAGGGCTGAGCGCAAAACTCGAAACACCTGCCTGGGTCAGAAGATTTCTCAAATGAAGCAAATTAAGAGAGTCCTGTTTGTCATTTTGTTTATTGTTTTTCATAATCCTGTGTCAGGACAGGCCCTTTCCGAACTTGTGCCATCAGAAAGTGATTCAGTACATGCTTCTTATATCATGGGGACTGAAGATTACTTCTGGCAAACAGGCTGGAACTACTCTTCCATCGAGCGGATGTCGGTTATGATCAATTCGGGAAATTATGGGTTTTACGGCCCTCAGCCAACTTTTATGCTGAACGATATTCCATTTGACCCCACCTTTTTTGGAATAACCTATTCCCAGTTATTCCCGGTACCTTATTTAAGAGTAAAAAACAGAGAAATTCACCAGGCATCTGGTGTTCATGAGGGTGTGGTCTACCATTCCGGATTAATGCAGATTCATTCGGAACCGTTAAAAAGGGGAATTTCCATTTTTGGATCCGGCCAGATAGGCCACAACAGCGGTGAGCCGGGCCCCTGGGTATTTGATCCCGAGAGCGTTTCACCCAACGTAGAACGTTTTGGCCCCTGGGTAGATGGCGGACTTTCTGTTAGCCTGGGAAACTGGTATGCGAAAGGGGTCTTGCGATACAACTCTTATGTCAATATCGATGAGTTTATACAAACCAGGTTGTTCAACACGCGAGGCTATCCCGAAGAAAATCTCTGGCTTGACCTGGAAGCAACCACAACCCTGGGTTTGGCAGAAGCTGGTTATGATGGCAGGTATGCAACGATCCGCCTGCAAGGCATACAATCGGAAAGCAAAGAGTTTCTGTTTTTTCAGCCCCTTGCAAGAGAGGTGCCAACCGGACTCACTACTGAACAATACTCTGCTCTGGCTAACTTTCGGTTTAATGATCAAACAGGGATCCGCACCTTGTTTCAGCTCAGGGAAAAAGCCACGGAATACCGAAGAAACCGTTTTGATCACAGCTTCGGGTGGGCACAAACCAAACAGATTTTCAGGGGATCATTTTACCAAAGAGGAAGAACATTTGCCCTTGATGTTGGGGCGGAAACAGAATGGACTGAAACAGAAGCTCGCGGAATGGATCGGGAAGATCTTTCCATTTTATCATTTTTCTTGAAACCTGAATTTCGGATTTCGGAGGATGTCCGGGTTGGAACAACAGCTGTCGTACAAACCAAAGAAGATTCCAGTCCTGTGGTCCAGTCTTCTGCATTTATTCATGCATATCTGTCACCGGGCTGGGATACAAAGATTAAAGTGAGCCATGAAGAACTCTATCCGCAAATTTCAAATCCAGTGGATGCCTGGTCAAGGAGTGGGTACGATCTGTACATGAGCCTTGGAATTTTGTCCAATCTCCCGCCGGAAATTGAAAATAACCGCCTTCGTTCATTTTCAAACCACCACTATTTCAATCTTTCCCCTTCCATCAACCTGGAAGCTAATATAAGTTTGGTACAGCACCTGTCTCTGAATATTCCTGCACAGTATCCGCATTACAACCGTTCCTTCAATACCCACCCCGGTTTATACACAATTCATAGAGAAAGCGGAACACACCTGCGTGCGGGTATCACTATTTCTCACTCCTGGAATGACAGGCTGGCCCAGCGGATGGATTTAAGTCTGAACAGAACTCTAGAAGGGAGTGAAGAATACCGTCAATATCAGCAAATGTCACCCGCTTACCACCTTCAGTATTCGTTCTCTTTTAAGCCTTATCACGATATTAAACTGGGGTTAAACGCAGAATTTATGCCCGAAAGAAACTGGAGTGAATTTGAAAACCTTGATGGCAGGCTGAACCGCTCTTTTCACGTGCAATTTCCCTATTCGTATTATCGGTTCAGCAGCACATTGCCACAGATGATCAATGTGGATGCACGCGTATCCAAATGGTTTTGGCAGCAGCGTTTGCGCGCTTCACTGCTCCTGAAAAATCTTCTGAATAACCACTACCAAACCCATCCAATGGGAGTGAGAGAGAGTTTTGGTTATATGGTTCGACTTGAGATGAGGTTTTGACACAATCCGGGGGATCAATAAAAATTGATCTGCTAATTGCGACTGAATACCTGAAGAATATTAGCATTTAAATTGATAATAACTGAATGATTGGTTCTCGCAGAGTTCCGCTGATTGATGCGCGGATTTTCGCAGAGAGTTCATCGAATCATTGTTTATTACTTTGTACAACACTGAGATGAACTCACTAATCAGAAGAAATTGGTTGGTAATAGGAATAAGATTTAAATCTGAGCTTAGTTTAATGTTAACAAGTCATTACCCCTCAAGGTTCTGTAAACACGAAATCCAGCACGTACAATATCATGAAGACAAGCTGTCAACTGAAGTAATGTGTCTTGTATCCATATAATTGCAGATAGAATTGAAAAACTGATCTATTGAGTTTCTCCTGAATGCGTTATTTTTGGCACACCACCTGGTTTAAGATAATGTTGATGTATCATCATGTTGCATCTGAAAAAGCTTACATGTAATTCTATGAAAGCTACTAATAAAATTTCGATCACTTTTATGTTGATGTTAATCATTACCGGAATATCATTTTTTGAGAATCTGTTCCGGAATAATGAACAAGTGATGTTTTATCACAGCTATGCTTATCAGGACGGGGAGGAGTGGGTGATTCCGATGCGTCTATATGTCTATGAATACCGGCCATCTATCCAGCGGCTTGTTACCAGTCTTATTCGCCGGTCGTGGGACCTGTCTGATGAAGAGGCGGCACGTGTAAACATGAGAATTCAGGATTTTGTGGTCGACAGTGAATCGCGCGAAACGGTCCTGTTTTCATTTGAAAACGATCCCCAGAATGAGATTTTTGTACTCACAGACGAGTACGGTGAAGTACTGAGAACCGATCTAAACGGTGTTGTTAAAGGAGAGATTCGTTTGTCTGAAGATCGGATGGAAGAGATAACGGCTGTACAAAATCCCGAAAACGGCTGGCTTAAAGTCCGTGCAGTTTCTCCTGATCATACTGGGGAGGGATATATCAAACCGGTTTCTCCTTATGGCACTTCCGTAATTTCTGATGTGGATGATACTGTGAAAATCACCGAAATACCTGCCGGGGCAGGCATTGTGGTGAGAAACACCTTTTTTAAAGAATTTTCACCTTCAACAGGTATGGCAGAGATGTACCACAATTTTGGGGATGATGTTTTCTTTCACTACGTCTCGGGATCGCCCTGGCAGCTTTTTCGAACTTTATCGGGCTTTCTTTTTGGCGATGATGTGGATTTCCCTAAAGGTACCTTTCACATGAAGAGCGTCACCAAAAACTTTTTGAGCCTCAATACCTGGCGCGATTTGAGCGATTTGGTGCTAAACGAAGATGTGACACTTGACCAGAAAGTGCGTCAGATTACTGAGATATTTGAGCATTTTCCTCACCGGGATTTTATTCTGATTGGGGATTCCGGTGAAGCTGACCCCGAAGTTTTCAACCTGATCCAACATACCTTTCCCGATCAGGTAAAAGAAATTTACATCCGCGATGTAGTAAACGCCCGCGAACTTACCCCGGAACGCCTTCAAGGGATGCAGGTTATCCCGGCTCCAACCATAGAACGGGGCGTCTCACAGTTTGATCATTAGTTAATGGTTGATCCTAAGATGAAAAAATCTATTACTTACACCAATTAACTATTAAGGACAATGCCATGATCGAATATCGCTACGTCGTTACATCTAAAAAATCGAATATCATTACTTTTTTTGGTTCAAGATATTGTTAATTTAAGATTTAACGATTTAACGATTTAACGATTTGGCAATTTAAGTAAGTTGTTATTAATATTTCCCAACACACAACACACAACCACACTACATCCTCCTGCTGATCATAATCAAACGTGAGCTCTTCTCCGCATTAAAAGGTTTTCCGGTATAATCCCCGTAAATATTTTCGATTGAGAAACCACACTCATCCAAGCTATCTTTGAACCAGTTCAGGTCATAAAGTTTCACTCGTTCCTGGTAATGTACCGGTTCATCCAGTGATGGGTTTTTAAAAGTGATATCTTTGAAAACCATTTCATCTTTTATGTAACGACGGATCTGAAAGTCGATCTCTTTAAATGAGCCGCGATCTTCGGGTATTATCTCTCTTTTTATCTGTGCAGCGTTCAGGAAATCGATTACAAAGACCCCTTTCGGGCGGAGCATCTGTCTTGCACTTTTCAGTACGCTCATGTTTTCATCATCATCCAGAAAGTATCCGAAGGTAGTGAACAGGTTCAGGATTGCATCGAAGGTTCCGTCTAACGGTTCACGCATATCTCCGGTTAAGAATTCAACATTTTTCAGATTTTTATCGGATGCCCGTTTTTTGGCTTTTCTGATCGCTTCCTCCGAGAGGTCCACACCTGTCACACGATATCCCCGTTCGGCAAGGGTGATAGAATGGCGTCCTCTGCCACAGCCGAGGTCAAGTATCTTCGGATAGTTCTCTTTGGGAATTGCTTCCTCAATCAAGCCGGCAAGTTGTGCGGCTTCTTTTTCATTTCGGTTGGCGTATAATTTTTCGTAGAGAGGGCTGTCAAACCATTCCTCAAACCAGCTCATATCAATCCGTTAAATTTTGAATAAAAAATGTTAATGCAGCGGTGAAGGCCTTATCTTTGGCTTTAATATTTTCTGTTGTAAAAGTAAGGAGCCACCAGTTTTTATGAATTTTACTGAAAAGTTAAGGAAGTCCGTTTCATCAGCCAACTCTGTTTTGTGCGTGGGCCTTGATCCGGTCCCGGAACGGATTCCGCGGCCGCTGAAAGATGCTTTCCCCGAACCATCCCGCCAGATGCTGGAGTTCTGCCGGAGGGTGATTGAAGCTGTAAAACCTCATGCCTGTGCATTCAAACCCAATACGGCCTTTTTCGAAGCGATGGGAAGTGAAGGATGGTCTGTGCTCGAGCAAGTGGTTGAGATGGTGCCTTCGAACCGGGTGCTGATTATCGATGCAAAACGCGGAGACATCGGGAATACAGCGGCACAGTATCGAAAAGCTCTTTTTGACAATCTCAATGCAGATGCAGTCACCCTCAACCCGCTGATGGGGCTCGACACACTTGATCCTTTCCTGGACGATCCTGCCAAAGGACTTTTTATTCTTACAATGACATCAAACAGGGGTGCGGGCGACTTTTTACAGCGCCGGTTTGAAGGGCGGATGAGCCTTGGAGAATACATTGCCGAAGAAATTGCTAAAAAACAGACCAAAAGTAAGACTCATCTCGGAATGGTGGTAGGAGCCACGCAGGGGGAGTCGGCTGCTTCTGTGATGGGAGCTTTCCCGGAAGCCCATCTGCTTATTCCAGGAATCGGTGCGCAGGGGGGATCGGTTGATGAACTCGCCCGGATTACACAAAATCATAAAGGGATCCCCGTTATAAGCTCATCCAGATCGATTATTTACGCCGGTGGTGATGAAACCGGATGGATGGAACAGGTTGCCCATAAAGCAGCAGAGGTAAAAGAGTCGCTCCGAAAAATTACCGATAGATATGTCTGATAATCTTCCGGTTGTAATTCTGTACACCGATGGTGCTTGCAGCGGAAATCCCGGCCCGGGAGGATGGGGGGCATTGCTGATCCACAAAAATATGGAAAAAGAGCTGAGTGGTGGTGAACATCACACCACAAATAACCGCATGGAGATGCAAGCTGTAATTGAGGGCCTGAAAGCACTGAAACGACCCTGTCATGTAAAAATTCACAGTGACAGTGCTCTTATTGTAAACGCATTCAATAAAAGATGGATTGATGGCTGGCAAAAGCGGGGCTGGAAAAAAGCCGATAAAAAACCCGTAGAGAACAAAGAGTTGTGGCAGAAAATGCTACAGCAGACAGAGAAACATCGCGTTGAATGGATAAAAGTAAAGGGTCACTCCGGTAATGAGCTGAATGATCGTGTAGACCGGCTTGCAGTGGAGGCTTCTAAAAAACATCAGAGGTGATGATATTCCTTTTTATCCTGTTCAATAATCGAACGCCGATCGGAAGGTGAGAAATTCGTTGATATTATTAAGATCCATCACTCCGACCAGTTTCCCGTTTTCCATTACCGGGAAAAAATTACGGTTGTTCCGCCTGAGTTTTCGATAGGCTGAGTGAAGAGGTTCGTGAGGGTGCAGAATGACAAAATCGGTATCCATGATCTGGCGGACAGGTGTTTCTTTACCGGTTTTCTTGAGGGCTTCGGCCAGATCAGCCATATAAATTATTCCTTGTATCTGATAATCGTCAGACACGATAAAATCTTGTTCTGTAGTGGCAAGGATTCGCTCTACCGCTTTTTGCAAAGGTTCCTCGGGGCGGAGGGTGGAATACTGGGTAATCATCGCATCGCGGATGGTGTAGCCATCCATCAGGTCAAGCTGCTGGATCATGATGTTTTCCGAGTGAGCGCCAAACCAAACAAATACTGCAATAACTACAAGTATGATACTGTAAAATAGTCCGTAGAGGAAAAAGAGCAGAGCCAGGAATTTTCCCAGGCCTGTTGCAATCCGGGTAGCTTCAACCCGGCCCATTTTCATTGACAGGACAGATCGAAATATCCGACCTCCATCCATCGGAAATGCCGGTATCATATTAAAAAGAACCAGGGCAAAGTTTGCCATCAGCAGATAAAACATAAAGTTTTGAGAGGTGATGGTGCTCAGTTCTTCCTGTAGTGTTTCGGGGTCCATTCCTGCGTAGGCATCAATCGACACAAATGGAATTAGCAGCAGGGCGATTACAACATTAACAGCCGGGCCCGCTACGGCGATCATCAGTTCTTCTTTTGGATTGTCGGGAATTTTTTTAAGATTGGCAACTCCACCGATTGGCAGCAAGGTAATACTGCGGGTCCCGATTCCATATTTTCTCGCGGTAAGTGCATGGCCAAATTCATGAAACACCACGCAGATAAAAATACAGATGATGAAAAGGGAATGCCAAAAAAGAGTGGTAAAGTCACCTCCCTGGGTAAAAACAAGAAATGCGATAAAAAGAAAAAGCAGCCAAAAGGTCCAGTGAATCTGAACTTTGATGCCAGCGAATCTGCCAAGATTTAGGGATGAACTCATACCAATATGTGGTCAGGAGTTATGTTTTATGGTTGTTATAGTAAAATAGTACAGAACAAGTCATAAAAAAAGCTGTGCAGAACAGAAGTTCTGCACAGCCTTTGATTTTTTCATAGACCCAAAATTTGGATCATAAAGCATGATATATCAATAATTAATACTTTATTTAGGATATTTACTGTGAGATATCCGGGCTAGTCGGGGATATCGATATTAGTCTCAACTTCAAGAGTAATCATTCTCATGGCCATTCCATCTTCTTCAAGCATTTTTTCGAAGCGTTCAATCTGCGGGCGAATGGTTCGCTCCATGATCCGGCGCTGCATTCCTGAGGCGTTGTCCATCTGCTCCTGAAGCTGGCGGAGTCCCTGCCGGGCTTCGGCAAGGTCTTCGGCCGAAAACTGTTCGGAAATTCCTTCAATTTTCATCTCTGTGAGAAACGGCATTTGAATTCCGTTAACATTCTGGTAATCCTTCATGTTAATATCCACTGAGCCGGAAAATTCCTGGTCGAACTGCAGCTCAAAACTCATTCTTAGTAACACATAATCACTGGAATCAATATAAAGACGGCCGCTTTGAGCTTCTCCTTCCTCTGGCTGAGTGCCGCCCATCATATCTCCGTAAAAAGCTGATACATCTTCAATAAAAAGCACATGTGCCGTTCTGCCATCGATGGTTTCGGTGCCTTCATAAGTGGCATTTTCCACGATGATGTCATAATTACGCTGGAAATTGTAATAATCGGCCGAAGGGCTGTCGGCACTGGAACTGACTTCCTGCATAGTTTCTGTGCCATCATCCATCGTTACTTTCCGGTAATAGGTAGTATCCGGTTCATCGGATTCAATAAGGCCTTCCATTTTGGTTATTACCATCATGGTTTCGATGCCGGAAATGGAGTTACTGTACTCACTGATCATTCTGTCCAGAATATCAGCTGCGCTCTGTGCATGTATTGTTACAGCGGAAAACAAAATCAATACCGCTGTTAATAGAGTTGTCATGAGCTTTTTCATGTCTTAATGATTTAATTCGGTTGATTGGAATTCCAATGTTATTTCTTTTTCAGAAAAGCATCAATAGTTCATTCATTATAAACGAAAAATTAACCAAAAACGGGTCAGTTTACTATTATTTATTCACTGAAAGATCGTATAGCTGGTTTTAAACTTGCTTAGTTGTTGTGTTACATAATGTAACAAAGGGTTTTGCTCTCAAAAGTATCTTTTTTTTAAGGTGCTGTTACTCATTCCTAAAAAGAAAAGCCCGATATAGTGGTTTTGCTTAAAAATAAAAGCGCTTTTTCATGTGTGTAAAACAAGATTTTGTAAAAATTGACTTTTGATTAAAATTATTTTGCAAAATTCGTGTTTCACATTGAAATTTAAGGCGTTCAAATTATTAACCAAACACTATTTTTATGAGTAAAACGCTGAAAGCAGTTATTCTTTTATTTGTAATGGCTCTGCTTGCGGGTTATGTAGCTATCCAGGCCCAATCGGATTCGCTGCCCGTTGTGGAAGAATCTGTTGCGGTGGAAACAGTTGCCATTGAGGCCGCCATGCAGGAAGGGTATACAACAATGGAAGAGTTTATCGCCTCTCCGGACTATGTAAAATTTGTTATTGATAATCTGTGGATTTTGATTGCCGCCTTTCTGGTATTGCTGATGCATCTTGGCTTTGCATCGGTTGAGAGCGGGCTTACCCAGTCGAAAAATGCAGTGAATGTGATCTATAAAAATGTATTTATTCTCTGTACCGGAATTCTCATCTATGCCTTTATCGGTTTCCAGATAATGTATCCGGGTGATTTTAACGGAATCTTCGGATTTGGGGGCTTTGGGATTGGTTTTGATCCGTCTGACCCTGTTGGGATGCTTACTCCGGCATACGGTGAAGAGATGACGATCTGGACTGATTTTATTTTCCAGGCGATGTTTGCAGCTACAGCAGCAACGATCGTTTCGGGTTGCGTTACAGGACGTATTAAACTGCCTGCATTTATGCTTTTTGGTGCACTTCTTCTGGCTTTTGCCTACCCGGTAACCGGAAGCTGGGTATGGGGCGGAGGCTGGCTCGATGAGCTTGGCTTTTATGACTTTGCCGGTTCTACACTTGTTCACGGTGTTGGAGGTGCTGCCGGCCTTGCATGTGTGATTTTGCTGGGTGCCAGGTCAGGAAAATACAAAAATGGAAAAACTGTGGGGATTCCTGCTCACAACATTCCCCTGGCTACCGTAGGGGTGTTTTTACTTTGGATTGGCTGGTTTGGATTCAACGGCGGTTCAGTACTCAGTGCTGATCCGGCTGAAGTTTCCTTCGTATTTGTAACTACGGCCCTTGCCGCCTGTGCGGGTGCACTTGCTGCAATGGTGACCACCCAGGTTGTAATGAAAAGCCTGGACGCACCGATGGCACTCAACGGAATTCTTGCTGGCCTTGTAGGCATAACTGCCGGAGCCGATGTTGTTTCCGTAATGAGCGCTGTTACCATCGGAGCTATAGCTGGTGTTATTGTGGTACTGTCGATTGTAATGTTCGACAAGCTTAAACTGGATGATCCTGTGGGAGCCATTTCCGTTCATGGTGTGTGTGGCATCTGGGGAACTCTTGCAGTTGGAATTTTTTCTGCCCAGGCAAGTTTTTTGATACAGTTACTCGGAACCACAGTCATCCTGGCAGCTACATTTATCTTTTCTTATGCCGTTTTCGGTACCATCAAAGCCGTGATGGGTGTGCGTGTATCACCAGAAGTGGAGTCTGACGGGCTGGATATTTCCGAGCACGGAAACCAGGCTTATCCCGATTTCTCTCCGGTAAAAACAACTACTCAGCTTGGCCAGGTGCCTGGCTGATTCAGCAGTCAATAAATAAAAAAAGGAGCACTTCCTGATGGGGTCAGGGTGCTCCTGTTGTTTCCGCTCCTATAAATAATTCACAGAAACTTATCTCAATGTACAGCTATGAAAACAAAACTTAAAACTATCATTCTCCTTTTTGCAGGATCCTTATTCCTTTTTAATGATGCCTTTTCACAAGTAAATCTCAGTGCCGAGGTTATGAACCGCTATGTATGGAGAGGAGCCGATTTCGGCAATTCGCCCAGCATTCAGCCTGATATAAATTTTACAGCAGGAAATTTCGAAATTGGAACCTGGGCCGCATTCGCCACCAACGGTAATCCCGATGGGACTGAAGTGGATTTCTACGCAGGCTACACAATTGAATCTGCTGCAGGCGATTTCTCATTTCTGGTTACAGATTATACCTTTCCCGAAGATCCAATGCATAATTACTTCAGCAGTGAATCTCACTTTGTGGAGCTTGGTCTTGGTTATGCTGGTACGGAATCATTCCCGGTTAACTTTTTTATCGGTACATTTGTGACCAACGATGATGATAACTCCATCTACTCCCGGATTGGGTATGAGGCAGGGGATGTAGAGCTTTTTATGGGCTTTACCCCATCTGAATCAGCGCTTTACGGAACTACCGGTGCAGCCATAATTGAAACTGGAATATCGGTTTCTAAAAGTGTGCAGATTACCGAGTTTTTCTCCATCGGACTAACCGGTTCAGTCATTGCCAATCCAAACACGGATGATCTTTACTTTTTGTTTGGTTTCGGTTTTTAGAAAGAATTATGACTGTTTTATTCACCAGTAAATTGTGTTCTGATTGTACCGCAGGGACTGAATGGCAACAAAGGAATAAAGTCGAGAACGGTTTTATGAAATAGCATCTCGACTTTATTCGACCCTATCGTTGTTGATTGCCAGTGACAGTTGGCCCTATCCATTCGGACCCATCCCCCGGCTCCTTATGCCGCAAACAAACGGCACAAGGAAGGGGTGACGTTTTTTAGGGTTTATGGATAGTTTAAAAAGTCCCTCACCCGAAGGGTCGGGTTTTCGAAAAACACTCAACTTGTCGGGCTGGTGCTTTTCCAGTGTAATAGGGAGGGATTTCCCCAACGGGATGCCTTTGGCAAGGGTGGGTCTGCAATGACCGACATGAGAACTCTTTTTGAAAGAGGAATAGAGTTTAGGGGTTGCCCCATACCCTGTCCGGAAAACACCCTTCAACAAAGTTGAAAAAAGCATAAAAGCATATTGATCGTCAAGGAATAGCACCTTCCCAGGGTGCTGCATGAAGATTTGATTTCAAAGTTATAACAAAATGCCTCAGAATCAGTTAAAAAAACTTCAAAAAATGTAAAACACGTTAAATCCTATGAAAACAGGTGCATTATTGGAACAGAGTTATATAGTATGTGTTATACTTGAAGAAACTATGTTATAAATAAGATGAACCAAAAAGGAAATTATGCTTAAGAAATTAGGAGTACTTCTGTTAGTTGTGCTTTTCGCAGCTTGTCAGAGTGATACAGAACCCCAACAGCAAACAGCAGATCAGCCGCCGCAAGATCCAATGATGCAAGAGCAGCAGCCCATGGCAGATGCTGATGTTTCGGATGATGAACTTGAAACGTTTGTTGAAGTGAACATTACCTTCCAGGAAACCCAGATGGGAGCCCAGGAAGAGATGATGGGAATTCTTGAAGAGGAAGATATCTCGATAGAAAATTATAATCAGATTGCTCAGGGAATGCAGATGGGGCAGTCTGAAGAAGACCTGGAAGTAAGCTCTGATGAGATTGATAAATTTGAGCGGGCATCAGAAAGAGTTGCAGAAATCGAAGAACGCCTGGATGCTGAATTCGAAGAAGCTGTAGCTGCATCTGGTATGGACTCCGAGCGTTTTATGGAAATCAATATGATGATCCAGCAAAATCCTGAACTTATGCAGCGTGTTCAGCAGATGATTCAGCAGGAAGGGGGCATGGAAGGTCAGCAACAACCACCTGCCGATGAATATTAGACTTTAAATTTTAATAAATTCAATAAAATCATCAGCGCCATTCCTGGTATCCGGGGATGGCGTTTTTTTATACCTGGTTATTATCCTAAAGTGGAAGCGTAACAGTAAAGATCGCACCGCCTTTTGCAGAATTTTTTGCAGAAATGGTGCCCCCGTGCTGATGAATAATGTCACGGGAGATGGACAGGCCCAGTCCCAGTCCGAATTTCACTTCCGATTTTTTTGTGGAGAAGTTCGAATCAAAAATTCTCTCAATAATCTCTTCATCAATTCCCGGCCCGGAGTCTCGGATTTCAACCCAGAGGGTTTCCTGATTATTGTTGCACTGGATAGAAAGTGAGCCGTTTTTACCCATTGCATCGGCAGCATTCAGAATGATATTGGTCCAGACCTGGTTCAGTGCTGCTGCGTTAGCACGGATCATCGGTACTTCAGGCAGGTCCAGGTCAATGTCGTAATATTTGATTCGGTTGCTGGTCAATTGCAGCGTATCGTGAATACCTTCGCGGATGTCGATTTTTTCCCACTCACGCTCGGTGTCGGTACGGCTGTAGCTCTTCAGGCTTTTTACAAGGCCTGCAATCCTGTTCCCGGATGATTCAATATTCTGGAACATTTTACCCAGTTCAAATTGGTTCAGGTAAAAATCGAGTTCCTCCCCTTTCAGAACTTTATTCTCCAAAAGCCGGGCAGTTAAACTTTCCGGAACCTGTGCCAGTAACCTCAGTTGTGCAGGTGTGGCCTCAGTGAATGATTCTTTCAACTGAGCTGTTAATTCCCGGAGTGTAGCCGTATCGGGATAGCCCGCTTTTCGGCCGGCATTATACAGGCTGATGAAAAAATCAAGATCGTCGGGTTCTTTCTCAAGTAGTAACATCAGGCTGGAAATGCGTTCCTCAAGCGTTTCTGTAGAGCGGAGGAGTGAGGCTGTTGGATTGTTTACTTCATGAGCAAAACCTGCCACAAGCTGACCCAGTGTCGCCATTTTTTCCTGATAGATAAGCCTGTCCTGTGCTTCTTTTAGTTCACGGTAGGCTTTCTGCAGTTCGTTTCGTTCTTCTCTCAGCTTGTTATTGGCCGAATTGAGCTTTATCTGCAGGATGATGGTATTTCGGAACCGGTCCAGAAGATTGGCCAGAATCAGCTCGTCCATATAATTTCTGAACTGTTTATTTTTTTTAAACAGGGAACGGACCTCCTCATCAGGGATCTTCAGAAGCACAGAAGGTGCCGCAGCTACGGCTGTAGTCAGGGACGGTTCGCCGGTCGTAAATGCGATAATGCCGATAAACGATCCAGCCTCAAGCCGTGCAATAGGAAAATCGGTATCGGTATCAGGCTTTTTCTTATAAAGTTCGACAGATCCTTCCAGGAGGAGAAAAATATCTTCCAGTGGATCTCCCTCCTTCAGCAGTACCTCTCCCTCAGCTACACTTTTTAAAAATCGTTCGGAATGACCCGAATCATCAAAAAGCCTGCGAATGAGCTGAACCACCCGGTTTCTGTCGTCAATCCACTGTTTTCCGAGTTTAAATTTCATAATCTGCCTTTATCGGTCAGTGATGCCTCTTCCTGTACGGATATGTTCGGCGATCCTTTCGCCATCCAGTACCTGCATATATTTCAGTGGTGCTTCTACATGATCAATCACATAATCCGTCAGCAGTTCTTTTGTGATCTTTGTCAACTCATCTTTTTGCCATGGTTTGGCTATGTAATGTTTCAGATCGGCTTCATTCACAGCCCTGACTGTTTCCTGCAGTCCGGCCTGTCCGGTAATGAGTACTTTTTGGGTGTCTTCGGTCTCGGCCCGGTTTTGCATTTCTACGAGTAATTCTACACCGTTATCACCGGGAAGTACGTGGTCACATAAAATCAGCCCGATTTGATCATCTTTTTCGAGGATGGAATCGATCAACTCACGTGCTTCTTCAGCAGAATCGGCCATTTCAATCGGGAAAAATTTTTCAAAAACGGTGATATCCCGAACAATCGAATCGAGCACATCAGGCTCATCTTCCACTACCAGTATATAAATTTTTGTTTCCATAATATTATTGGTTTAGAGTATGTACGGCCAGTATATGACCGAAAGAAGCATTATAAGTACAAGACCGATCACACCGATGATCAAACCGGATGTGATCATATCTTTAGTTTCCAGCAGGCCGGTGCTTACAGCGATGGCATTGGGAGGAGTGGAGATTGGAAGCACCATTGCAAAACTGGATGCAAGTGCAATCACCAGTCCGATCATCATCATCCCGAAAACCTGGCCTTCCATAATACCTGACATCGCCAGAGATATTCCCAGCGGAATCAGAAGCGATGCGGTTACAGTGTTCGATAAAAAGTTAGACATCAGCAGGGCCACGGTTCCAAAAACGGCTAGCAACATTAAATAGCCGAACTGATCCCATGAAATGGCACCTACCATCCATTCGGCCAGGCCGGTCTCTTTCATGGAGATACCCAGTGCAATTCCTCCGGCGATGAGCCAGAGTACTTCCCATGGCAGTTTTCGGATATCCTGCTTTTCGAAGGCAGATGTAAGCGTGAGAACCGCTACAGGGATGAGTGCAACAATACTGCTGCGGATGCCGTGAATGCCCTCGGTGATCCACAATAATACAGTTATGGCAAAAGTAGCGTAGAGAACTATCGCGTTGGGTGAAGTTTTCAGTTTGCTGTCGAGCGTTAGTGAAATAATGTCCGTAGCAGGGGGATAGAGTCGCAGGAGAACCTTCCAGGCGATGAAGAGCATCACCACGGCAAGAGGTGCGGCATAGATCATCCAGCTGCTGAAAGCAACCTGCAGTCCCTGCTGGTTCAGAGCGGCAATCACCACAGCATTGGGTGGTGTGCCGATGGGTGTGGCGATACCCCCGATATTAGCAGCGAAAGGGATGCAGAGAACAACTCCGATCCTGGCAGGATCACCCGGCTCCATCCGTGCAATAATAGGCAAAATCACAGTGATCATCATAGCAGTAGTTGCTGTGTTACTCATAAAGGCCGACAAAATAGCTGTGACCACCATCAGTCCGAGTATAATATATTCCGTGCGTGAGCCGAACGGTTTTAACAGAACACGAGTGAGGTTTTTATCAAAGTCGTATTTTACAGAGGCATCGGCCAATACAAATCCGCCCAGGAAAAGAATGATGATGGGGTCGGCCAGTGTGGCGATAAAATGATTGAAGGGAAGTGGGTCGTACGGCGCCGCCGAGTAGTCGATAAAGCCTTCCGCACTGAGCAGAATTACCTGGAAAAAAATCACCAGAATAGAGGTGGAGTAGATGGGAATCGTTTCAAACATCCAGAAAACGGCAGCCATCAGAAAAATACTCATCGCAAAATGGCCGGCGAGTGATAGACCCGGGAAGGTGTAAACCAAGGGCGTCAAAAAACCTGTAACTCCCAGTATTAAGCCTGTCCATTTTAATTTCGACATGATTAACAGGTCCCCTTTGAATGAAATATTTTTCTTATAGTAAGTTAAAAAAAAGTGAGGTCAGAATTTAGTTCTGATTCTATTTTATACTTTATGCCTGCCAGGGAGAAAAGTTAGTTAAAGCAGGGAGAAAAGTTAGTTAAAGAAAAGACTTTTACGGGTTTTGCGCTTTGAAATAAAGAGACAGATAGTACCCACCGGATCTGTCAGCGTTGTAAACCATAATAATAACTATTGCCACTTGACATTGGAGGCCATATATATGTTATGTCAAAAAACCGATGGTTACCGTGATTTCAAAATGTCTATGTGAAGCAGCTGTTCTTCCCTGATCACGTGGATGATGTACACGATGTTATCAGCTACCCGATAAAAGATTCTGCCAGGCGGCAATACGATTTCTCTATAAACAGATACTTCAAATTCCTCAACAAGCTTACCACTTTTTGGATGGTGAGCTAAATAGTCCACACGTTCGAAAGCCTTACGAACCAGTTTTTTTGCTGCTGTTGGATTATCCAATGAAATATAATCGGCAATTTCATCCAGCTCCTGAAGGGCAGGTTCGGTCCAAATTATTCGAGCCATCGCGCCAAGCGCTTTTTGGCATCAGCATGCGGAACAACCCGATCTTCAAGAATGGCTTTTTCACCCCTGGCTAAGCCTTCCAGCAATTTTAATTTCCTTTGAATGTGTTCAAAATGGTCCACATCAACAAGGTACGCAGACGGTTTCCCGTGTTCAGTAATCAATATCGGCTCTTTTTCCTCTCTGAGGTCCTTTAAGAGTTTTGTTGCCTGGCGTTTGAGTGTTGTAACAAGTTCTGTTTTCATAGTGATACTAAAGTATCACTTTTCAAAATTTTTGGCAACTCTCTTAAATCATTGGCATAACATAGCTCAAATTCCGAATAATCTTAAAAATCAACCACTATTATCTTTAAACAACGTTTTGTAGTGCTACATCCATTATTTTAATAGCGAGCATGAAAAATAAACGCCATTCATTTTATCTAAGATCTACTGTTTTTAAAAGTAGTGAAGGAACAACGACAAGCTAAACCAATTTTTGCAGATGAAAAGTTATGGCATAAACTATTTCTATCACTTTTAAATGAAACTAATTTTGTAGCCACTACATCGCTATTTTTCGGAACTTGAGTTATTTCAAAGTTTTCAAGAATGTAGTAATGCTTCGATGAGCAGCCCGGGGCACAGTGAGCAGCGCGAACGACGCCCTGGGATAAAATGGAATCCATAAGCACCCCGAGGCGAGTAGTTTTGAAAATGGAGCACGCAGTTTCGAGGGGTAGTCGTTGGAACCCGGAAAAGGTATCAAAATTCCTTTTAACGAGCTCTTAAATCTATTGGAGAAGGGATGAAGAGCTCTTTGTGAAATTAAAATGGGAGAATGCTATTCCAAATTAAAAATAACATTCTCCCTTCGTTCAATTTAAAAAAGATATAATAAAGCTTACAGCACTATACTGTAAAAGCACCTCTTAGCAGATCGATGCTGTCTGCGACAGCCTCTTCGTTGGTTGCATGTCCTTCAAATTCGATGGAGATGTAGCCTTTGTAGTTTGCATCCCGAAGAATTCGGGCAATGCGCTCATAGTCGAGATCGAGTGTATAGAAGCGCCCGCCGCCATAGTAGGTTTTTGCCTGAATGAAAACTGTGTAGGGAGCAATTCTTTCCAGTTGTTCATATTTATCGTCCAGAAAGTTGCCGGTGTCCATCAACACACCCAGCCAGGGTGAATCCACAGCATTGAAAAGGCGGAGCAAACCATCGGCCGTGGTTGTGAGTCCCCAGTGATTTTCAAGCCCGAGCATTACACCGTGCTCTTCAGCTACTGGCACAAGCTGTTCCAGTGCGTCAACACACCATTCAAATGCATCTTCATCCGTGTATCCCTCAATAGGCGGTTCGATTCCCCTGAGATCCATCAGTTCGGAAAAGGAACCTGTTGTTCCCCATCGGCCGGTACTGATTCGAATACAGGAAGCACCCAGGTCACGGGCTACCCGAATAAAGCGTTTGGTATCATCAATACTTTGCTGGCGCTCCTCACGATCGGGGTTTAAAAATCGCTGATGAGTAGAAAGACAGTTGAGGTGAACACCATGAATCAGGGCATGTTTCTTAAGATCATTAATATAACCCGGGTCTTCACTTTCAAGCTGACGGTGAAGTACATCTACTCCGTGTACACCGAGCCTGGAGGCTTCTTCGATCACATATCGAAGGGGTGTTCGTTCTGAGTAAAAGTGCCAATAGGAATAACTTGAAATTCCGAGAGTTACGTGATTTCCGTTATTGACTGCAGAAGAAGATTTTCGTTCAGCCAGTGCAGATAGTGGAATAAGAGCGCCGCCTGCCACACCAGCAGCAAGTTTTTTCAAAAAAGAACGGCGTTGATTATTGTCGGGATGTTGATTCATTATTTTTTCGGATGTGTTAGATTGTTTCAAAATGGAAAATAAAAAAAAAGGGGTGGTTTTCAACCTGTCATTTAGTAAAAGGTGGTCAAAAATAAAAAAACCTAACTGCATCATTCACCAAGAAATTTGGTTGTGGACAAGGCGTCTCGAAAATGGTGGCGGAAACGTCCGACGGCTGTCGGACGTTGAGTAAACCATTTTTGAGACAACGCAGTCCACAAGTAAATTTCGCAGCTCGTGACAATTCGTTGAATAAATATTAATCTTTGTTTGATGTATCATACTGATGGACATAGAGATAAAATTAATCAACTATTATTTGTGAATAATGCAGGCTAATAAAATAACCCGTTCGTTAACTATTTATTTCTCAGCTCTCTGTTTCAAATTCTTTCTCATTCCACTCTCTCCACCCGCCGGCCATTGAACTCAAATTACTGTACCCCATCTTCTTAAGATTGTCTGCAGCCAGGGCAGATCGGTACCCGCCGCCACAGTAGAGCACAATCTCTTTTTCGGTGTCAGAAACTTTCTTCTCGATGTCCCGCTCTATAACACCTTTGCTCAGATGAATCGCATTTGGCAGATGTCCTGCGTTAAATTCATGTTCTTCACGGGTATCTACGAGCAGGAAATCTTCGTTATTCTGAATTTTATGGAAGACTTCATCGGTTGAAATTTCCGGAATTCGTTTAAGTGCATCATCTACCAGTGCAATGAATTTTTCAGAGTGTTTTTTAGACATTTTTTAAGTGAAAAGTGAAAAGTGAAAAGTGAAAAGTGAAAAGTGAAAAGTGAAAAGTTGTCTTTTTTAATTTCTCATTTCGCTGCGCTCGATCAGTTCTCGGGCACTGCTGAGGGCAGAGGCGGTAATTTGTTCACCGCTCATTAATGCAGCAACTTCACGAATATGTTCTTCTTCCGAAAGCGGTTCAATTCGTGTTGTCGTGCGTTCACCATCGTCGGATTTCTGAACGCGGTAGTGGCGGTGAGCCTGACTTGCAATCTGCGGCTGATGGGTGATTGCCACAATCTGGCAATATTCGGAGAGTTTGCGCATTTCACGGCCTACTTTTTCTGAAATCTGTCCGCTGATGCCGCTGTCGATCTCATCAAAAATCATTACCGGCAGGTGGTGCTCTTTGGCAAGAATCGATTTCAGTGAAAGCATCACCCGGCTGATCTCTCCGCCCGATGCAATTTTAGCAAGTGGTTTGGGCTCTTCACCTTTATTGGTAGAGATAAAAAAGCGCAGATCATCGCAGCCATCTTCAAGGCACTCTATGGGTTGTCCGTCGATCTCAATCCATCCATTTGTGGTTACGCGCCAGGCCACATCCACCTCAAACCGGCCGTTGGGGATTCCCAGGTTCTTAAGAGCAGTTACAATATCGGCAGAAAGAGTCCGCCCCGTTGAAATTCTCTTATCGTGAAGTGCAATCGCTTTTTCCTTCAGCTGTTCAGCTTGTGTCGATATTTTATTTTCAATTCGCTCGATTTCAAGGTCAAAATTTTCGGCAACGTTCAGCTCTGTTTTGATTTCGTTAAAGTAGCTGATCAGCTCAGGAATGTCCCGCCGGTACTTTTTCTGTAGCCGGTTTAGTTCGGCCTGCCGCTGCCTGAGTGTTTCAAGGCGATCAGGATTAAACTCAATCCGGTTGCGATAGCGCTCGGCAAAATGGATGGTTTCCTGAATGCTGATGCGTGCGGTGGTCACTTCCTGCAGGTACGATTCAAACTCCGGCTCAATTCGTGCCATATCTTCAAGGTGCAGCTTGATGGTGTTGAGCATATCCATCAAACTGATTTCATCACCGTTACCAATTTCAGTAATGGCTGCTGCTTTTTGATCCAGATCTTCGGCGTTGTCGAGAAGGTTCATTTCGGCATTCAGTTCATCTTCTTCATCGGCATTCAGTCCGGCAGTTTCAAGTTCTTTTACCTGGAACTGGTAGAGTTCGGTTTTTTCTTTTAGTTCGCGTTCCCGGTTTTTCAGTGTACGAAGCTCTTTTTGAAGGCTGCGCATCTTTTCAAATTCTTCGCGGTAAGCGTTAAGCACAGGTTTTACAGTGTCGAATTGATCGATTACAGCGAGGTGGTTTTCATCCTTGAGCAGAAGCTGGTGGTCATGCTGACCGTGAAGGTCCACAAGCTGATCACCCACCTGTTTAAGTACGGAAATGTTCACCGGTGTATCATTGATGAAGGCCCGGCTCCCGGTCTGGCGGATCTCCCGGCGAAGGATCATCTCCTCACTGAAATCCACTGCACTTTCTTCTAAAAACATTTTGAGCCATTCATTTTTGCCGACCATTATGGTTGCTTCGGCGATCGCTTTATCAGCTCCCTGGCGTATGACTTCTGTGTCTGCCCGTTCACCCAATATCATGTTCAGTGCTCCGATGATAATCGATTTACCCGCACCGGTCTGACCGGTGAGTACATTCAGGCCGTGTTCGAACTGCACGTCCAGTTCATCAATCAGTGCAAAATCTTTGATGTAGAGAGATTTGATCATTCGTTCAGCAGGTTGTTTGATTTTGTTTGAAAATAGCGATCTCGAGATGAAGAATCATGGGTGAATTTTTGTTCCGGTGTTATACCATTTCTCTTTCTCGCAGATTATCGCTGAGTTCGGCACAGATTTACGCAGAAAAACTGCAAGAAAAAATGATCGTAAACCACTCAAGAGGGGACTGCAGGGGCTATAATATACATTTGCCCACAACAATTTCCGTAAAATCTCTGAAATTATATTCAAACTACGGTGTTCTCACAAAAATCCGATTACTCCTTAATGAGTATGGTTCGCTGTAAAGTTTCCGGGTGAAAAATCAGGCTTAAAAGCCCAGGGAACGGGTCGGCGTCACGGTGTGCATTAGATTCTGGTTCCCCCGCTCAGGAGATAAAGTACTGCCATTCGTACGGCAAGGCCATTGGTTACCTGGTTCAGAATTACGGCGCGGTTGCTGTCGGCCACATCGCTCTCCAGCTCCACACCACGATTGATAGGGCCGGGATGCATGATCGTAAAATCTGGATATTTTTCAAGGTGAGCCATTTTTATGCCAAAAAGCTCATGGTACTCCCGCAGGCTGGGAAACTGATCGGTTACGGCACCCATCCGTTCCATCTGAATTCGCAGTGCCATTGCCACATCACACCAGGCGAGGGTTTCTTCAAGATGGTAGCTGACATTTACACCCAGTGTTTCTACGAACGCAGGCATCAGTGATTTGGGGCCGCAAATTGTGACTTCAGCTCCCAGTTTGATCAGCCCGACAATGTTGGAACGAACCACCCGGCTGTGGCTGATGTCTCCGATGATAGCAATTTTTTTACCTTTCAAATCAGGATAAATCTGCTGCATGGTGAACATATCGAGCAGGGCCTGGGTAGGGTGTTCATGCGCACCATCTCCAGCATTAATGATGGCGGCATCCACACATCGTGTTAGAAAATGAGGAACACCGGGGCTTTCATGTCGAACTACCACCATATCGATTTTCATCGAACTGATGTTACGGATCGTATCTTTCAGCGATTCACCCTTCCGTGTGCTGGAGGTGCCGGCAGAAAAATTCACCACATCTGCACCCATTCGTTTTTGGGCCAGTTCAAACGAGAGGCGTGTTCGGGTGCTGTTTTCATAAAATAGGTTCACGATCGTCTTATCGCGAAGAGTAGGTACTTTGGGAACGGGACGGTCCAGGACTTCACGGAAGGTCTTGGCCTGTTCCAGAACAAAACGGATGTCATCGGCAGAATAGTTAAAAAGTCCCAGCAGGTGTTTTTGATTGAAATTGTAATCTATTAACTGCTGATCAGGCATCGGCCCTCCTTCCTTTTACGATGTAAACAGCATCTTCGCCGTCCAGTTCTTTTACCTTTACCATCACTTCTTCATCGGCATGGGTGGGAACCGTGAGGCCAATATAATCGGCGCCGATGGGCAATTCCCTGTGGCCCCGGTCAATCATACAGCAAAACCGGATAGTTCGCGGCCGGCCGTAGGCCATCAGTGCATCCATTGCCGAGCGAACCGTACGTCCGGTGTAGAGCACATCATCTACCAGAATTACATCACGGTTGTAAAGGTCGAAGGGGATTTCAGTGACTTTGACCTCGGGCATTTTCAATTTAGAGCGGAAATCATCACGATAAAAAGTAACATCGAGAGCACCAAAGTCGGGGCGCACGTTGATTTTTTTTTCGATGATCTGTGTTATTCTGCGGCCCATATATACACCGCGTGTCTGCATACCGATAATTGCCGGTTCGGAAGGATCGTCGTATGGCTCAAGAAACTGATGAGCAAACCGCAGATAGGTGCGGTTAAGATCCTCTTCCGTCATGATTTTGGCTTGTTCCAAAGATACCTCGGAGTAATTTTTATATACAAAATTAGGAATTGCCAGATTGGAAAACAATTGAAATGAATATTCGTACATTTGGGGCTGAACAAAACCTGCTTGAAACTTCGTTTTTCTATGTCACCCGAACAAAACCAGAAAGTAGTACTTCTTTTGGTGATTATACTTATTTCTCTCAATCTGCGTCCTGCTATTACCGGGGTAGGGCCGCTGATTGGTGAAATCCGCCTGGACACCGGACTCTCCAATTCCGTAATCGGACTTCTGACCACCCTTCCTGTTCTTGCATTTGGCTTTTTTTCAGTGCTTACACCGCTCTTTACAAGAAGATGGGGTACGGAAGGCACAATGGCATTCGCTCTCTTTATACTAAGCGCCGGAATTTTATTACGGGTTATACCGCTGAATTCTGCACTTTTTTTGGGAACGGCTATTCTTGGAGTGGGGATCGCCCTTGGTAATGTTATGCTGCCGGGAATTGTAAAAAAACAGTTTCCGCAGCGGGCTGGCTGGCTAACCGGTGTTTATACAGCCATGCTGGGAGTGGGTGCAACAGTGGCATCGGGTATCAGTGTGCCGCTGTCTGAAGGTGCAGGTTTTGGCTGGCGGTGGGCACTGGGAGTCTGGGCAATTCTCTCGATATTTGCTTTCATTGCCTGGCTTCCGCAGATGAAGGTGAATATGCCTGTAGTGAACCGAAAAAGTTTTAAAGAAGCTTTGACTCAACTCGGGAGGTCGAAACTGGCCTGGATGGTAGCCGTATTTGTGGGATTGCAATCCCTCACATTTTACACGCTTACAACGTGGCTGCCCGAGATTTTGATTGACCGTGGGATGAGCTCATCAAACGCCGGATGGATGCTGGCCCTGAAACAGGGTGTGGGAGTGTTGGGTTCTTTTATTTTTCCCGGCTGGGCCGCAAAAATGGATCGTCAGCGGTTTTTAGTGGTTTTAATTGTGGCGTTTGAACTGATCGGGCTGCTCGGCCTGATGTTTGCTCCTATATCGTGGGTGGTGGTTTGGGTGTCCATTTTGGGATTCTGTCTTGGCGGAAGTTTTGGGCTGGCGTTATTGTTCATCATTTTGAGAAGCCGGGATACAGAATCGGCCAACGAGCTTTCGGGTATGTCGCAATCCATCGGGTATACCATTGGCGCAACAGGCCCGATTCTTTTCGGTGCGCTGTTTGATTTCGCGGGTAACTGGCTGATACCTCTTGGGTTTCTGTTTTTAATAGCAGTTATTAAGCTCTGGTGTGGCTGGATTGCGGGCAATGACAAAATTGTTTGACGAAAGGTTTCCAGTAAGATGCATTTCTTTGCGAATAGCAGATTTTTTCTATGGGATCCGGCTGAATATTTTGAGGTTTTACAAAATATTGGGCGCAGCCAACCGCGTGTTCAGTTGATTTAAGAAACCACAGTTGACTTCAGGCCGTGAACCCGGCACCGTGAATGAAAAAACAGTCAACGATTCCCCTTCACCAACTGTTCTACCAAAGCAAACCTCTTGAAAACAGGCGATTTTGCCAGTGTTTTTATGTATCTTTCAGGATTTGCAAGGAAACAAAATTATGTCAAAAACCGACACCTCTGCTACAGAGAAAATTTCTAAAAACGGTACATCCACATCTGACCGCCCGATCATTGTAAAAGGGGCAAGGGTACACAACCTGAAGAATATCGATGTTGAAATTCCACGTAACAAACTGACGGTGATAACCGGTGTATCCGGGTCAGGTAAATCGAGCCTCGCATTTGATACGATCTATGCAGAAGGCCAGCGGCGGTATGTGGAGAGCCTTTCGAGTTATGCCCGGCAGTTTCTGGAACGAATGGATAAACCCGATGTGGATTTCATGCAGGGAATCTCCCCGGCGATGGCCATTCAGCAGAAAACCACCAGCAGTAACCCGCGCTCAACTGTGGGTACATCCACCGAAATTTACGATTACGTGCGGCTGCTGTTTGCACGGATCGGAAAAACCATATCGCCGGTGACGGGTAAAGTGGTGCAAAAAGATACGCCTGAAACGATTATCCGTGAACTTTTCGGTGAATTTGATGAGAAAACAAAGTTTTACGTGCTTTTTCCCTATGAATTGAGAGAGGGACGGAAGCAGGAAGAGCAGTTTGCCGTGCTGAAGGAGAAAGGGCTTACCCGGCTGCTTCATGTGGAAGATGAAACCCTTACCGATCTCACACGGGATGAAGTGGACCCGGCATCCATCAAACCGGAAACCCATCGTGTGCTGGTAGACCGCCTGGCCATTAAAAAAGATGATGCCGCACGCAGCCGAATTGCCGAATCACTGGAAACGGCTTTTCGTGAGGGTAACGGACGATGTTCCATCAAAATAAGAAATGGTAAAGAGCTGAATTTCAGTGAACGGTTTGAGCGTGACGGTATCGAATTCTTGGAGCCCACACCACAAATGTTCTCCTTCAATAATCCGTTCGGAGCCTGTGATGCGTGTGAGGGATTCGGCAGGGTATCCGGTATTGAAGAGGACCTGGTGATCCCCGATCACGACAAAACGATCAGAGGCGGGGCCGTTGCTCCGTTTGACTCTCCCAAATTTGGAAAGTACCTTCGCGATTTTGTGCGTGTTGCCGCTGAGGAAAAAATCCCAATTGATGTGCCCTATCGTAATCTGAGTAAAGAGGCAAAACGGATTTTGTGGTACGGAAAAGGCGGCTATACAGGAATCCACGGATTTTTTGAGGATGTTAAAAGTCAGTTTTACAAAGTACACATGCGCGTACTCTATTCGCGCTACCGCGGATACAGCCGCTGCCCGGAATGCGAAGGATATCGTGCCCGTAAAGATGCACTCTATGTGAAAGTTGGAGGTCTGCACATCGGTGAAGTTACCGAGATGACTATTGGCCATGCACGAACTTTTTTTGATGAGCTTAAAGTAACTGAGTTTGAAAAGTCGGTAGCAGGACAAATTCTGTTTGAGATTCGCAAACGCCTTAAATACCTGGATGAGGTTGGGCTCGATTATCTCACGCTCGACCGCCTCACGAACACCCTCAGCGGAGGAGAGTCGCAGCGCATCAGCCTGGCGAACTCTCTGGGCAGCTCTCTCATCGGCAGCTTGTATGTTCTGGATGAGCCAACTATTGGCCTGCACCCTCGCGATAACGACCGCCTCATCAATATCCTGAAATCACTGCGCGACATTGGCAATACAGTACTGGTGGTTGAACACGATCCCGAAATGATCAAGGCAGCCGATAACATCATCGATATTGGCCCTTTTGCGGGGACCCATGGTGGCGAAGTGGTTTTTGCAGGCCCGTACGATGAGCTGATCCGGTCAAACACTCTTACCGGAAAATACATCAGCGGCAGGAAAGAGATTGCTATTCCCGAAAAACGGCGGAAGGGAAACGGTAAGTCGCTTCTGGTAGAAGGTGCCTCGGAGCACAATCTCAAAAACCTCGATGTGGAATTTCCGCTCGGAAAACTGGTGTGTGTAACGGGTGTATCCGGATCGGGTAAATCTACGCTGGTTCACGACACACTGTTTGGAGCTATTCAGAAAAAACTGGGTACCTGGAAAGAGAAGGTGGGCCGGAATCGCGGTGTGAGCGGTATCCGGTATATTGAAGCCGTGGAGATGGTAGACCAAAGCCCGATCGGGCGCTCCACACGATCAAATCCCGCTACTTATACGAAAGCCTTTGACGGCATACGTGACCTGTTTTCGAAAACACGGCAGTCCAAAATTATGGGCTACACACCCGGCCATTTCTCCTTTAATGTGCCAGGAGGGCGGTGCGAGGCGTGCCAGGGAGAAGGTGTTCAGAAAATTGAGATGCAGTTTATGGCCGATATCGAACTGGTTTGCGAGGAGTGTGGCGGCACACGGTTCAGAAAAGATATACTCCAGATTAAATATCGCGGGCAGAACATCCACGATGTACTGGAAATGAACATAAGCGATGCAATTGAGTTTTTTGTGGATGAGAATTCCATCACCAACAAACTTCAGCCGATGGAAGATGTAGGGCTGGGCTACCTTCGGCTGGGGCAAAGTGCCACAACACTGTCGGGCGGGGAGGCTCAGCGTGTGAAATTGGCCAAGTTTTTATCGAAAACCAATACTGAAAAAACGCTCTATTTTTTTGATGAACCAACCACTGGCCTCCATTTTGAGGATATTTCCAAATTGCTGAAATCGTTTAACGAACTGGTGGACAACGGCCATTCAGTCATTATTATCGAACACAATCTGGATGTGATCAAAGCGGCCGACTGGATTATAGATATAGGTCCTGAGGGCGGTTTTGGCGGGGGGCAAATTGTAGGCACCGGAACTCCGGAGGAGATTGCCGCCATCGAAGAGAGTCATACCGGCCGGTTTTTGAAAGAGATTTTTGATTAATGATAAGTTCAATGTCGGATCTTGGAAACTCTCATAAAGGCTGTCATGGGTTGGAATAGAACTCACTTGTAATCTGAGGTCTTGAAAAACTTAAAGTAGAGGGGATATTTTGTGATTATGCAAAATCAGAATAAGACTGAAATATCTGGTAAAAAATGCAGATATTGACCCAACTGAAAACCGGATCATTTTGTGAATCTATTTATTGATATGAGGATTTTTAAAATCATCGTCCTGACGGCTTTCCTTGTTTTTTGTTCGGGATTATCTATGCTTTATGCACAAGCTGAGCTTGATCGAATTTCTATTGCTGAACGGGCCGATGGATTGGGATATGTGGTGCGATTTCATTTATCAGAGATGGTAGGTGCGTATAATTTGTCCCAGCCAGAAACAAATTTGGTTCAGATGGAGCTGCGTTCACCAGCTCTCAGGACTATTGACACGGTTCCGATTACCGAAACCGATTTTGTAATCGATTTTAACCTTACGACCCGTCCAAATACCATTCGGGCCAAGGTTCGTTTTGCGGAAGGTGTCTATTTAAAATCCAGTGCCTATCCTGATGTGAATGGCCGGGATCTGTTGCTCTCTCTTGAGTATGCAGACAGGTCTGAAGTTGAAGCAATAGCAGCAGAATCTGTATCGCTTTTTCCGTTTGACCAACAACCGGAAGAAGCAGTAGCCGCGCGCCCGGCAGATGAACCGATTCAGATTGAAGAAATTGCACCTGAACAGCCGCGGCAGCCGGTAGTATCAGCCGATAGGGATATAAACGTTTCAATCGGATTTATGACTGGTTTGAGTATGGCTGCGGTTTCCAGTAACACATTTTCTAAAGATTTCAGAGAAGGTATTGCCATTGGAATGGCGTTTGATATTCGGCTCCCGTACGAGTTACCCTATACCATTCAACCCGGCATTGAAACCGGTGTTTATTACGCTCAAAAAGGCTTTGTAAATCCAAGGCCCGATTTTTTAAATGCTGAAACTGTTGAATTCGATTATATTGAGATTCCGGTAATGGGTAAATTCAGCTATGAGATTCTGGACTTTGTTTCTCCTTATTTACTCATCGGGCCATTCGCAGGTTTTATGATTAATGCAGAAAGAGTCGGGTCGGATGGCAGCAGAAATGATCTCGACGATCAAACCAACAATATGATTTTTGGAGGGCTGGCTGGAGCAGGTGTGGATGTGAATGTAATGAATACAATTCTTAGTGCACAGATCAGAGGATCAATGGATTTCTCGAATGTTTTTAATAACGAGTTTGATAATGATCAGATTGGCCATTTTAAAAACCGTTATTTATCCGTTCTGATTGGGGTTCGGTTTTAGATTAAAAAATCCTGTTTGTACAAAAGATTGAAAAGACTATTCACGGCCGATTATTTTGATTAATTATCGGGCGCAAAAACAGTTAAACACAAGTAAAATAACTGTGAAAAATGTTTGCTGAAATGAGCGGCAGATGTTTTACTCTAATTACTTTTAACGATTTTGACCCAATACGGTGGCAGGTTTTTAAATGCTGAAAAGGTTTGCAATATTAAACGCAAAACTATGGTGGCGCTCTCTGCAGGGGCTTGAGGTGGCGGCTATTCTGTTCTACTCACTTTTTATCCTGCTTGTAGTGGGGCAGTTTTTAGGGGTTATTCTCATTTTACTGTTCACTTCCGATGCAGAACAGGCGCAGCATTTCTATCCGTGGATAACCCCTGAAATCCAGAAAATGTCCAGCTTGATTTTTGTTAATGCTCTCTGGTTTTCACAAATATTCTTCACAAAAATAAATCGTCTTCGTCTTAATGATAATCGCAAACTCCTTGCTCTTGGTTATCCCGTAAATAAATTATCCAACTATCTGAATATTGCCGGTTTTTTCCATCCCGTTAATTTGATGTTCCAGTTTTTCTGGCTCGCCTATCTCATTTTTCTGGCGGATTCGTACATTCAGGTTATAGCCGTTTTTATGCTGATACTTGTAAATTACGGACTGATCAATTCCCTGAAATGGCGATTTCGTATCTACTTTGCCGATAAATTCAAACATGTCGGGGGGATCGCAGTTACCCTCGTTATTCTGATTATCATACTCGCAATAAATATCGATTTTACCAGGTATATCCAGTCACCGCAAGAAGCAGCAGATACTTATTTAGGCTGGTTTTACTACACGCCCGGTTACATTTTTTACTATATTGCTGCCGAACTTACCTTTCGATTTGAACAGATTTTTGTTTTAATAATTCTGTTGATGCTTCTGTTCATGCTGCATCAAGATATGTACCTGAATACAAAGAAAGCACTTCTCACACCAGCACAGACATCTTCAAAAAGAAGTAAAAGCCGCCTGGCAAGCTTTACCAAATGGCTGGGGCACGAAGGGGGTAAGTATTTCTACACGGTATGGAGCCATAAGTACAGCAAAATTCAGCTTTTAATTACATACATTTTTGTATTTCCTTATATCATTCTGCTGGGTGACGGAACCTACATTATTGGGGTTTTTCTTACGCTGATCCCGATTATTTTTCTGATGGTGCTGATGACAAACATGTATGGATTTGAAAACCGCGAATTGCTGCTCTCACTTCAGCTTCCGATGAAAGTGAACGACATTGTGAACCAGCGGATTTATGCAGCACTTTTGGTTACATTGGGTGGTGCATCAATCGTATTGATTGCCGTGCCCGTTTTTATCGAGTCTATTCCAGTGATGATCCAGACTCACCTTGGTATCTTTTTGATTGCACTTATCTTCCTTCACTATATTTTGAGCAGTAGTATCAACAACTATAGTAAAATCGAAGAGGTAAGTGTTATGTCGGTATCGAACCCGGTACTTCCGGCCTCTGTTACATTTTCGTCAGTATTTATCGTGATGATTCTGGGGGTGTTTACATTTTTGGTGATAGAAAATTATATCTGGTACCACATTCTGACTCTCTTTATTCTGAATATTTTGATGGCGATCTCTTTGAGAAAGAAAATGAAGACACTTGAAGGGTCTTTTAAACAAAAAGTTATTCCCAAATTATGGAACGAGCTTTAATTATAAAAAACCTTACCAAATCCTACGGCCGCGCGCCAGTATTGAAACAGCTTGCACTGGATGTGCCTGCAGGAAATATTTTC
Source organism: Balneolaceae bacterium (assembly GCA_020832285.1). Taxonomy (GTDB): domain Bacteria; phylum Bacteroidota; class Rhodothermia; order Balneolales; family Balneolaceae; genus Rhodohalobacter. The sequence continues at coordinate 142,314 of JAFIFB010000120.1, forward strand.
GGTTTGATTGGCCCCAACGGAGCAGGCAAAAGTACACTGATTGGAATTTTGACCGGACTTCTTGAATATGACGATGGAGAGATCATCATAAACGGGCTGGAACTAAACCACTCTAATGAAATTGAGATCAAAAAAAATGTGGCTTCTGTTTTGCAGCCACCCTTGCTGTTTGAAAATTTTACCAGTTATGAATTCGTGAAATATGTCTGCGAAGTGTATAGGGAGACACCTGCCAACCTTGATAATAAAATCGCAACGCTCTTCTCTTATTTCGAAATTGACGAATTCAGAAATGTTCAAACCAAACAGTTATCCTCCGGAAGCCGCAAAAAGCTGGGTTTTTGTGCCGCTATTTTGACCAATCCGAAACTGCTCTTCCTGGATGAACCGTTCGAAAGTGTGGACGTGATCTCCATCGGCAGGATGAAAACCATTATCAGGAAACTGAAAGATAAAGGTGTAACAATCTTCATCACAAGCCATATCCTGGAAATTGTTGAGAACCTCTGCGATGATATTGCCATATTGAATAAAGGAGAAATATTAGCTTATCTCGACTCTGCATCGAGGCGTCAGCTTCAGAAAGATTCATCCCTTAATGAAATATTTGAACAATATGTAGAAGTAAACACTACCACGATAGATCATCTCGAATGGCTTTAATTCAAGCCGTTCAAGTTGTATTTTAGCGCCAGAATTTTAAACCTGAATTATTCAGATTAAAACAATTATCACATTAACAAATCAAAGAACGTGAGCGAGATAAATATTGCCGTTGTACCGGTTGCCGGAATGGGCACCCGGCTGCTGCCTGCCACCAAATCACAACCCAAAGAGATGCTGCCCGTTGGCCGGAAACCTGTTGTACAGTATGTAGTGGAGGAACTGGACAGGGTGGGGGTAAACCGCCTCCTTTTTGTAACAGGACAGGGTAAACATTCTATTGAAAACCATTTTGACCTGAACCCTGACCTTACCCAGATGCTTCGTGAAGATGGTAAAGAAGATCTTTTGGCCGAGTTATCCTTTATTCGTGCACCGATGCAGTACTTTTATACCCGCCAGCGGCAGTTGCTGGGACTGGGCCATGCCATTTTATGCGCCGAGGCATTTGTGGGCAACAAGCCGTTTGTGGCAGCGCTGGGCGACTCAATCATCGGCATGAATGCCAAGAGCCGCATTGTGGAACGAATGATGAAATGTTATGCTGATAATGATGCGGATGCCGTAATTGCATTCGAAGAAGTCCCTGCCGAAGAAACCTACCGTTACGGCATTGCCGATCCCAAATCGGATACCGACATATTTGAAATGAACGATCTGGTAGAAAAACCTCAGGTGAGTGAAGCTCCAAGTAATCTTGCGATCGCCGCGCGATATGTGCTCTCCCCGAAAATTTTTGAAGCCCTGAAGGAAACCAAGCCCGGGGTGGGTGATGAAATTCAGCTTACTGATGCCATCCGCCTGTTGCTTAAAAATGGCGGTAAGGTGTATGGCGTTCGTCTGAAAAAAGAGGAAAAACGGTATGATATCGGCAATTTCAGCTCGTATTTTCAGGCATTTACCGAATTTGCACTGGCCGATGAACATGTGGGCCCTGAACTGAGAACCTATCTAAAAAAATTACTCAATGAAGATCATCCGTAAAAAAGCCCACGCCCGTGCCGGATTTCTTGGTAACCCTTCCGACGGCTACAACGGGAAAACCATCTCCCTTATCATCCGGGACTTTTCGGCTGAAGTGGTGTTGTATGAGTGGGGTCAGGTTGAAATTGTGATGGCCGAACAGGATCGCGGCCGGTTCCGGTCGGTTTATGACCTGGCCAATGACGTAAAACTGCATGGATATTATGGGGGTATCCGGCTTATTAAAGCAACCATCAAACGGTTTGTGGAGTATTGCGAGGAACGGCAAATACCACTCCATTCACAGAATTTTTCCATACGGTACAATTCTGACATTCCGCGGCAAGTGGGTCTTGCAGGTTCCAGTTCCATTATTGTGGCCACGCTCCGCTGCCTGATGGAGTTTTACGATGTTAAGCTTCCCGAAGAAGTTCAGCCCTCGTTTGTGCTATCTGTGGAGCAGGAGGAACTGGGTATTTCAGCTGGATTGCAGGATCGTGTGATCCAGGTGTATGAAGGGCTGGTTTTTATGAATTTTGACAAAAGTGTGGAAAAAACCGTGAGCGGGTATCGCTGCTACGATTACGAAAGGCTAAATCCGGCACTTCTGAACAATGTGTACATAGCCTGGCACGACGGGCTCAGCGAACCCACGGAGGTGTATCACAACGATATTCGCGGACGCTTTCTGAGGGGAGAGGAAAAAGTGGTGAATGCGATGAAACGATTTGCCTCCATCGCCGCTGAAGGAAGACAGGCCCTGCAGAACGGCGATCAGGAAACTCTGGCAAAACTGATTAATGAAAATTTCGACCTGAGGCGTTCCATTTCAAAACTTCCGGAGTGGCAGGAGGAGATGGTGGAAACGGCGCGTTCGTGTGGTGCCAGTGCTAAATTTGCCGGATCTGGCGGGGCGATTGTAGGGACCTATCGCGATAAAGAGATGCTTGGTAAAATGTCTGAAAAACTTTCGGAAATGGAAGTTCGAACGATTTTACCGCAGGTTGAAGCGGATTTGAACCTTTAGCTCTACATAACCTTCGAAACTTTAAACTTGACACGGCACTACGTATTTAACAGTTCAATTTTTGCCTGATTACTCATTTTGGCAGGCTTTCAGCTATCAACAGGTATCAAACCAGTACTGGGGAGCTGATAACTGAAGGCGGAGAGTTTTATCAACTTTTACCAGGATGTCTCGGCTCTTTATGCTTTTAACCACGAAATTTTTTCAGTTTAAAAAACAATGAAGATCAGATACATCTTAGTTTTACTGCTGATGGTCTTTTTCGGCTGTCAGTCCGCTGACGGTCAATTACAGGCCCTGTTCGACGATCATTGGGAGTACAGCCTTCAAAGCAACCCCCTTTTTGCCACTGCACAAAGCGACCATCGATTTAACGATCGTTTGCCCGAAACCGGGCTTGAGGCGATGGAACTCAGGTACCAGGCAAACAGGGATTTTCTCGAACAGCTGCAGAACATTTCGAGGGAACGACTGACTGATGAGAGCCGCATCAATTACGACATTCTCGAAATTCAGCTCCAAAATACTATACGTGCTTATGAAGTGAACGATCACCTGCTGCCGCTGAATGGTTGGTGGGATTATCACGCAACTTTTGTTGACCTTGGCAACCGGATGCCGTTCAACAACACCGAAGATTTTGAAAAATACCTGAGCCGCCTCGAAGCATTCCCGGAGTATAACAGCGGATACATCGAGCGGATGCGGAAAGGAATGGAGCAGGAATTTGTACGTCCGCAGGTAGTGTTTGATGATTACCTTGCCTCAATCGAAGCACACATCAGCGATGATGTTTCAGAAAGCCTGCTGTTTGAACCGTTTTTGGATTTTCCCGGTTCTGTTGATGATGAAGATCAGGAAAGGCTGACAGACAGAGCGGCTGAAATTCTGGAGGATGTTGTGATTCCTGAGTTCGTGCGACTTCGCGATTTTTTGCGGGATGAGTACATTCCTGCCGCTACCGAAACTATTGGAATTACCGAAGTGCCCGGCGGAGAGGAGTATTACAACTATTTGGTTCAGTACTACACCACGATGGAAATAAGCCCGGCAGAAATCCATCAAACCGGACTGGATGAAGTAGAGCGTATTCGCAGCGAAATGATGGAGATTGTGGATGAAGCCGGCTTTGGGGACGATTTTGATGGATTTGTGGAGTTCTTGAGAAACGATCCGCAATTTTATGCAGAGACTCCCGAAGAATTGATGAAAGAGACCGCCTACGTTCTCAAAAAGATGGACGGGAAACTGCCGGAGCTGTTTAAAACGCTGCCGAGGCTTCCCTACGGTATTATGGAAGTGCCTGATTATCTGGCACCCCGAACCGCCACAGCCTATTACAGCCGGGGCGCTGCAGATAGAACGAGAGCTGGTTTTTACGCTGTGAATACGTACGATCTTCCCAGCCGTCCGCTATACGAAGTGACGGCCCTCTCACTTCACGAAGCCGTTCCGGGACACCATCTGCAGATTGCGCTTCAGCAGGAGCTCGATGATCTCCCCAAATTCAGAACGGTGGCCGGATTTACTGCTTACGTAGAAGGATGGGCACTCTATTCGGAGTGGCTTGGGCTCGAAGCGGATATGTACGGAGATCCCTACAGTAATTTTGGCCGGCTGAGTTACGAAATGTGGCGCGCACTGCGCCTGGTGGTGGATACCGGAATGCACGCCAAAGGGTGGACCCGTGAAGAAGCGATCGATTTTATGGCTGTGAATTCAGCACTTTCCATGCATAATATCCGCTCGGAAGTGAATCGCTATATTTTCTGGCCGGGTCAGGCACTCGCCTACAAGATGGGTGAGATCAAAATCCGTGAACTGCGTACTGAGGCCGAAGAATCTCTGGGCGGTGCTTTCGACCTCCGTGAATTTCACGATGTGATTCTTCTGAGCGGCAGCGTTCCGCTCAGTGTACTGGAAGATAATGTGAAAAAGTACATTGAAGAGGCCACAACAAATTAAGTTGCCAAATGAACCAGGCCACAATTGAATTAATCTTTTTCCAGTTAAAAACCCGTACAACGGGTCGCTGACCCGTTACTCAGACACCCGCAAATCCAGATTTCCCCCAAGGAATAAAATATCATCCATGCTCAAGATTTCCAGCCTATGCGATGGCCCATGGGTGTCGAACAAGCTCTCCACCGTACAACGGGCAGCCTGGCCGTTCCTCAGATACCCGCAAAACCAGATATTTCCCCAGGGAATAAAATCTCAGCTATGCTCAAGATTTCCAGCTTATGCGATGACCCAGGGGTGCCGAACAAGCTCTCCACCGTACAACGTGCAGCCTGCCCGTTCCTCAGATACTTGCAAATCCAGATTTCTCCCAAGGAATAAAATCTTAGCCATGCTTAACACTTCCAGTCCATGCGACGACTCAGAAGTGACGGAAAAACTGTCACGCGTAAAAAGGGAAGACTGCCCGTTACTCAGATACTTGCAAAACCAGATGTTTCCCCAAGGAATAGAATCTTAACCATGCTTAACACTTCCAGTCCATGCGAAGACTCAGAAGCACCGGGCAATCTCTCCACCGTACAACGGGCAGCCTGCCCGTTCCTCAGACATCCGCAAATCCAGATGTTTCCCCAAGGAATAAAATCTTAGCCATGCTTAACGCTTCCAGTCCATGCGAAGACTCAGAAGTGCCGGACAAGCTGTCCGGCGTACTTAACCCATTGCACCCAGAGGTATAGGACTGTCAAGGGCTTCGGAAATGGCTCGTGTAAGTTCCTTCTCTCTTGTAGTGATTTTTTTATCGGACGTGATGCAGTGAATGACCGCACTGAGGATATATTTTTTTACCGGGTTCGCTGAGGCTGCCAGTTCATCCAGTGCTTTATCCAATTGATTGAGGCCGCATTCTGCTTTGGGCAGCAGTTTCATTCCGTCGGGCATCACCTTCTCAATCGGTTTGATTCCCGCCTTCCACGCCTCTTCTGTGTCTGTGGCAGAGCTGTGGGATAAGGCCGAAAGCAAAACAGAGAGCTCCTTTTCAAGTGATTTGAGATTGTGATGGCGAATATCGGGCTTTTTAACCTTTGCAAAAGCGACATCAAGCTGATGGATTACCATTTTATCGAGTGCAAATCCGAACAGGTTTTCTGAATCGGTTTCCAGAACCATCTGCTCCATAATGGCACGGAAAGTTTTGTATTGTGCCTCACTCATATGGCGGAGCGATGGGAGTGCGAGCTCGGCAAGGGGCAGATACCATTCCCGTTTGCCCGTTTGAAGTTCTTTTAATAAGGTCAGAACCTGCTCTGACATTTCTTCTCCGGCTTTTTCCATGAACCAGTCGGGCAGTGATGAGCTCTTCTGGTCTCCGTTCGCTGAAGCAAATAAGAGTCCGTAAATCAACGCTTCAGCAGCCAGAGGTTCATGGGCTGCTTCCCGAAGGGATACAGGAATTTCCCGGAGAAGCTCTCCTGCCCGGCTCACGTTTTGTCCGCCGAGGGTACCGATTGCACCCAGAATGACTTCCGGGGTAAGCGCGGCATGGCCTTTGACACCTTTTGGAGTCTCTGTTGTTCCGCCTGAAACATGATCCTGCTGAAACTGCTGCCGGATTTTTGAGGTATCTTTCTTTTTGCCGTGGCCATAAGAAGGGCTTATGGCTTTAATGCGGTCCTCAATAGGAGGATGGGTTGCAAAAAGCATGTCCAGCGCAGAATGGAAACTGCTGGCGAAAAAGAGGTGGCTCATCTCCATAGCGTGGCCATCTTTGATTTCTGCGCCTTTTTTCTTCATCCCTATTTTATTGAGTGCTCCTGCCAGCCCGTCTGGATTTCGGGTGTACTGAACGGCAGCGGCATCGGCCAGATATTCGCGCTGGCGAGAGATTGCAGACTGAATCATCCGTCCGAACAGCATCCCGATGTATCCGATAATTACCAGTGCAAGGCCAAACAGAATCATCGCCATCGCAGAATTTCCGCTTCCTTTTCCACCGCGACCGCCCCGCATGGCACCCGAGTAAAGTGTACTGCGCATCAGAATCATTCCCATGATGTGGATCACCAAAATACCATTCAGAATTCCAATCAACCGGATATTGAGGCGCATATCACCATTAAAAATGTGGCTGAATTCGTGTGCGATGACTCCCTGAAGTTCATCGCGATTGAGCTGTTCAAGACAACCGCGGGTTACACCTACAGCCGCATCGTTGGTGCCGAAACCCGCTGCAAATGCGTTGATGTTTTCTTCCCGGTCCAGAATGAATACATCGGGTACAGGCAGTCCCGAGGCGATCGACATCTCTTCCACAATATTCATCAGCCTGCGTTCCGCCTGATCTGTGGTGGATGGATTTACACGCCGGCCGCCAAGCAGCTCAGCCACTGCCGACCCCCCTTTTCGGAGTTGTGAAACGCGGTACACCGTTCCGATCCCGATCATAATCAGTACCATCACCGATACGGTCGTCAGCCATCCGGGATACCAGAACGAGACCCCTCCATCAACAGTTGTTTGCGAATGAAACAGGATAAGTGTGACCAGGTAAACGGAAAGTATTATCCCGATGACAGCGAGTACGTAGAGGAGAATCAGTTTGCCGGTGTTGCGTTTGGCACGATCCTGCGCTTCAAAAAAATCCATTTTTTATGAGTTTGGAGGACTAATGTAGTTTTTTTAAATGGGGATCAAAACGATACTTTCGGAGCTTCCCGCTCTTCGGCCGATTCAATGACAAACTGCTGGGCATGTGTGAAGTTGAACATACCGGCGAAAATCACATTCGGAAATTTTTCACGGTAGATGTTGTAGTTCATTACCGCATCATTGAATGCCTGCCGTGCAAAGGCAATTTTGTTTTCCGTGGATGAAAGTTCTTCAGAGAGCTGCATCATATTCTGGTTGGCTTTCAGGTCGGGGTAGTTTTCCGATAATGCGAAGAACCGTCCCAGCGAGCCGGTAAGTGCCTGTTCGGCACCCATCAGGTTTTTGATTGCATTGGGATCCTCGGGATTTTGTGAGGCTTTTTCTTCGGCCTGCTGCGCCTGGTTCCGTGCCTTAATAACAGCTTCCAGGGTTTCTCGCTCATGTTTCATATAACTTTTGGCAATTTCAACGAGGTTGGGAATCAGGTCGTAGCGGCGTTTCAGTTGTACATCGATCTGTGCGAACGCATTCTTGAACCGGTTTCTCAGAGAGACCAGCGAGTTATAGATGCCTACAGACCAAAACACAAGAATGGCAACGATCACAAGTAAAATAATCAGTGCGGTCATGATGGAATTAGATTTATTTGGGTTAGCGGAATCAATCGAACAACTGTCATGTCACGTAAAATGACGGGTATCTGATCGGAAAAGTCCCTGAGGAATCACCACATTCATACGATACTGCTCATTTTGTCAAAAAGCTCATCCGATGATTATTTCTGTACTCGCATTTAACCAAATGACACAACATGATATTAATTTCATGAATATACGAGATGTGCAGCGCGCTGCAAACCGGAAGAGAGAAAATGTATGATATTTTCATAGTCAGCCCGGCAGTTGGGAAATTTACTGCCTGCTTAAGATCAAAGGAAAGGGTAAGGCAGCTCATTGTTTTCGGATGGTTCATTCTTTTTTCAAAAACTCTGTCGCAAAAAGTTTAAATCTTTAAAAGAAACCGGCATTTTTTGAGTTATTAATGACAGATTCACAATTTCAAATTGAATCAAATAGCATTTGCGTCCCTGGCTTCATTCCGGCGGGTCAAAAAGTGAAGGAAAAACTCTTTGAAGGCATGAGTTTTTTAATATGTACCAAACTTTACGTTTTTGGAATGAATTGTGCATATTTGGGGATGAAGGAAAGTCATCTTGAACAGAAATGGTAAAAAAAGATCACAAAATTATGTCGAAAAATATTTCCAGAAAGCGTTTTTTGCAGGTAACCGGTTCTACTCTTGCCGCTGCATCATTCGGGTTTCCCTCCATCATCATTCCAAAGCGAAAAGAAAAACTGGGTGTGGCGCTGGTAGGACTGGGACGGTATGCGGGAGGTCAGCTCGCGCCGGGATTGCAGGAAACCGAGCATTGTGAATTGCGCGGGATTGTAACCGGAACCCCCTCTAAAATACCGGAATGGCAGGGGCAGTATGGTATTCCCGACCGGAACGTGTACAATTATGAAAACATGCACGAAATTGCCAATAATGACGATATTGATGTGGTTTATATTGTAACCCCGCCCGGAATCCATGCAAGAGATGCCATCGTGGGTGCAGAGGCCGGAAAACATGTTTGGTGCGAAAAACCGATGGCGATGGATGAAGAGGAGTGCCAGGCTATTATTGATGCAGCCAGTTCAAATCGGGTACAGCTTACCATCGGTTACCGGATGCAGCATGAGCCGAATACTCAGACGATTATCGGTTTTGGTAAAGAGAGAACTTATGGCAGAATAGTGAGCTTGAGCAGCGGAGCAGGTTACAGCGGCAGCCATCCCGATCCCGAGAACTGGCGCCGAATTCCCGATCTTGGCGGTGGTGCTCTGTATGATATGGGTGTGTACCCGATTAATGCCATCCGGCATGCAGCACAGCTGGAGCCGGTAGCCGTGAGAGGGCGGCAGTGGTCCGAACGGGAAGAGATGTACAGCGGTGTGGATGAATTTACCGATTTTGAACTCCGGTTTGAGAAAGGCCTGGTAGCAACCGGTGAAACCAGCTTTGGTAAATCCACAAATTACCTGGATGTGGAGTGTGAAGATGGCTGGTACCGCCTGAGGCCGATGCAGCCATACCGCGGCGTACAGGGAGAAACCAGTGATGGCGTTGAGCTGCCTCCCGATCCAAATCACCAGCAGGCCCGGCAGATGGACAACGACGCCCTTGCCATCAAAGAGAACAAAAATCCGATTGTGCCCGGTGAGGATGGCCTGGCCGATATCCGGATTGTGAAGGCGATCATGGAATCCTCTCGCCGCGACGGGGAGTGGATTGAGCTTTAGGGTATGTGTAATGAAAAACCGGGTGGTGAACTGTGATTTTATTGATGGGCTGTGATTCCTTGTGATGGATCATTTTAATCACAGTCTATCATAAAAATCAGCGAAAATCACAGTTCAGACGGTATGGGTTAAGTGAGAGGTACAGAAGTAAATACTCTTTGATTTTTTTATTAATTTCTCAAGATTTCATCAAAAATATCAGAGTTCAAGTGGAGGGATGAATGATCAATGAAAATTATAAATATTCAGCGTTGACAGGTGAAATCATTGGCTGTGCAATGGAAGTGCACAATACACTTGGCAACGGATTCCAGGAAGTAATTTACCAGCGCGCTTTGGAAATAGAATTTATAGAACGCAATATGCCATTCAGCCGGGAGTATGAGATGCCCGTAAATTATAAGGGCGTTCAAATAGGAACACGTCGTGTCGATTTTCTTGTAAACGGACTTATTTCTGTTGAAATCAAAGCAGTCATTGAAACGCAGGATGTTCACCTCGCACAGGCCATAAATTATCTGGAGGCCTATAATCTTGAAATTGGATTGCTAATCAACTTTGGAAGTAAAAGCCTTGATTTTAAACGGTTGATAAATGCCAAATTTAAACCCGGTGTCTGAAACTATGATGTATGTGATTAATCTGAAACACTATGATTATGTTAATCATAGTAAATCACAAAATCAGCGAAAATCACAGTTTAGACGGTATGGATTGAGTGAGGAGGTTAATCTTTCAACAACGACATATTATACAGCCCCAAATTGACTCACGGAAGAGCTTACAGTTACAATACTTGGCCAAACAGGTTCAGGTGCTCAACCTGCACAGACTGGATAAAGTCCTGTAGTAGAATTCAACTTGCGATAAGCGATTTTTTCTGATACTCTCTGATAGAGAAAATAAAAAATAAAAGGCTTAGAGCAGAGGTATGGCGCTATTTCAGCAATCGGTACTGACTACTTATTTGGCGGGGATAGATGAACAAATAGTTGATGAAGCATGGGAAATCTTCATCTCGCATTTTCACGACCCCGAAATTCAGCAGAATATTCGCAACTCCAAAGAGGAAGAGTACCAGGACGGATTTCTGACTGATCTTTTTGTGAACGTGCTGGGATACACCAAATACCCGGCTCCGGGATTTAACCTGCGAGTGGAGCAGAAAGATGCAAAAGGCTCGAAAAAATCAGACGGTGCCCTGCTGAAAAACGACAAGGTGGTTGGAGTGATTGAGCTGAAGGGAACCGATACCACCGATCTCGACAAAGTGGAACCGCAGGCGTTCGGCTACAAAAACTACCATCGCCACGCCGATTATGTGGTGATCTCCAATTTTGAAAAACTCCGGTTCTACATCGACAATGCTGTGGATCACCTGGAGTTCAACCTGTTTGAGCTGACCAAAGAGGAGTTTAAGATTTTATGGCTCTGCCTGGAACAGAGTAACTTTGAAAAAGGGCTGCCGAAAACCATCAAAGAGGCATCGCTTACCCAGAACGAAGAGGTAACCAAAAAACTTTACGCAGATTACTCGGCGTTTAAAGATGCCATATTCAAGAGTATAGTTGAACACAACCCCGATTACGACAAGCTCCGGCTTTTCAAGAAAACCCAAAAACTGCTCGACCGTTTTCTGTTCATCTTTTTTGCGGAAGACCAGCAGCTACTGCCGCCCAACTCCATCCGAAAGATTATTCAACAGTGGCAGGATTTGCGGGATGAGTACGACATTGACGTCACCCTCTATGAACGGTTTAAAAAATATTTCGGCTACCTGAACACCGGGCACAAAGGGAAAGAGCACGAGATTTTCCCTTACAACGGCGGGCTGTTTGCCGTTGATGAAGTTCTGGACAACATCACCATAGACGACGAGCTGCTCTACAAACACGCGCTGAAACTGAGCAGGTACGATTTCGCCTCGGAGGTAGACGTAAACATCCTGGGCCACATTTTTGAGCACTCGTTGAACGAGATTGAGGAGATTACCGCCGAGCTGGAAGGCCAGGATTTGGACCGCTCCAAAACCCGCCGCAAGAAAGACGGGGTTTATTACACGCCCAAATACATCACGCAGTACATTGTGGAAAACACGGTCGGCAAGCTGTGTGAGGAGAAGAAAACTGAGCTCGAAATAGAAGATGAAGAGTACACTCCCAACCGGCAGAAAGCGACCAAAAAGAAGCTGCTGAAAAAACTGGACACCTACCGCGGCTGGCTGCTGGGCCTCACCATCTGCGACCCCGCCTGCGGAAGCGGCGCGTTCCTGAACCAGGCACTGGAATTTTTAATTGAAGAGCACCACTTCGTGGATGAACTTCAGGCCAAACTGCTGGAAGAGAGTATTGTGTACCCGGATGTGGAGGCGAGCATTTTAGAGAACAACCTGTTTGGGGTGGATATTAACGAAGAGTCGGTGGAGATTGCCAAACTCTCCCTCTGGCTCCGTACAGCCCAAAAAGGACGGCGGCTCACCTCACTCAACAACAACATTAAATGCGGCAACTCGCTGATTGATGACCCGGACGTGGCCGGTGACAAAGCTTTTAACTGGGAAAAGGAATTCCCGTCTGTTTTTGAAAAAGGCGGGTTTGATGTAGTGATTGGGAATCCGCCTTATGTAGTATATATCAAATCAGTTTTTGGTGAAAAGGTAGTGAATTACGTAAATGAGAGGTATAAATATGCAGAATACAATCCTAATACCTATGCTTTATTTACTGACTTGGGTTTAAATCAAATCTTAAAAACAAAAGGTCGACTTGGATTTATAATTCCTAACTCTTGGATGGAAGGAAAATATTTTTCCAAAATGAGAAAAGAGCTTTATTTCAAGAATGTTGACGAAATTGTTTATTTGAAAGACACTGTTTTCGATGAGGTTGTAGAGACTTTGATATTACTTGTAGAGAATATTGAGGCAGAAAACGACAGTATTAGATTATCTGAAGACATTATTGAAGGAATTTATGATGAGATAGAATTTAATCAGGATAAGTTGAGTGCTGGATTTAACCCATTCATCTCCAAGGAAAATGCACTTACCAAAAGATTAGAAATGAATTTTAAAACACTTGACGATTTTGCAATTGTTTATAGAGGGTTAGAAACCAGAAATAATGACAAATGGCTTTCTGAGAAGAAAGAAACAGAACGCCACAAACCAATTCTACTTGGAAGAGACGTAAATAGATATTCATATGAATATAGCGGTACTTTTGTTGATTTTATAAAAGATGAAATGAAGAGTAACGCTAATCTTGAGATGTATGAACAACCAAAAATTCTAATGAGGAGAACTGGATCGAATATCATAGCCGCAACGGATTTTGAAAATCAGTTGGCACTCAAGAATCTTTATTTAATCATTCCAAATAATGGTGTAAATATATATTGCTTAGTTGCTGCTATAAACTCAAAGCTTATGAATTATTTACACACACTTCGTAAGAGTGGTGAAAATAAAGCATTTGCTCAATTCAGTGGGGTATATATAAAAAGTTTTCCTTTTAAAAATTCAGACAATAAAAACTTCGAGTTTTTAGTAAAGAAAATTACAAAGCAGAAAGGAAATTTAAATAATCATATCAATCAATTTACAGAATTGATCTTGAGCAAATTCGACATCGAAAAACTCAGCCGTAAACTCGAAAACTGGCACGAGCTCACCTTCAAGCAATTCCTGGCCGAGCTGAAAAAGAAAAAGGTAACCCTCTCCCTCAAAGAAGAAGCCGAATGGATGGAGTACTTCAACGAACAGAAAGCCAAAGCCGAAGAACTGAAATCCCAAATCGCCCGGACGGATTCCGAGATTGATGCGATGGTTTATGAGCTATATGGGTTGAGTGAGGAGGAGATTGGGGTTGTGGAGGGGAGTTAATTATCATTCTAAATGATTACATTTGAGATATGAATAAGAAAACCCATACATACGACGTCTTTAAACACGGGAGTCAATGGCTTAGGGCTGATTTCCATTTACATACCAAAGCCGATAAAGAGGCTTTTAAAGATTGGGATGAAACCGGAAAAAAGTCATTTAAGCAGGAATATGTTGGCCGATTAAAAGAGAAAAATATCAGTGTTGGCGTAATCACCAATCACAATAAATTTGATGTTGGCGAATATAAGTCACTGGCAAAAGAGGCAAGAAAAAATGAAATTTTCTTATTGCCAGGTGTAGAGTTTTCTTTGAATGACGGCCAAAGTGGGGTGCATGTTTGTATTGTGTTTGACCCAGAGAGTTGGCTAACCGATGGTGACGATTTTATACAAAGGTTGTTAAACAGAGGTTTTCCAGACTTAACAAAAGAACAAAGAGAGAATAGAAATGCCCATAGTGATTGGGGATTAAAAGAATTATTAAAGAAACTGGATGAAGAAAAAAGACATCACCATCGTGAATCTTTTGTTGTATTGGCACATGTAAACCAGGAAAAAGGTTTTTTTAACGAAATTAAGAAAACAAGAATTATTGATATTTTTGAGGAATCTTTTTTTAAAGAATACATATTGGGATTTCAAAAAGTTACTAGTAAAGATTCCTTACAACTCATTAATGAGTATTTGGGGAATTCTTCTCCAGCTTTGGTAGAAGGTTCGGATTGTAAAACCTTTGATGAAATAGGCAAAACTAGAAATTTGGAAGGTAAAGAACAGAAAAGCTTCATAAAAATTGGGGATTTTAATTTTTTGTCTGTTAAGTATGCCTTGATGGATAAAAAGAGAAATACGATAGCTGCTTCTAAACCGGTGCCTACCCATTCAAGAATAAAAAAAGTTTGGTTTGAGACGGCCTCCGGTGCCCCGCTATCTGGTAAAGAACTTTTTTTGAATAGTGACCTGAATTCGTTGATTGGCATCAGAGGCAGCGGCAAGTCAACCATATTAGAAACCATCAGGTTTGGGGTAGGAAAGAATATTGACACTCAGTCAAGCAAAGATGTGGAATATAAAAATCGTATCGTTCAACGAACTCTTAAAAGCGGAGGAAAAGTAATTATTGATATTGAAACAAAACATGGGCAGAATTACCGGATTGAACGAATATTTGGTGAGCGTCCGTCTATATTCCGGGATGGGGTGAAACTGCCAGAATTTACTGTTGATGAAAATCTTTTAAGTGTACTTTACTTTGGGCAAAAAGACCTTTCGGAAATTGGAACCGAAGGGTTTAGTCAAAATTTAATGGAAAAGTTTTTCGGAGAAAATGTAGGCCCTGTCCGGGATAAAATTGATGATAAGGTAAAAGAAATTCTTCGGTTGATTACTGAAATAAATCAGCTAAAAGAACTCTCAGACACCATTCAGGAGACCAGAGAAGAAATCGCTGCATTGAAAGAGAAAATGGAGATTTTCAAAAAGAAAAAAATTGACGAGAAACTTCAACGTCAGGTTAAGTTTATTAAAGATCGGAATCATTTAAAGCAGATGGTTGAAACCGGAGAAGGCTTTGTTTCGGAATTGAGGACAACCATTTCAGAGTATCAGGAGGGAATAGAAGAATTAAATAATTATATCAGCAAGGAAAATGCGGAATTGTTTCAAAAAGCCTTTAAAAGCTGGGACTCTTTTATCAAAAACATTAACAAGATAAAAACTATCCTGGATAGTATTGATAAAGACTTGTTAGAAATTAAAACTTATGAAGCTGAGCTTAAAAAACGAACAGAAAAATTACAGGATGAATTTGCTGAAATTAAAAGGTCCATTGATTTAAAAGATATGAATCCTGATGACTATGTGAAATTTAGTAAGCGGCATAACCTGTTAGAAACCAAATTAAAAGAGTTAATCAAAAAAGAAAGCAGAAGAGAAGATTTGAGAAAAAGGCTTGATGGTGAGTTGAGCCAACTCAGAAGTTTATGGCACGACGAGTACAAGACGTTTCAAGATTCGATTGACGAGTTAAACAATAGAGATTTGTCAATAAAAGTCGAGTTAATTTACAGAGGAGATAAATCTTCGTTTCAGGAATTTTTAAAAAATACGGTGCAGGGATCTGGTATTACCAGTAGAAAGATTGAACAATTAATCCAGAAATTTAATGACCCGATAGAAATATACTTTGATTTGGATGAGGAACGTTCGGAACTGTATCAAATACTTTCTGGGGGTTCTCATTTGGAAAAATTCAAAGAATATTTCCAACAAAATCTGAGCGCTGCACTTACTTTTCAAGTGCCAAATCGGTTCGTGTTACGATATCATGGAAAAGATATCAAAGGTCATTCTTTAGGCCAACGAGCCTCTGCTATAATGGTTTTTTTACTCGCCCGGCAAGAAAATGATGTGATTATAATCGATCAACCTGAAGATGATATTGATAACCAGTCGATATATCGTGATGTTATAAGTGAGCTGAACAACTTAAAGGGGAAAACGCAATTTATTTTTGCCACTCATAATCCAAATATTCCAGTGTTAGGTGAAAGTGAACAGGTATTTGTTTGCGATTTTGAAGAGGATACATTGACGGTTGATACGGGAAGTATCGATACGGGAAAAATACAAACTGCTATCATAGACATTATGGAAGGTGGAAGAGAAGCGTTTGAACAACGGAAAAGAAAGTATAAGGAATGGATGCATTAGAACTTCTAGAAATTATTGAGCGAGGTGAAGATTCCCGACATCAATTTAAACGTACAATCAATCATGAAATCTCTATGGCAACGGAACTTGCTGCATTTTCCAATTCTCAGGGAGGACTATTAATTATTGGTGTAGATGATGATGGAACGATAGCAGGTTTGTCAAATGAGGACATTGGAAGATTAAATAACATGATTTCTAATGCATCATCTACGCATATTAGAAATCCGATTAATCCAACAAATGAAAACATAATGTTGGAAGATGGATTAGTGATGGTGGTAACTATTCCTAAAGGTTTGGACAAACCATATATCACTAATGACGGTGCAATTTGGGTTAGAAGCGGTGCTGATAAAAGAAAGGTTACATCCAAAGAAGAAATTAGACGTTTATTTGCAGAAAGTGATCTTCTTCATGCCGGGGAAACACCAATTAATGATTCTACAAGTAATGATTTAGACGAGGATTTTTTTGATGAATTTTATCAAGAGGTATATGGAATATCATTGACAGATGAGGGAAAACCACTATTGCAATTATTGCAAAACATGAATTTAGCGAAAGGTGATCATCTGAATTTAGCGGGATTGATGCTCTTTGGTAAGAATCCTCAAAAATTCAAGCCGCAATTTATTGTGAAAGCTGTTTACTTTGATGGGAATGAGTCTACTGTCGATAAATATATTGACAGCGAAAATATTGAGGGTAGATTATCGAAACAATTTGCTTTGACATTAGCTTTCTTGAAAAGAAATCTTAGAAAAGTCCAGAATGGTCAAGGCCGAAATACAACTGGAGTACTTGAAATACCTGAAATTGTTCTTGAAGAACTGTTGGTAAATGCCATCATTCATAGAAATTATTTCATAGATGCTCCAATTCGTGTTTTTATGTTTCATAACAGAATTGAGATTATTTCACCCGGTGTACTCCCAAATCATATGAATGAAGAAAACGCTAAAAGTGGAGTTTCAATACAACGTAATCCTGTAATTTCATCATTTGCTACAAAAGCAAAACCACCTATCGGCTTACCCTACAGAGGTATTGGTACAGGAATTCAAAGAGCGTATCGAGAATTTAAGGATATTGAATTATTCAATGATCAAGATAACAATCAGTTTATTGTCACAATTAATCGAAAAAGATAGTTTTTAAAAAAGTGCCTTCGAGTCCCAAAATCTTGGCAGTTGAAGGTGTCGATTCATTTTTTCAATTTCACCGGAAAATGACACTTTCCATATCCAATATTTATTTTAAACAAGTCAAACATGTACTACCGCAGAAAAATGATCCTGGCACTGCTTGAACGGTTTGGCGGGGGAACCGGAATGAGGCATTCGGTGATAACAGGTGTGGGTAACAAAATAATCTTTCCACTTTTATCGAGATAATCGACCAGTTCCTTAGACTTCTCAACCTTGCTTTAATCATCAGGATGTGCATCGTCTCTCAATGCAAAAGCAGTAATGTTATTGTCGAGACAAACTACTTTAGATTTTACCAAAACGTTCTATCGTTAATTTACCCATTTTAAAACGAACCGTACTTTTCCGAGTGAGCCCCTAAAGATTGCCTTAATTCTCCAAACAGCTTGCTGTTCGGTTGTACTTTATGCGGCTCTACGTGTAAAATTTTTATGCTTCTGATTTCGGAAGCAGTCGGATCCCATTTTATTTCAGCTTTGATCTTTACCGTCTGATATAGCATTTCCGCTATTTTTCGGGTTAATTCTTTAGATGCTTTTCCATCATATAATGTACCGCCGAATGTTCTGAACCTTAT
The DNA here is from genome assembly GCA_020832285.1 of Balneolaceae bacterium. GTDB lineage: Bacteria > Bacteroidota > Rhodothermia > Balneolales > Balneolaceae > Rhodohalobacter. The sequence continues at coordinate 160,308 of JAFIFB010000120.1, forward strand.
CTTGGGCTCTGAACCTCCAACTCGTGTTATTTCTCCATAGAAATCTTTGACATCGGTCAGTAAAACTTCTTCCGGTATAATGAATGTATCCTCAGGCGTAATAACTGCTCTTATTCTATCCGGTAATGATTCTGAAGATAGCTCTGCATTGCACTTTTTCTTTTTCGTGAGGGCCGAAATGCGTTTCATCCCGTCAAAAGCATTTCGGGGCAGTCCATATAGATGTTTGTTCTCAGCTGCTTTTATCATTAATGCATATCCATCTTTTGCTTTTGGATAACCTGATGCAAAACTTAAGCTATTTGATTTGTTTTCAACATTTACAAGACTGAGGATTTTTTCAGATCCGCTCCATTTTTTGTCACCAAAATATTCTGCAAAAGCAGCCATACTTTTCTGCAGATCTACAAGCAGTTCTCCAAGCTCCCTGGCAGTAAAACTCCGCGGAGTAATTTCCTTGCCTGTAAATCTTAATTTGAAATATGGAATGTTTTTTATTCAAGAAAATATTACTTCGTGAGATTTTGGGTATGTGAATATAGTTTGTACAATTTTGTAACGCAATTATGCTGAATTATATTGATACTTCACTGCTATTATGATCAAAGAGAAGATTCGTAAAGAGATTTCATGACCCTTCGGATTCTTGAACTCGGTGTCTAAACTATGATGAATGTGATTTATCTGATGCGCAGTGATTATTTAAATCATAGAAAATTCCGAAATCAGCGGAATATCCAAAAAGCTCAGGCTGTATGGGTTGTGATTAACTATGATGGATCATTTTAATCACAGTCCATCATAAAAATCAGGTAAAATCACAGTTAAAACCGGTGACTGCACTGTGATGAAAATGATTTACCTGATGCACTTTGATTTTTTAAATCATAGTACATCCCGCAAATCAACGAAAATCAAAGTTCAGATTGTATGGGTTGGGTATGATTTTATAGATGGGCTGTGATTCCCTGTGATGGATTTTTTTTAATCACAGTCCATCATAAAAATCAGCGAAAATCACAGTTTAAACAATGTACTATTTTTCAATTAAACCAGTAGTTCATTTTGAAAACCACACCACGGTTACGGGCGGCCATGGTTTCGGGGAAGTAGTTGTCGGTATAGACTATAAATATGTCGGATACGGGGCTGTACCTCCACTGGAACCGGCTGTTGATGTTGAGGTTGTCGAGCTGTTCGTTATACTGGATAAAGGTTGTGAAAAAGAGGGTATTGGTGAAGGTGATATCGAACCTGGGGCCAACCAGCCAGAATGAATGTTCATTCCAGGGATCGGGCAGGTCCAGATGGTTGTAGGAAGCAAATAGAGATACACTCCCGTAGGGCTGATAGCGATAGTTGATGTCTCCTTCAACAAACCAGCGGTTTCCATTATAAAATCCGCCATATCCGGTTGTAAGTGTGTATCGAAAAAGATTTCTCGTGTCAGATCTGTACTGAATCATCGCGTCGAGCCAGTTGTATTCGGTTCCTTCCTCCAGGAATTGGAGGCCGGTATTGGTGGGATCAAAGGGATTGCGAAGCTCCACAAAGTTTTGGTTCACGGACATTTCTATGCGGCTCAGGTTGTGGAAAGTGATGTAATAACTCAGGCTGGTCACGCGGTCCGTCATGCTGAAATCATTCGGACGGAAAAAACTGTTGAGCTGCAGATTCATCCCGTGCTGTTCAATACTGGATTGATCGGGATAGAAACGGTAGGTGAACCGGGGGCGCAATTGAAAAAAATCGGTTCTGGGTACAAATCCGGCTTCTGCAATGTAGCTTTCTCCGACATAATACTGATCAAACCTCAATTGGTATTTCTGCCGGTTGTAGTTCAGTTCCACACCCTGTGAAAATTCAGAACCGTCATCCTCCCGGTCGGAGAAGGATCGAAATGCAAACACCCGGCCGGTCCAGAAATTATCCTCGCTGGCAAGATTGAACTGAAGTCCGCCGGTTCGGTTGTAGGAATTTCCACTCCACTCATCCGGCTGCCGGAAGTTTTGTCGGTCTGCCAGAATAGCCGAGAGGTTAGACCGGGAAAACATTTTTCTTTGGGCGGTGGCCACAAAAAAGTTACTTGATGGATGTACATCTGTATCCTCTGTGTACATATTCATCACACCAACCCGCCAGTCACGACCAATATTGCCGCTGAGCCTCGCTCCGGCCAGAACCGGCGCATCAATCCCGATTCTTCGTGAGAAAAAAGGGCGGATGTTTTGTGTCCCGAAATTGGCGAAGAGGTCGGAATTTTCGAGGAAGAACTGTCTTTTTTCAGGGAAAAACAGCTCAAACCGATCGAGATTCGTGATCTGCTGATCCACATCCGCCTGGGAAAAGTCGGGGTTGTAGGTGAGGTCAAGGTTCAGCGATGAGGAGATCGCCAGTTTCGAATCAAAACCGAAATCTGTACGGTAATTAGTATCATCCGTTGTTTCAAAATCGTGAGAGGCAGATCCGAATATATAGGGAATGAAGGATAACTGAAGGCCGGGATCGGGCGGGGGCTGATCCCACTGAAGGGTGCCTGTGTAGGCCAGTGCGGCTGAAGGAAACTGCCTCGGTACCGGCGCCCACGACGATTTTTCGTTAATACTCAGATCCAGCCGGGAGAAGTTGATGTTCCAGCGGTCTGAACCTGTATCGTATCGAAGTGACTTGAATGGAATACGCATCTCGGCCACCCAGCGGTCGTCATAGTTTTTGGTGACCGATTCCCATTTTGTATCCCAGGCAAGATCAACCGCATACCCGTCACTCATAGTGCCGTCCCAGCGCGCCCCGGCCGCGTTTACTCCGAATGAAAAACCGGTGGTGAGATCGTTGAAGGGATCGATAAACATCAGGAAGTTATCGTTCGCACCAAATCGAAAATCAGGCCGGAGCGATTCCACAACACGGGGAGCATCCTCAACGGCATCGTAAAAAATAAGTGCGAGGTATAGCGCGTCATCGTCGTAAGTCATTCGAATTTCTGATTTCGCAACACTGTAACTTGTATCGTAGGGAGTAACCATGAAAAAATTATCGGCCACATCTGCCCGGATCCAGTCGTCCTCATCAATCACACCGTCGAGTATAATTTCTCCTTCCATTTTTTGAATGTGGAGTACATAATCACTGTTCAAACCGGCTGCGCCATTGCGTTCAGCCATGCCGGGCTGGACCTGGAATGCGTGTGAAGAAGGAGTGCCTGAGAAGAATAGTATCAATAAAAAGAGAGCGGTTAAGGTATTTAAAGCAGCGGTATGAGCCATTAAGATTTTTATGGGAAAGATTGATCTGAAAGTCATAAGGGAAGAGAAGGGAGGAGTCGCTGTGGCGTAAGAACCGCTGCAGATTTATCCGTCTTTTCTTCACTATTACGGCTGAAAACTATTCAAAGATGTGATATGAAACAAAGCAAATAGGTCATTAACCTGCATTATTTACAAAAAAATTGATTGGTTTTATCGCAATTTTCATCAGTAACTTATGCCAGAAGAAGGTTGAAACTTTATTCAACGTATTGTCACGTACTGCGAAATTTGCCTGTGGGCTGCGTTGTCTCAAAAATGGTTTACTCAACGTACTCAGGTACGGTTCCGCCACCATTTCTGAGACGCCTTGCCCACAAACAAATTTCTGGGTGAATAACGCAGGTTAAAATGCCTGAAATTGAACGTTGAGCAAATTTTAAAACAGGACTGTTTGATTCTAAAAGGTTTACATAGCTTGTTTATTTCTTATGTCAATGGGGACAGGATAAATCGTTTGCCTCAGTGCGGTTAAATCACATACATTATTTGCCGAACAGAGACATAATAATATTCTTGCAATCTTATGTTGAAATATCTTTCTGCCGCTGCATTTTCATTAGTAATCTTATTTTCTTTTCTAACTCATCAGGTCAACGCTGAGACTGTTTATGAACAGGCCGGACAGGACAATGAGGAGCTTGTGATTGGCACGCGTGTGGTGCCGCCGTTTGTGATGGATGAAGGGGATGGCGTGTACAGCGGCATCACCGTTACACTGTGGGAGCAGATTGCCGGTCAGCTCGGACTGGAATATCGCTTTGAGGAGACCGATATCCAGGGAATGCTGGATGGTGTGGCCGATGGTTCCTACTTTGCCGCTGCTTCAGCGCTGACGATTACATCGGAAAGAGAGGAAATGGTGGATTTTACCCATCCGTTCTATGTGACTGGCCTGGGAATTGCGGTTCCGTACAGGCCTTCGGGATTGATGGGGGCGTTGCGGGCACTCTTTTCTCCCGATTTCTGGTGGGTGGTGCTGCTTTTGTTTGGATTGCTGCTTTTTTGGGGTTTGCTTGTCTGGATTTTTGAACGAAAGGAAAATACCGAAGAATTTGGAGGGTCTGCGGCCGAAGGTATTGGCAGCGGATTCTGGTGGGCGGCGGTTACGATGACCACTGTTGGCTACGGTGATAAATCACCCCGCACGATTGGCGGCCGAATTGTAGGCTTTATCTGGATGTTTACCGCAATTATTGTGATTTCGTTTTTTACAGCTTCCATCGCCTCGAGCCTGACGGTTACCCAGCTCGAAACCCGGGTGAGCGGCCCGCAGGATCTTCCCCAAGTACGCGTAGGCGTGCTCGATCAATCAGCGCCTCAATCCTATATGCAGTCTGACAATATTCGAGCGCAGGCTTATTCGACGCTGGAGGAAGGCTTACAGGCAGTTCAGGATGACGAGATCGATGCATTCGTGCACGATGCACCGATCATTGCCTACATTATACAGGAAGAGTTCAGAAATCGTGTGAGAATGCTCCCGAATACATTCAACGATCAATATTACGGTATAGCACTGCCGCTGGACAGCGAATACCGAAACCAAATCAACCAGGTGATACTCGAAAATATTAATAGTGATGAATGGGCAGAGATGCTGATTGATTATTTTGGTGAATAAAACATGACTAAAAAAAACAGATCTTTGAATTTAAAAAACATAGTAATCAGTAATGCTGTCAGGGTTTTGCGGAAGTCACCGGAAATTGTTCAGGAAAAGGCTGTTCCATTAGAAATAAAATACCAGTTTAAAAAAGCTGAAAGATACTTTCAGGATCAATCTGTTATAAAGAAAAGAAGTTCTGAATTTCAAAATGAGGTTAAGGCTTTCTGGAAAAAGCATTTGGGGATCCGAATAAATCCGGCATGGCATTTTATTTATGCCAATTTTACCGGAAAAGAAGATGTACGATTTTTGTCTAAACGGGTATGGCTTGATCATATTCATGATACTTTAAACGATCCGTCTTATCTGAGCCCTGTTTTTCGGGATAAAAATTTCACAGATTTTATCATAGACAAAAAATATTTGCCTAAAACGGTGTTTAAAGTTGTTCGGGGCAGATTTTATGATGATGAAAATAGTGCGATCGATCAAAAAAAAGCTTTCTTGAGACTCCACTCAGATGAAGAAGATAAAATATTAAAGCCAAGCAAGGGATTGAAAGGTATTGGGGTTCGGAAATTGGAGGTACAGGGAAAGACTGTTTATTTGGATGAAAAAGAGATTACGGCTGATCAATTGATGGATTTTACAGGAGAAGACGCAATTGTACAATACAGGGTCAAACAACATTCGTCACTTGATGAAGTACACGCCAGTTCACTCAATACAGTCCGGATATATACCATTCGATTACAAAATAAAATACATAATTTGTCTTCTGTAATGAAGTTTGGAGGGAATGGAGACACTGCAGATAACACAAACAATGGCTATCTGAGAGGTGTAAATGAGGATGGCTCACTTAGAGCTATTATATACGACAGAAAATTATCTCCTGTTGAAAGGCATGGCACGACCGGTTTTGACTTTCAGAAATTGAAAAATATTCCGGCTTTCGAAGAGGCACTGCTGCTTTGTAAAAAAAGCCATGAAAAGATCTTACACCTGGACTTTGCTGGCTGGGATGTAGCTATAACCAAAGAGGGAAAGCCCTTGATCATAGAGGTAAATTCAAACCCGACTGTGGAAGTGTTTCAGCTTATCAACCAGCGCCCGATGTTTGAAGATTTTACAGAAGAAGTTATTCATTTTGCACGTGACAGAGATGCGCTCTCCCGGCAAAGAAGTAGCTTTTCTGTGTTAAAATAAAGCACGGATTAGCTGAAATATTTGTGGGTAAACTTCCTTTTGGCTGAAACGGAAAATTTCAGTTTGTAGTTTTATGAGTGAAATTCTGCAATTTGCTGAAGGAAAATATTTAAAGCCCTGAAATGACTAAAAGACTATTCACCGGATGCTTCTTTTTCAGTATACTATTTTTATTGGTTTTAGATCTCTGCGCTCAATCTACAGGTTCACTCAATGGTTATGTGAGGGATGCACGAACGGGTGATCCTTTGATTGGTGCGAATGTAGGGCTTGAAGGAACGACTCTTGGAGCCAGTACGGATCCCGACGGGTATTATGAAATTAAAAATATTCCTCCGGGAACATACACGGTTTTGGTTTCCTATATTGGTTATGAACCTCAGCAAAGATCAAATATTAGTGTCCGCTCTGCCGGAACCAGAGATATTCATTTCGAGCTTGAACCCACAGCAGAACAACTGGAAGAAGTAGTTGTAACCATTTCTGATCCCCTGCGCAGCCCTCAAGAAACCCCGGTTTCATATAAAAGCCTTTCCCCCGAAGAAATTTCTACCTATCCGGCGGGCAACAGTGATATCGCAAAAGTGGTGCAATCGCTTCCGGGAGTATCCGGATCGGTTACAGGTTTTCGAAATGATGTGATTATTCGCGGCGGTGCCCCCAATGAAAACGTCTATTTTCTTGATGGAATTGAGATCCCAACCATCAATCATTTTTCAACACAGGGTAGCGCAGGAGGCCCTGCCGGTTTGCTGAATGTGGCCTTTTTTGATGGCGTTGAGCTAAGTACAAGTGCCTTCAATGCCGGAGCTGCAAATGCACTTTCGGGAGTCCTGCAGTTTAATCAGCGCAGAGGTAACGACAGGGAGTTCCGGACAAACTTTCGGGTTGGAGCCAGTGAAGCTGCACTGACCACGGAGGGGCCTCTTTTTAAAGGAGATGAACGGTTCGCGAATACCACATTCATTGCATCTGTGCGCCGTTCGTACCTTCAGCTGCTTTTTGACCTGATAGATCTTCCGTTTCTGCCCGATTATTGGGACTACCAGTACAAACTCGATCACGATTTCAATTCCAGAAACCGACTTTCGCTGACCGGAGTTGGATCGATTGATGATTTTCGAATCAATGTGCCCGATGATACTGATCCCAATCAACAGGCTATTCTTGAACAGGTTCCTGTTATACGCCAGCAGTCGAATACAACCGGTATTTTGTGGCGTCACCGACTTCGTGATGGAAATGGCCTCGTGCGAACAAGCCTCGCGAGAAGCTGGTTTTATAATGATTTTATGAGATATCGCGACAATGAAGCCCAGGAAGATCTCTTTTCAAGAAACCGTGCAAGGGAGTGGCGAAAAACCGCAAGGAGCGAACTTCGGCTTTTCCGTGAGAACTTCACATTTACAGCAGGAATGCAGGGCAGGGTCAATATTTTCAGAAACGATTTTTTTGATGATAATACCGGTGTGGCGTTCGACAGCGATTTGACGTTCCTGTCGTATGGAGGTTTTGCTCAATGGTCATGGGATGGAATTGCAGAAAATTTTGATCTTACAACCGGTTTCCGCTTTGATGGAAATACATTTACCGATACAGGGAATGAAATCTGGAGAACCTTTTCACCAAGAGCTGCGCTCTCTTACAATTTTGGCGAAACCGGCCGTTGGCAGTCGGTAATTGCGGTAGGCCGGTATTTTAAAAAACCACCAATGAACCTGCTCGGATATCAGGAGAATGATCGGTTTGTGAATCGGGAAACATCCTACATTCGGTCCGATCATGTCACGGCAGGTGTGAACTTCTTTCCGAGAGCAAGCACAAAGTTTTCAGTTGAAGGTTTTTTAAAGCTTTATGAGAATTATCCGGTTTCCGTGAGAGAAGGGGTTAGCCTTGCTAATCTCGGAGGTGGTTTTGAAGTGCTGGGTAACGATGATGTGGAATCAGCGGGAAGGGGCAGGACGTATGGGTTTGAGTTTCTGGCTCAGCAGACATTCGACGGAAATTATTATGGTATTCTGGCTTACACTCTTTTTTGGAGTGAATTTACCGGTTTTGACAGAGAGACGTACCTGCCCTCTGTATGGGACAGCCGGCACCTGCTTACATTTACAGGCGGATACCGGATCAGTAACTCCTGGGAGTTCAGCCTGCGAACGAGGTTGCTGGGCCGAACGCCTTATGCGCCGGTGAACGAAGAACGAAGCCTCGAAACCTACCCGGCTTTCGTATTTAATTACAACGCACTCGGGAATGAAAGGCTGCGTCCATTTAATGCAACCGATATTCGAATTGACCGAAAATGGGATTTCACAAATATTTCGCTCGACATCTACCTCGAAATTCAAAATGTATTTGGCCAGAATACACCGTCTGAACCCAGCTATTTGCGGGAAAATGGGAACGAACCCCGTCTGACAAGGGTGGATCAGCTCAGTGAATCATCCATTTTGCCAACTATTGGGATAATTCTGGATTTTTGAGGTGGGAAATGTCTGTTGATTCAGGAATCAAGAGGTATACTCGTCAATAGCATCACTCAGCTCCACATCTTTTTCGTAGAATTTCTCCCACTTTTTTTTCGGATCGGGTGGTGTTAAAAGTGAGACAACGATCAGGGCTGTGATGGAAAGGCTCGCGGCCGGAAGGACTATATATTCAAACGGAATAAGCGGTTCAGATCGTACTGAATTGATGATTGTAATAAGCAGTGTAACTCCCATACCCGTCGCAATAGATGCAACACCTCCGGCAGTAGTCACCCGTTTCCAGAGAAAAGCAGCAAGCAAGGCAGGGGTAAGTCCGGAGCCTACCATCGTGTAGGCCGTAAAGGCCATATCCAGAATAGTGCGGAACTGAGTGAGAAGCAGCCAGGCAAGGATCCCAAGCAGAAGAACCATCAGCCGCTGAAAGAGTACAATCGTTTTTTCAGACGCATCGGGGTTGATAAAACGCTGATAGATGTCACGTGTTAGGTTGGTGGACGGTGTCAGCAGAAAACTGTTTCCCGTAGAGGTGATAATAGCCACGGCCGCGCAGATGAGTAGCAGCCCCCCGGCAAGCGGTACCCCCACTTCGGTGGCGAACCGGGCAGTGTGAAGGATAATCCGTTCACTGTCTTCTGCGGCCAGGTGCATGATACTTGAAGGATCCAAAGCGTTAAAATGACTGAAAGCCAGGATAGCAAGCGATGCGATGGCAGTTTCGATAATAATGGTTCCGACGACCCACCATATGACAGCAGTTTTAGCGGCTTTTTCGTTTTTGGCCGAATAAAATTTTTGATACATGTTCGACTCACCCAGAAGCAGCAGAAATGTAGGGAAGAATACGCCCATCACCCAGATCCAGTTGTGGCCTCCCAACAGATCAAAAAGCTGCGGGTCCAGTTCCATCGCCACATACTCCATTCCGCCGAGGTTCATAAACACAAGCGGAACCGCAAAAAGCACTGCAATCGTGATGATCGCTCCGTTGATGATGTCAACTGAAACTATGGAAAGCATTCCGGCAAATGCAGTAAATGCAATGATAAAACCAGCTGTAAGCAGTACCCCCTGCCATTCAGGAATACCGGCTACCAGGTTCAATACAAATCCACCTCCTCGAAATTGGTACCCTACAATGGTGGTATAAGCAATGACAATAACAATGGTACCCAGAATTCGGGCCCATTTATTATATCGAAGCTCCAGGATATCGGGTACGGTGTATTGAGCTATTCGCCGGACACGGGCAGCCAGAAAAAAGACAATTACAATGCCAATCCATGCCCCTGCTGCCAGCCATAATTCAGAAATTCCCACACGTGCGGCAAGGCCAGCCCCTGCAAGCAGTGTGCCTGAGCCAAGCCAGGTACAGAGAAGGGTTCCTACAAGTTTATAGGTTGGAACTTTACGTCCCGCCACCATAAAATCTTCCTGATTTTTTATGGCACGGCTCTTCCAGACGGAGATGCCCATCAGCAGAGAAAGGTAAAAAATGACAATCCAGAAATAGATGGACATAGCCGGGTTGAAATAAGTTTACATGTTTACAGAATAGATAAAATTAGTGGATGAAAGTAGTTTCTCTGCGCAGAAATTTCAAGAAAATGAAAAGCTGACAAAGGATACAAATTAAATTGAAATAGCAATTATTAAGATAATTATTCAATCTGGTGTTATTGAAATAGCGTTGTTGTTGCGATTTGAGAATTGTGAAATAATTAAGGTTAAATCAGGAATATGAAGAAAAATTATTACGGTTTCACGTATAAGAATAATTCCTTTTATATGAATATAAATTAATAACTTAATATACATCCAGGTTGAGATAAAATTATTTGAGAAAAGATTAATGGATTGAAATTTCAGGTTCTTAGGAAAGCGGTTTTTAACCGGTGAACAGCCAAACATTTTGAGTAGAAAATGAGAACTTTAATCATCTCCTGAGTGTGTTAATTCTCCGGTAACAATTAAATAAAGAAAAGTTATTAATTACCTTGTTTCAGTATTTAACATGTTTTAAATTCTTTGAAATCATGTAAAACTATTTTTCAATCAATTCCGGTTCAGGGTATAGGTCAGGAAGTTTAAACAAAAACATTCAATCTCGGAAGTACTCTCCTAAATATGAAGACATGTTCAGATTCTGTCTGAACCATATTCAATATTTCAATTCACAGAAGAAAAGATTGTTGCGATTCTTTTCAATTCACAAAAACAAATAACTAATGAGGTCTTATATGAAATATAAGCTACTTACTATGTTAGTATGTGCCTGCTTTGTTTCGCTAAACGCATTTGCGCAAGTGAATATAACAGGTACTGTAACAGACGCAGAAAACGGCGAGCTTTTGCCGGGTGTAAACGTAGTCATTCAGCAGCTGCAACGTGGCGATGCTACGAATGTTGATGGTGAATTCGCGATAAACAATGTTGAGACAGGCACTTATACGCTTGTAGTCACATTTATAGGTTATAACCGCTATCAGCAAACTATTGAGGTGGGCAATACCGACCTGAACCTATCTGTTGAGCTTGTGCCTTCAGTAACAGCACTTGATGATGTGGTTGTAACAGCTTTCGGTGTACAGCGGGAACAGCGTTCCCTGGGGTATGCTTCTCAGAGTGTATCGTCCCAGGATATTATGAATACCCGTGAAACCAACTTTGTAAACACATTGCAAGGTAAAATGGCTGGTGTTGAGATTACCGGTTCAAGCGGTTCACTTGGCGGTTCATCCAGAATTGTACTCAGGGGTATGAGCTCACTTACCGGTGAAAACCAGCCGCTCTTTATTGTGGATGGTGTTTATATCGATAACAGTAACTTCGATCCCGGAGGAGAGTTTGGCCAGGGTGCAGATTACGGGAATGCCGCAATGGATATTAACCCAAGCGATATTGAATCGATTACTGTACTAAAAGGCCCAAATGCTGCGGCTCTTTACGGCTCACGGGCAGCCAACGGAGCCATTGTGATTACCACCAAAGATGGCCGTACAAGTCAAGAGGGACTTGGAGTCACAGTCAATTCCATGGTTACGTTTGAGGATATCCTCATCCTGCCAAGTATGCAAAACGAATACGGACAGGGCCAGCAAGGCCAATTTGAGTGGGTTGATGGCCGTGGCGGCGGTGTATTTGATGGTGGTGATGAAAGCTGGGGACCACCTCTTGACGGACGAATGGTGCCTCAATGGCCGGACGGCTCACCACGGGAATGGATTGCAAGGCCTGATAACGTTCGGGATTATTTCGATACAGGTGTATCTTTTAACAACAATGTTTCCGTTGCAGGAAATTACGATCAGGCGAATTTCCGTTTTTCATTCACCGATCTTCGCCAGGACGGAATGTTTCCTGCTGAATCACTCGACAGAAATACAGTAGGACTGAATGCGGGTGTACAACTCAGTGAGGATCTGCGTGTTGATGCACGTGCCAACTACTTTAAACTGATCGGAAGAAATCGGCCATCAGTAGGATATGCAGGGGATAACCCGATGCAGCAGTTAACACAGTGGTACGGGCGCCAGCTTGATACCCAGTTGCTTCGTGAAAATTATATTGACGAAGCGGGCCGCCCCATCAACTGGAACTACAACTATTTCGATAATCCATTCTGGATACAGTACATGAACGGAAACCGACAGGAGCGGGATCGTTTTCTGGGGAATGTAACCTCCCGTTACAATGTTTCTGACTGGATTTCACTTTCCGGTATGGTAGGTACAGACACCTATACGGAGCGCCGACAAGACTGGACTGCCGTATTCTCCGTAACTGATCCGGATGGCCGTTACTATGAAGATGTTCGGTATGTAAATGAGCTTACAGCCAATTTCATGGCAGAGTTTGAGCAAAATATAACACCGGATTTTTATGTATCAGGCCGTGTGGGAACGGAAGTTCAAACAAGAAGGTACCGTATGAATTCAGCTGAGGCCCCTGGTTTGAGTGTGCCTTATGTTTACTCAATCTCCAACTCATCTGTTCGACCGAATGTGAACGACAGGAAAGAGAATAAACGAATCAACAGTCTTTTTGCTTCTGCAACGTTCGGTTTCAGGGATTATATCTATCTGGATGTAACCGGCCGGAATGACTGGTCTTCAACTCTTCCCGTAGAAAATAATTCATATTTTTATCCTTCAGCGAGCTTAAGTTTTGTATTTACAGATGCATTTAATATTACAAGCAATTGGCTTACATACGGTAAGCTGAGAGGTGGATGGACCAAGGTAGGTAACGATACCGATCCCTATCAGCTTCAGGCCGTATTTAATGCAGCAAGTCCGTTTGGTGATACACCTTCGTACTCACTTTCTAACACCATTCCCAATATTGAGCTTGAGCCAGAGTCTATTTACTCAGTTGAACTGGGTGCAGACCTTCGTTTCCTCCAAAATCGTTTGGGCCTGGATGTAACTCTTTATAATCAAAGAACTGAGAATCAGATACTTGCAGCGGATATTTCCAGGGCTTCCGGATATACTTCGCAATACATCAATGCAGGAGAAATTCAGAACAGAGGTATTGAAATTGCACTGAGCGGTGCACCGGTTCAGACCTCACGCTTTTCCTGGAATGTGAATGTAAACTGGGCGAAAAATCAAAATGAGGTCATTGAACTGATTGATGGTCTGGATGCATTTATTCACTACAGTTCATGGGATGTAAGATCCGAATCTCGTCCCGGCATGGCTGTGGGAACATTGTTCGGCAGCGGATTCATGCGTGATGACGACGGCAACATCATTGTAAACGATCTGGGAATTCCGATGGTTGATTCGGAACTTCGTCCGTTTGGGAGCTATCAGGCTGACTGGACTGGCGGAATCATGAACACGTTCAACTATCGTGGACTTGAATTTTCATTCCTCATCGATGCCAAATACGGTGGTAAACTCACTTCAACAACTTACATGTTTGGCCGGTACACCGGCATCCTGGAGGAAACTCTTGAAGGCCGTGAAGGCGGGCTGGTTTTCGATGGCGGAAGATGGGCCAACGGTGCTGTGAAGCAAGATGGTACTCCGAATGATATTGTTGTAGATGCACAGACATTTAACGAGCGAACATTTTTCGGAAATGCTGAATCGCACATTTTTGATGCCACATACGTGAAACTGCGTGAATTGAGATTGGGTTATTCACTCCCGGCAAACTGGCTGGCCAATTTCCCGCTGAACTCCGTTGATGTAGCGCTTACGGGACGAAACCTGTGGATTATCCACAAAGAAGCTCCGCACATCGATCCGGAAACTGCTTTTAACAGCGGTAACATTCAGGGATTTGAATCCAACCAGTTTCCTTCCACCCGCAGCATTGGTTTCAATGTACGATTCACACTTTAAGATTCTGCAAAAGAGGAAAAATTATGAAATTCAGTAAAATTCTATTTAAGTATACTGCAGCCCTGTTAATAGCGGGCGTTATGCTAAGTTCCTGCGATACCGGCCTGGAGGGTTTGAACGATGACCCAAACGCGCCAACGGATGTGCCTGTAGAGCTGATTTTGCCACAGGCCACTGAAATCTCGATGAACCGCCTCTATAGCATGAGTGGCGTAAACGGGTATATCGGAGCAATTTGGGCGCAAAGTTATGCCAAGATTCAGTACACCGATGAAGACCGGTACGACTTTTCAGGTAGAATTGCCTTGATTAATAATATATGGCAAAGCTATTACGCAACCACCCTGAAAGATCTCAATGTGATCAGGCAAAAGGGAATTGATGAAAACTTTCCGAATGCCCAGGCTATCGCAGAGATTTTAATGGCATGGAACTACCAACAGATGACAGATCTTTGGGGTGATATTCCATTTTCGGAAGCACTGAGAGGTTTGGAGGCAGACCCTGAAAACAGAACAATTACTCCGCGATATGATACCCAGCAAGAGGTGTATAGCGGAATTCTGGATATGCTCGAGTCGGCTGTCAATCGTATTGATCATGGCGGCCGAACTGTAGGCAGCGCCGATCTTATTTTTGGCGGCAATATGTCTCAGTGGGAAAAGCTGGCAAACTCCTTGCGCCTGCGGGTCTATATGAGAATGTCGCATGCCGACGAAGCAACTGCTTCTGCAGGTATTTCCGGCATCATTTCATCCGGTGCTCCGCTTATGGAAAGCCACGATGATAATGCCCAGCTCAATTACCTGCCCTATCCAAGTAATAACCCGGTGAATGATTTTGCACGAACTCGGGAAGATCATAAAATCAGCCACACTACTCTTACATGGCTGAATGAGCTGAACGATCCGAGAATGAGGATTTATGCAGCCCCGATGAGAAACCAGGCAGCTGAACCTACAACCGAGGTATACACAGCAACCAACGGATTGAATTACCAGGGTGTGATTAACGGCAGTCCCGATAACAGTATCGGTTTGGCCCAGGCCTCAACCATGGGACACTATTTTGTTGCTCCAACGTCGCCCGGCCGTATCATGACCTACAACGAGGTGCTCTTTATTCGTGCTGAAGCTGCCGCAAGAGGCTTTACCGGTGAAAATGCCGAAGCACTCTATCATGATGCCATTGCTGAATCGATGAGGCTTTATACTCAGGATCGTATTGAACCTGTATTGAGCAGTTTTCCCGGTGATGTTGCATTTAATCACCAGGGTTTCAATGCCAGTCAGTTTCCTGATGGAATTACCGAACAGGAAATTGCCGATTACCTCTCTCAGTCTGATGTTGCCTGGGTTTCAGGAGAAGGGTGGAGCCAGGAAAATCAGCAGCGACTGGCAGTTCAGAAGTGGCTTTCACTTTACAGCCAGGGTCTTGAAACCTGGAGTGAATGGCGAAGATTCGGTTATCCGGAACTTACACCCGGACCAGTAGCTGTTTTGCCTGAAGTTCCAAGGAGAATTGCATATCCTACTACAGAGCAGTCGCTGAATAGTTCAAATCGCCAGGAAGCTGTTGCAAGACAGGGTGATGACAACTACCTAACAAGAATGTGGTGGGATGTTAACTAAAGAGCACTTCATCTGATTAACACTTTGCAAAACCCGCCTGAAGAATCGTTCAGGCGGGTTTTTTTTTGTTAAATATTTTCCAAATCGATCAGAAGAGATTTCTGGAATCATTCTGTCAGAAAAGGTATAATGGCAATTAAAATTAATTTTCATTAATTTTTTATTCACAAATGTAAATTGAACTTGGCTTTACTAATGCAAATTCAATCATACATCTATAAAAAGCAGTAGATAGAAAAGTACAAATATTTATAATTTAATTATTAATTAAAATAAAACAATTACTTGGGGTCATGTTTTATATATTTGGTTGAGGGTATATATGTTGTATTTGAGTATTTATAACAATTTTACAATTTGATTGAATTAATCGTAATCTTGTTCTAAATTTATAGGAAACAACATTGTAATCTGTTCTGAGTACGGCTTCAATATTGCTCAATTATAATGATAACCATCTTGAATCTTTTTGTGTGCAATGTTTACTTTAAACATTGTTCTGTAAATGATATTTAATCCCGGATATCTTTCCAGGATTTTTTGTTCCTCAACAAACCCGAGAGCGCTCGGAATAAAATGACAGCGTAATCGTCCGACGATTGTCGGGCGTTGAGTATGGCTTTTTAGTTTGAATAAAGCTGAGAAAAAATTCGCTGCACAACAGAATGTTTTTTTCAAAACACAGAGATATCGATTTTTTGTGAGATACCAGGGTTAGTTCTCTACACAAATCAATTTTATTGATTGTGAATTTAAAAGTAAGAGGGGTGTGTGAAGATTTATCATTCTTTTTACTAAACACTTACCAAACAGAGGTCATATCTATGATTAAAAAGCTACTTTTGAGTATGCTGTTGAGTCTGTTTTTGGTTCCATTTGCTATGGCGCAGGTGGGTTCTATTACAGGCCAGATAACTGACAGCAGAACAGGCGAGGCATTGCCTGGTGTGAACTTATACATATCGCAGCTGGAGCGAGGTGCTGCAACTGATTTCGATGGGAATTATTCAATCCAGAATGTACCCTACGGTACTTACAATGTGAGAGTAACTTTTGTGGGTTATCTTTCCGTTACACGCAGTATAGAGGTTGAAAGTGACGAGAACACCCTCAATATCGAGTTGCGGGAAGACCTGATCGGGCTCGAAGAGATCGTGGTAACCGGCTATACGGAGCAGAGCCGTAACAGAATCACCGGTTCTATTACAACAGTCTCAACACAGCAGATTGAAAATATTCCAGTTGCTTCTTTTGAACAGATGCTTCAGGGGCGGTCACCCGGTGTATTTATTTCAAGCGGATCGGGTCAGCCGGGTGAAGCATCAACGGTTCGGATTCGGGGTTCAGGTTCAATCACAGGTGGGAACAACCCACTTTATGTAATGGATGGAATTCCCATTAATGCGAATGATTTTGCTTCTATCAATCCATATGATATTGAAAGCATTTCTATTTTAAAAGATGCAAGTGCAACCTCGCAGTACGGTTCAAGGGGTTCAAACGGGGTTATTCTGGTTACAACCAAGCGGGGACGCGCAGGGCAAAACCAAATTCGTTATAGTGCGCAATTTGGTGCTTCAGTTACCGGCAATATGCCTTTCGAAATGATGAACACTGAAGAAAAGCTTCAGTTTGAAGAGACACTTCGTACAGGCCGGGGCTGGGCATCATCTCCTGATAACCCGAATGCCACATTGGACAGAAGTGAACTTCTGGCTGCTAATAATGACTGGACAGATATATTCTTCAGAACCGGTTACACTCAGTCACATGACTTAAGCGTATCAGGCGGAACAGAAACGATTCGCTATTTTGTATCTGGTAATGTTTTTGGTCAGGAAGGTATAGGCATTCGTTCTTCATTAGATCGTTATTCACTTCGTTTAAATACTGATATAAATGCAAACGATTATTTCGATTTCGGCTTCAACGGACAGGGCTCCTACAGTGAGTCTTCATTTCCTCCGGGCCCGGGAGTAAACCTCGCAAATCCGTTTGCAGCTGCTTACCTTGCCAATCCATATGAGCGTTTATACGATGATGATGGCAATGTTGCTGTTGGTTCCGGAAATACTGGCGCAAACGCATTCGACCGTCTTGATAAAGATATCAGTGATCGTAACGAAATCAAGTTTGTTGGACAAACTTATGGACGATTTAATATAGATCGATTCGCTGTAACCCAGGAAGTTTCCATGGACTTTCGTGAAAGGTATATAACCGGCTGGACCAATCCCAATTCATATGCAGGGCAGCTGGTCTCCCAAGGAAACTCGGGATCGCTTAACCGGGCTACAAACCGATTGACACAATTTACCTCTAATACAAACGTGCGTTTTCGTGATGAGATCGCCGAAAATCATCAAATTGATGTTTACGTAGCGAATGAGTTTATTCGGAATCATTTTGAAGGTTTTGGTTTTACTGGTTTTGGGCTAAACCCCAAACTTGGGCCAACTCCGGCTTCCATAACACCGGGAAGCCCAACAAATAACATGATTCCTACAGTACCGGGTGGACAAAATTTTATTACCCAAAATACACTGTGGTCAGTTTTTGGTATTGCGGATTATTCATTTGATAACACCTACAACCTGAAGGCAACCCTTCGGCGCGATGGTTCCTCTCGTTTTGGTGTTGGCAATCAGTTTGCATGGTTGTGGTCATTTGGTGCTTCATGGGTTGCATCAAATGAAGATTTTATTTCCAATATCGATCCGATTTCAAGCCTCATTATTCGGGCAAGTTATGGCAAAACAGGTAATCAATTTGGTATTGATGATTATCAAAGCCTGGCAACTTTTGCTACATCAAGTTTTGACGGACAACCAACCATTTTTCCGAATGCACCGGGTAACCGGGACCTTCAGTGGGAAACTGCATACAAACTGAATATTGGTGTAGACTTCTCCTTGTTTGATGACAGGCTGACCGGTTCGGTTGATGTGTACAATGAAAATACTGAAGATCTGTTTATCGACCAGGAACTCTCACGCACATCCGGTTTTACAAACCTCGAGATCAATGCCGGTAGCATGAGGAACCGTGGAATTGAGCTGAATATTGCAGGTGATGTGATCAGAACCAGCCGATCTGTACTAAACCTAAATTTCAATTATGCCTACAATTCAAATGAGATTACCGATCTTGGACAGGTTGATGAATTTGAATTGGGTACATCCATTATTCGTGAAGGCTTGCCTTTGGGTACTCATTATGTGGTAGAGTGGGCCGGAGTGGATCCAGCAACAGGAGCTCCACTTTATGTAGATCTGGACGGTAATGTAACTACTCAGTTTTCCGATTCATTCGCAAAAGCAGAATTTGGAACGTGGATGCCTCATACTACCGGGGGTTTTGGCTTGGATTATTCATACAGAGGACTGGCGGTGAGAGCACAGTTTAACTACTCGTATGGTAACAACCTCTTTAATAACCAGTCATTTTTTACGGAAAATCACGGTTTTGCCCAGTTCAACCAGAGCAGGGTTATGCTAAATATGTGGCAGCAGCCTGGTGATATTACCGAAATACAGTCCAATCAATATCCGCGTCAGTTTACTTCGAAAGATATTGATGATGCCTCATATATTCGATTCCGAAATCTGATGGTTTCTTACACTGTCCCCGGAAGTATTTTTAACGATCAGGTTCGAAATGTGAGAGTATTTGTTCAGGGACAAAATTTACATACCTGGACCGCCTTTACCGGCTTTGACCCGGAAGATTATAATAATATTGCGCAATACGCATACCCGCTTCCAAGGATATTTACTGCCGGTATAGATATTAATTTCTAAAGAATATGATGATGAAAAATCTAAAACAGATTATGGCGGCAGTTTTCGCATTTGCTTTATTATTAGGATGTGAAAGCGAACTGAATTTGTCGCCTTTCGACTCGATTGATGCAGAGGCAGCGTATCAAAACACAAATGATCTGAACGCAGGCGCACTTGGAGCATATGGGACCATATCAGGCCAAAATATTTATAATATCAATGCCCTGATGACAGATAATCTTAGAAGAGCTTCAAGCAACACAGGCCAGGGAATGCAGTTATTCAACCACAATGTGGTTTCCGGTGACGGAACTGCTTTAGGGGCATGGCAAAATGCCTATGTTGCGATCGATCGGATTAATCGCGTCATTGATGCCTCGAATAACATAGAGCCCGCTACAAATGCAGAATCGGATCTTCTTAACAGGATTCGTGGTGAAATGTTTGGCTTACGGGCCTGGCAACATTTCGATCTGTTCAGAATCTTTTCCAGTTACGGTCTGAACGGAACCGATCTTGCAGTACCTTACATGTTGCAGTCCGATATTGGCAAGCCTGCCCGTACCACTAAAGATGAGTTTTTCAATTTGCTTTTAAGTGATATCGACCAGGCTATTTCATTGCTTGGGCCGGCAGGTTTTCACAGCAACAGAAGGCTTAACCTGCACGCTGTTGAAGGCCTTCGCGCAAGAGTTGCTCTTTATCGCCAGGATTGGTCTGCGGCGATCGAATATGCCTCACGCGTTATTGATGCATTAAACCTGACACCATACGATGAGTATGCAGGATTGTGGGACGACAGCAATCAGGGTGAGGTAGTTTTTAAACTACCTCGAAATACAGCCAGTGATGGTGTTATTGAACTGACTGAGCGGGCCACAAACCCCGACATTTTCTTCTTCGCATCGAACGATCTTGTGAATCAATTCGATACGGAAGGAGATATTCGTTTTCAGACCTGGTTCGAGATTTTAGAGCCCGGCCGGGTTCGTGTGATGAAATACAATCAGCGTCCCGGACAGAAAAATGTGGCTGATATAAAAATGCTGAGAGTTTCTGAAATGTATTTTATACGTGCAGAAGCGTATGCACAACCCGGTTCGCAGCAAAATCTTGAAGCGGCTGCATCTGATATAAATGCGATCAAGGAAGTTCGCTACCAAAATCCGGAAATGGTTGGTTTCAGCAGCAGCGAACAGGCTCTTACCGAAATTCGTGCAGAAAAAAGGCTTGAGTTTGTTTATGAGGGACACCGATATTTCGACCTCAAACGTGCCGGATTACCTGTTCAGCGCTTACCTGAAGATATAGACGGCGCTACAACAAGTGATAATCTGCCCGCAAACAGCCATATGTTTGTTTTTCCAATACCACAGGCAGAAATTTTTGCAAACGAAAACATGATTCAAAATCCGGGGTACGAATAATGAAAAGTTTAAAATTTTCAATTCTACTCAGTTCAGCCTTTTTGACACTACTGCTGCTGACAGGTTGTGATGCTCTGGATTTTTCAGCACCGGATAAAACCTATCAGGGTGATCAAAAAGTGAAATTTGTTGAGGCATCATCTGCATTAACAGCTTTTGAACCTGTAGATGTAAAACAGATTGCAATTTCACACCTTATTGCAGTTAGTTCCAATACCAGCTACACAGTTTCGGTGGATACTGAACTATCAACTGCTCAGGAAGGTATTCATTTTAATCTTCCGGACAACTCGGTAACAATCCCTGCCAATGAATATATAGGCCATCTTGTTATCGAGCTTTTACAGGAAGAACTTTTTGAAGAAAAAACCCTCGTACTTAATCTGGACTCACCTAATACGGTGGTATCTCACAGAAGTATCACCCTCAGTTTGGCTGCATTCTTCGAGTTCGAAAGAGATAATTTCCTGGGCGAATGGGAGTTGGAATATTCCTGGTTTTACGGTCCGGGTACATCCAACTATATAGCAGTGGAAGGAACTGCCGAAAACTCAATAATTGTTCAGGGAATGCTTGATGGGACAGATGTCGAAATCTTTTTTGATGACTCGGACCCCAATAATTTCCGTGCTGAAATACCCACCACACCCGGTGCATGGCAGCATTCAGAGGGTCCCGTTTCTGTGGAGGCAAGTGGTACATTTAGCACCGTTCCCGGAAGTGAGACAATCGAAATGTCGATGTTGCACTTTATTCCGGGCGTTGGAGGATTTGGAGATCCAACACCTTTCGTTTTGCGGAGGCCTTAACCATTTTCCATAGTTCCTTAAACAGCATTATTAATACAGCCTTTCTGTTATTAAACAGGAAGGCTTTTTTTTGTACACCGGTTATGCATTATTAAAACGCGATAATCAATTAGCTGAACTTTAAAATACATTGTTTGAAATAGAATATGTATTCAATCATCGAATATTGATGCAAAATAACCACAGGATTTAACCTTAATGGCTTCTATTCTTTGGAGATTAACGTAAATAGTTGTCAATCAGATCAAGATTACTAACATGAATTAATCAGGAGTGAAAATATTAAATCAAGTAAATTGATTTAATTCAGGTATTTATTAATTCAACTTTCTTCTTGGTATTGTTTTATAACAATTTACGATTGTTAAGCCACCTCTAACTCGCTTTACAGTTAAACGGAATAGGTTTAGTTTTGAGCATCTAAAATTCTTTACATCAATTTGACTATTCCAGTGCGTGTTCTTTCTCCCTCCGCTTAGCTGACGAAACGGCTTGCTGGCCATTGGATTCTTTTTCTGCAAAAGGTGTAAAGTAAAGTTAAATCAAAACATCTGAGGTTATATAAATTATGAGTAATAAGATACTACGGCCTTTGTCGTGTGTGCTTGCTATGTTCGTCTTTACAGGCGTTACCATGGCACAGACAGGTACATTGACAGGGACTGTTACTGATTCTGAAATCAACGAACCCCTACCGGGTGCAAATATTCTTCTCGAAGAGATTGAAAGAGGTGCTGCATCGGATCTAAACGGGGAGTTTACACTTGATAATATACCGTATGGCACATATACGGCAGTTGTAACATTTATAGGATATAGTACAACAACGATAGAGATAACCATAGACCAGGACGTTGTTCAACAGGATTTCCAGATTGAACCAGACCATCTTGGGCTTGATGAAGTAGTGGTTATTGGATATGGTACACGTGACCGAAGAGATTTAACAGGATCGGTTGCCAGAGTAAGTGCTGAAGACCTCGCGAGCTCTCCTTTGTCTAACCTTGAATCAGGGCTTGCCGGAAGAGCAGCAGGTGTGCAGGTATCTACAGCATCGGGTTTGCCTGGTGGCGAGGTGGCTGTTCGGGTACGAGGTGCAGCGTCAATTGGTGCTGGAAATCAACCATTGTACGTTGTTGATGGAGTTCCTATTACTACAAGGACTACATCGAGCTCTTTGGCGGGTAATGCATCTGAGCATACAACATCTGCTCTTGCAGATCTGAACCCTGCAGATATTGAATCTATGGAAGTTCTCAAAGATGCCGCAGCAACAGCTATTTATGGTTCAAGAGCAGCAAATGGTGTTGTATTGATCACAACAAAGAGAGGCATTGCACAACAGACTGAAATTTCCGTCAATCACTATTCCGGTATTGCTACCGAAACGGAAAGATTGAACATGCTCGATGGCCCGCAATATGTAACAGTTACCCGTGAGGCCGGAGTGGCCGGTTCTGATGCATTCCCTGACCCAAATAATGCCCCTACATATGACTGGGCCGATGCAGTACACCGTTCAGGATATAATACTCAGACAGACATTTCTTTGAGAGGTGGAGATGAGAATACAAGATTTTATGTGGGCGGTACTTTTTTCAGTCAGGAAGGCTATTTAATTGAAAATAAATTTCAAAGATCATCTGCCAGAGTTAACCTCGACCACTCTGTATCTCCCGATTTTCGGATTGGTGCGAACTTCAGTGTTTCTCAAGTGGATAACAATCGTGTAGGAAGTGATAATCTTGTGATGGGATTAATTACATCATCTGCACTAAATGCACCGATCAGGCCCATTTATCTTGACGATGGTTCATTTAACACAAATCATATTTTTACAGATGCGGATGGAAATGTTATGCCTGGCACAATTCAGGGTAATATTGCATTTAATACCGTTCAGGAAGCTGTAGATAATAGACGTGAACTTGAATCACTAAGGTTAATTGGTGGTAGCTTTTTTGAATGGGACATCGCCAGCAACCTGGAGCTCAGAGGTAGTTTTTCTGTTGACAATTTGGCGGCCGATGAGTTTTACCGATACTTATCTCAAACAGGTTCTGGTGCACCAGATGGAGATGGTCAGAGAAGGAATGAAAGTACGATGAACTGGATTGCTGAAGCTTACCTTACTTATATAACAGATCTTTCGGAAAGACAAAGCTTGAATGCTGTTGGTGGGTTAAGTTATCAGTCTTATAGAACTGAAGGAATCTATGTTTCAGGTACCAACTTCCCGAGTGATTTATTTCCAAATGTAGCTTCAGCTGCAGAAATGTCATCTTTTACGGCATATACTGACGAGCAGTGGGGAATTGAGTCTTACTTTTCACGACTTACTTACAGCTTTGACGACAGATACATACTGGAAGCTTCTGCCAGGGTTGACGGTTCTTCAAGGTTTGGAGCTGACAATCAGTACGGTTTTTTCCCGGCTGGATCATTTGCATGGAGACTTACCAATGAATCATTCATGCAGAATCAATCATTTTTTGATGATTTGAGGGTCAGGGCAAGTTATGGTCTCCTTGGTAATGACAATATCGGAGATTTTGCTTCCAGAGGATTGTGGGCAGGTAATGCAAACTATGCCGGACAGCCCGGATTGCAGCCCAGTCAGCTTGAATCACCAGAGCTGAAATGGGAGCAGACATCACAACTTGATGTAGGGCTTGATCTTACTACATTGAATGAAAGGTTAGCCTTTTCGGCAGACTACTATTATAAGTATACAACCGATATGCTCCTTGATGTACCATTACCTTACACAAGCGGATTCAGCAGTGTGCAGGATAACATCGGGGAAATGAAAAATTATGGGTTTGAATTTACTCTGGATACACAGAATATTACAGGTGCTTTTCAGTGGACAACCAACTTCAATATTACATTCAACAGAAATGAAGTTGTTAACCTGGTAGGTGATGAGCCAATTCTTGGTATTCAAAACCAACGCGCTGAAGAAGGCCACCCACTGGGTGTATTCTATCTTCAGGAATGGGCAGGTGTTGATTCAGAAACCGGGTTGCCGCAATGGTACGTGGTTGATGAAGAGACCGGGGATCGCACTACTACTAATAACTACGGTGAAGCAACCCGCCAGCACGTAGGAAGTGCACAACCTGATTTCTTTGGCGGTTTCACGAATACATTCTCGTATGCCGGTTTCGATCTGTCTGTGTTTTTCCAGTATGTTTACGGAAACAAGATTTACTGGCAGGATGGTACATTCCTTCTGAATCCTGTTACAAGCTTCAACAAATCAACAGATATTCTGGAAAGATGGCAATCACCGGGAGATGTGACTGATGTCCCGCGATTCAGAGATGATGATGGAAATCCGGTTGCTTCAACTCAGGCTTCAACGAGATTTTTACAGGATGGCTCCTACCTGAGATTAAAAGATGTAACACTGAATTACAGCTTTCCGGCAGGGTTGGTTGAAAATTTAGGTTTGAGAAATGTAAATGTGTATCTAAAAGGTGTGAATCTGTTGACATTTACAAGTTATGAAGGGTTAGACCCTGAGCTTGCTGGCCATGGAGACACAACTCTTGGACAGGGTGTTTCATTCTTTACACCACCGCAGGGCCGAACAATCATGGCAGGAGTCCGCTTTTCACTCTGATGAAAAAGCTCACTGTTTTCTATAACAAATTTTGCTTAAAAATTTTCTAAATAAAATTACTTATGAAGAAGAAAAGTTTAATTGTCTTACTGGCACTCACATTTGGACTATTTTCGTGTGATGTGTTGGATGTAGAGCCGGAGCAATCAATCTCCTCAGAGGTTGTTTTTGATTCGGTCGAAAATGCACGTGGTGCAGTTACAGGAATGTATCAGTCCGTACGATTTAGCAGCGGTTATGGTGGTTTTTCCATGATGGCATCTGAATTTGTAACTGATAATACAGATTTCCAGGGTTCCTTTACTACCTGGCAGGAAGTAGCTCAATACGCCATTCCCACTAACAATGGTACGATTACAGGACAGTGGGAAGATCTTTATGATGGAATTAACAGGGCAAACAACGTATTGGCAAACGTTGCCGATGTACCCGATATTCCTCAGGAGCAGGCTGATCAATGGATGGGGGAAGCATATTTTGTGCGTGCAATACTCCACTTTCAGCTGGTCAGATACTTTGCCCAGCCTTACGGCTTCACAGAAGATAACAGCCATCTTGGAGTTCCTTACTTAACAGAGCCCGGTGAAGGTGCAGGAGATCAGAATTTGGTTTCAAGAAATACAGTTGCAGAAGTTTATGATAATATTTTGTCAGACTTGCAACAGGCAGAAGCTCTTGTGCCCGAATCATTAGATTCTGATGAAGCTACACGGGGAAGGGGCTCCCTTAATGCTGTTCGTGGATTTCTTTCCAAAGTATATCTTCATATGAGCGACTGGGAAAATGTTGCCAGTTACACAAACCAGGTCATTAACAGCGGTAACTACAGCCTGAGCTCAGTAACTGGTATTTTTGGAACCGGTAATTCCTCTGAGGATGTATATGCTGTACAAATGACATCAGATACTAATCCCGGTGTGAATGCGGCAATGGCTGCTTTGCATACACCGGCACCCATTGGCCGAGGAGATATTAATCCGACCGAAGATTTGCTCAACGCTTTTGAGGATGGAGATTTACGCCGTGATGAGCTGATTTACGAAGATGGCGGACAGTTATGGACTGCCAAATACAGCAGTTCAAATAATGATGACAATGTCAGAGTTATTCGCTATGCATATATTTTACTTAGCAGAGCGGAGGCTTTGCAGGAAATAGCAGGGGCTTCTGTTGATGGCGAAGCACTCAATTTGGTCAACCAAATAAGAAACAGAGCCGGAATTGCTGATCTTGAGGAAGGAACTGACTTCACAAATGGAGAAGAGCTTCTCGAATGGATATTGCATGAGCGGCGTCTTGAATTTGCTTTTGAAGGCCATAGAAAATGGGACTTGCTCAGGAGAGGTGAAGACCTGGTTAATCTCAGATCAACCTCGAATGTGCCTGTTGAATATGGTTCTGATAATGCCATTTTCCCAATTCCTCAAAGAGAAATTGATGTAAATGATAATCTAATTCAGAATCATGGCTATTAAATTTTAAGCCGAATAATCAAAAGGCCACTGTTAACCTGATTAGCAGTGGCCTTTTCTGTTTGAAGGTTTTTCCAATGGCATATTAAATCTGCCTATTCACAATAGGATAATATTTATCCTTTGAAAAGAGTGTCCACTTACTAACCAGAATTTCTCAAAACATCTTCCACCGCTTTTTTTGATCGAACTGTAGAAACCACAGCACCCAGTTTCATTAAAAAATGATATAGTCCCAGATGGACCCTGGTCGTATAAATGAAGTGCTTGTTTCCTCTGGGTTCATTGGTTAAAGGTGCATTTTTTGTATAGCCGCGGATCAGTTTTTTGTACTCTTCATCCCCGAAATCAAACCGGTCTTCCACATAGGGCATGGCAAATGTGAAGCCGTAATTCTTACAGAATTCATACATCCTGCTTTCCTTACTGTCGGTTTCGGGATCATCTTTTAAGACATCCAGCCGGTAATAGAGTTCTTTGATAGCATCTTCATCCCGCTGAAGATGGGTGGGCAGCAGCTGCAGGTAGTCGATAAAAAAATCATCGGGAAAAGTTTTAACACATCCGAAATCTATCACACCGAGCTTGCCATCTGGAGTAAACAGAAAGTTTCCGGGGTGGGTGTCGGCATGAATTTCCTCCCGCTCGCGAACCTGGTCGTGAAAAAAATCCCAAAGCAGCTGACCGAAATGGTTAATCTGTTTTTGAGATGGAGATGAATCCAAAAACTCATACAGGTGTACACCCTCAATAAAAGTCATTGTAAGCACTCGCTCAGTGGATAATTCCGGCAGCCACCTCGGTGTGATCACACTATCAGAGTGAAAACGTGTATGAAAACGTTCGATGGACCGGCCTTCAGTAAGATAATTGGTCTCTTCCAGAAGTGTGGATTTAACCTCTTCCATATACTCATCCATTTGCACTGAATCGGAAACAATCTGCCTGAAGAGTGTCCTTGCAAGGGCGAGGTCTGATGAAATGGTATCCCTCACGCCCGGATATTGAATTTTTACAGCCACCGGTTCACCCGATTTCAGAACAGCCTTGTGAACCTGTCCGATGGAGGCTGCTGCCAGTGCAGCTGTGTCAAACTCACGAAATATCTGTTCGGGATAAGCTCCAAGTTCCCGCCGGATAATAGAACGGATCAGCGCCCGGTTGATGGGCGGTACTTTGTACTGGGCCTGTGTCATCACCTCAGAAAATTCTTCCGGCAGAAAACCCTGGTCAACGCTAAACGACTGGGCAATTTTTAAAGCTGTACCGCGCAGCTTAGTGAACTCGCCGAATACATGTTCAGCGGTTTTTTTGTGGAGATCCGACTTGCTGGCGTTACTGCCAGCAAGTGATTTGAGGTAATGGGCGGCATAATCCTTGCCGACTTGTAACCCGGTTTTTGCAAAAATTTTACCACGTTCATACCTTGTAGAAGGAAATTCACTCATCAGACAGCGCTTTATGAATTAGTTTGTTTGTGGAGATTCTGTTGGAATTGTGAGTGATAGAACAAAAACTTTCCAAGGTCAGCTCCCGAATCCGTAATTTTTGAATAGAAAAGTTCTTGGATAAAGGCAGTCCATTTATCTGTTAGAGCAAGACTGTTTTCCTGGTGCAGACTTTCATCATTCATCCAGAAATAGATCAGGCCGTGGAATTGCCATAAAAGGGATTGATATAGAACAGACTTCAATAAAACAGAGGAAGCTCCTGATATTTTTTGGTCATTCTCAAAGATGTATTTCAATTCCCGTTTTAAAAGGATTTCAAAATTTGTTTTGTCGCCGAATTTAATAATCCTGTTTTTATAAGTTATCAAAACAAAGTTCCTGTGTTCCCTGAACTGATCGAGCAAGCCGAGAAACAGATTACTGAGCTTTTCCTGAAGGGTAAAATCAGGGTATCCCGGGATATCACTAGTCTGTTGATTATGTAGAATCAAGCGGGATTCATAGTAATAATCGAGGATTGAAGACCGGCTGGGGAAAAGGTCCATTATCTCTGCAGGTTTCATATTTACTTTGGCTGCCAGGGATTCAAAGGTGAAGTAACGGTTGATAATAAATCGCTCTGCAGCGGCTTCCGCAATCTGAATTTTGTGTTTGGCTTCTTTGTTCATCTTTCCATACAATTTCAGGGTCTTTTTGTATCACACTACGTAAACATATTTCAATTAACAAAAGGTTCAAATGCGTCTTTCATCCCTGCGAAAGCCTACACCACACAAGCGGGATATTTTATTTCTCAGTCTCGTTGGTGTTTTTATTACCTCTCTTGTTCTCGGCAACGTAATAGGTACCACAAAATTTGTGACTATTTTTTCATTTTCAATGCCGTCATGGCTGCAATCAATTACACCTTCTCTTGTGAGAGACGGAAGCATTTATACAATGACCATTCCGGTAGGATTACTGGCTTATCCATTTACATTTTTAGCCACAGATATGATCTCCGAACTTTTTGGCCGGAAAAAAGCACAGCTCGTGGTGTGGATCGGTTTTTTTCTGAATATGTATATGCTTTTTTTGATGAGTGTGGGTCACTGGTTTCCGGATGCATATGGTGTAAGTGGCGGGTTGAATCTGTTTGAGGGGGTTTATGAATTTGTAATAGCTAACACCATCTCCAGTATGATTGCATATTTGATTGCTCAGTCGGTGGATGTGAGGCTTTTCCATTTCTGGAAACGGCTTACCAAAGGGAAATATCTTTTTCTCAGAAATAATGGGTCAACCATGTTCAGCCAGCTTGTAGACAGCACAGCTATTCTCAGCATTCTCTATTTTTCAGGCAATTTGGGAGACAGTGTTACAACACTTGGCGCGTTGGGTATTCTTATTTTGAATTCGTATCTCTTCAAATTTTTCTTTGCACTTTTTGATACACCGTTGGTTTATGCCGGAGTATGGTTTTTTAAGGAGTATGATGAAGACCCCGATGGGTATAAACTTTATGATGATGACCGAGGTGAAGCATATTCATACACACAAATGAGTTAACGCGGATATCTCTCCAAGAGATTATTATTTTTAAAAATCCGGGATTAAAATTAAGATATTATAATTCAATAGCTTATATATTATTTAGCGCGTTTACATTGAAATTTCCGGGTTAGGGATGTATACCTGTTCCGGAAAAACTTTTTTGAAAAAAAGTGCGGAAAATTGTTGACATTTGCATCCGGCTACCCCTATATTTGTAATCCTTTGCCGAAAACGAAAACGCACCTTTTTTTGAGGTGCTTTTTTATCGGCAAATGTTCTTTCACATATTGATACAGACAGTGATAAACAGATTGTTGAACGAGCTTAGGTTGGGGTTAGACTTGAAGAGTGTATATAGTAATATACGATGGAGAGTTTGATCCTGGCTCAGGACGAACGCTGGCGGCGGGCCTAACACATGCA
>JAFIFB010000121.1 GCA_020832285.1 Balneolaceae bacterium
CGAGGTGTATGTACTGAGCAAGGATGAGGGAGGGCGTCACACGCCGTTTTTCAAGGGTTATCGCCCGCAGTTTTATTTCCGTACCACGGATGTGACCGGAGCCTGTGAGCTTCCTGAGGGAGTGGAGATGGTGATGCCGGGAGACAATGTGAAGATGGATGTGAAGCTGATCCAGCCGGTGGCAATGGAGCCAGGCTTGCGTTTTGCAATACGTGAAGGCGGACGCACAGTAGGCGCCGGTGTGGTAAGTAAAATTAATGACTAAATAGATTTAGCACGTGGCAACACAACAAAAGATCAGAATTAAATTAAAGTCATACGATCATAACCTGATTGATAAATCAGCAGAAAAGATCATTCAAACAGTAAAATCTACCGGTGCAGTTGTTTCGGGGCCTATTCCGCTTCCGACCAATAAAAATATCATCACCGTTAACAGATCCGTTCACGTAGATAAAAAATCGCGTGAGCAGTTTGAATACCGATCACATAAAAGGTTGATTGATATTTTATCTACAGGTTCACAAACCGTTGATGCACTGATGAAGCTTGAGCTTCCATCCGGTGTCGATGTTGAAATCAAAGTTTAAGATAATCCTATAAAGACAGTACAATGAGTGGATTAATAGGAAAAAAATTGGGGATGACAAGTATATTTGATGACCTCGGGAGAAGTATTCCGGTAACCGTTATTGAAGTTGAACCATGTGTCATCACTCAAATTAAAACCGAAGAAACAGATGGCTACAACGCTGTTCAGATTGCCGCTTTTGATAAAAAGGCAAAAAATGTTTCGAAAGCACTTGAAGGTCATTTTTCCAAAGCTGATAGCGGACCGAAAAAAATTGTGAAAGAAATCCGGGATTATATTCCCGAAGGCCTCGAGCTTGGAGATGAAATCACTATTGATGACGTATTCTACGTGGGTGATTTGATTGATGTTCGAGGAGTGACCAAAGGAACCGGATTTACAGGAGTGGTAAAACGCCACAACTTCAAAGGAGTTGGAGACCGTACTCATGGTCAGCATAACCGCGAACGTGCCCCGGGTTCTATCGGCCAGGCGTCTGATCCATCAAGAGTTTTTAAAGGAATGAGAATGGCAGGGCGTGCCGGCAATCAAACAACAAAAATTAAAAACCTCTCTGTGGCAAAGATCCTGAGTGAATCAAATATGATTCTCGTTACAGGTTCTGTGCCAGGTGCAAAAGGGGGTTATCTGGAAATTTTTAATAAATCAGAACAAGTAGCCTCATGAAGCTGACGATTTATAAAACTGATGGCAGCAGCAGCGGTAAAAAGGCGGAACTAAACGATTCTATTTTTGGAATTGAACCGAATGAAACCGTTCTGTACGAAGATGTTCGACGTATACTGGCCAATAAACGCCAGGGAACAGCCAGTACTAAAGAAAGAGGAGAAGTGCGTGGTGGTGGGCGAAAAGCATACAAGCAGAAAGGAACAGGTATGGCACGAAGAGGTTCCATCCGTTCTCCGCTTCTGAAAGGTGGTGGTACTGTATTTGGCCCCAAACCAAGAAAATATACAATTCGCCTCACTAAAAAGGCCAAACGGCTTGCCCGAAAATCAGCCCTTTCTGTGAAAGCTACCGAAGAAGCAATTACGGTAATACAGGATTTTAGTTTCGATGGACCTAAAACCAGGCAGATGGTCGATATTATTGAAGCGCTCAAATTGGAAGGAAAGAAAGTTCTCTTTTTAGTTCCTGAGTCTGACCGTAATATTTATCTGTCACTACGAAATATTCCGAATGCATCCGTAATTGAAGCTGCTAATGCAGATACATATCAAATTCTAAATGCAGATGTACTGGTTTTTCAGGAAAAAGCAATTCCAGTACTTGAAGGTACTTTTGAAGACAAAGTTGAGGAGGAAGCAGCATGAGTGTTTTAATTCAGCCGTTAATTACTGAAAAACTTACAAGGCTCCAGGAAGAGCATCAGCAGTACGCTTTTGAAGTACATCGCGCTGCTACTAAGCCTGATATTAAAAAAGCCATTGAAACACGATACCCTGAGGTAAAGGTAGCACGTGTAAACACCATGATAGTAGCCTCGAAACCCAAAGGCAGATTTACAAAAGGTGGATTTGTTGACGGACGAAGCAGGGTTTGGAAGAAAGCCATTGTGACTCTCAAAGAGGGTGAAATCGATTTCTTCAGCGAAATTTAAAAAACGAATGTAATCATGCCTACAAAGCAATTAAAACCAACAACACCAGGCCAGCGTCACAGAATTGCGCCTGTTTTTGATGAGATTACCATTTCCAAACCGGTAAAATCTCTGACCAAAGGATTGCACAAATCCGGCGGCAGAAATAACCGTGGCAGAATGACTCTTCGCAGAAGAGGAGGCGGGCACAAGAGAAAGTACAGGGTAATCGATTTCAAAAGAGATAAGCGCGACATACCTGCAAAAGTACAGACGATTGAATATGATCCAAACCGTACAGCACGTATTGCACTTTTAGCTTACGCTGACGGTGAGAAACGATATATTATTGCCCCGAATAAACTCCAGGTCGGTGATACGGTGATAAGTTCCGAAACCGCACATCCGGAAATCGGGAACGCTATGCCAATGAAAAATATGCCGGCAGGTACATTTATTCATAATATAGAATTGTATCCTGGTAAGGGAGGGCAACTTTGCAGAGGTGCAGGAACAGTTGCTCAGATGGTTGCCAAAACTGAAAAATATGTAACCGTAAAACTTCCATCCGGTGAAGTACGGCTTATACTTGGAACATGTTATGCTACTGTAGGAGGTACAAGTAACCCTGATCATTTTAATACCACAATAGGTAAGGCCGGTCGTAGCAGATGGCTTGGCCGAAGGCCAAAAGTTCGTGGTGTAGTGATGAATCCGGTAGATCATCCGATGGGTGGTGGAGAAGGAAAAGCATCCGGAGGGCATCCAAGATCTCCCTGGGGACAGTCTGCCAAAGGTAAAAAGACAAGAAATCGTAAAAAGCTGTCGTCTAAGTTTATTGTAAGACGTCGAAAAACCAAAAAGGGTAAATAAGTAAGGTATGCCACGATCACTTAAAAAAGGACCATACGTACATTACAAGCTGCAGCGTAAAATAGACGCGATGAATGAAAGCGGCAAAAAGAAAGTGATTAAGACCTGGTCCAGAAGTTCAATGATTACACCCGACTTTATCGGATTGACAATTGCTGTACATAATGGTAAACAGTTTATACCTGTTTATATCACAGAAAATATGGTTGGTCATAAACTGGGAGAATTTGCCCCCACGCGAACATTCCGCGGCCACCCTGTTAAAAAGGCAAAATAAAACGAATTGATTGATGGAAACGCAAGTATTTGAAGCAAAAGCCGTACAACGGCATTTAAGAAAATCACCCAGGAAGGTTCGTCTTGTTGCAGATTTTGTACGGGGTGAACGTGTTGATAAAGCGTTAACAAAACTCTCTTTTCTCAAAAAAGCAACAGCCACTGATGTATCGAAAGTGATTCGTTCAGCTGCTGCAAATGTAAGGGATAAATTTGAAGAAGAAAGACTTGATGATGATCTGCTTTACATCAAAAGAATTTATGTAGACGAAGGTGTTACGCTGAAGCGCATTCAGCCAGCCCCTATGGGAAGAGCCCACAGAATAAATAAGCGCAGCTGTCACATCACCGTGGAAGTTGCCAAACTGCAAGAAGAACTATAATTGAATAATAAACGAGGTTAATTTGGGACAAAAAACCAATCCAACCGGACTTAGACTTGGAATAATTCGAGGATGGGACTCCAACTGGTACTCCGAGGATAATGAACCTTCCATCTTGCTGGAAGACACAAAGTTGAGAGAGTACCTGCAGGCCAGGCTTCGAAATGGCGGTCTGTCAAATGTCGTCATCGAAAGGACTCCGAAAAGAATTTTATTGACTTTAAACACATCCCGCCCCGGTGTTATTATCGGTAAAGGTGGTGAGCAGATTGAACTTCTACGCGAAGAGCTGAAAAAAATCACCAACAAAGAGGTGCAGATTAATGTAAGTGAAATTAAACGACCTGAGTTGGATTCAAGTCTTGTTGGGCAAAACATTGCCCAACAGCTTGAGGCCCGAGTTTCTTTCAGGCGAGCGATGAAGACAGCAATTTCTTCTGCAATGAGAATGGGTGCCAAAGGTATTAAAATTAAATGTGCGGGCCGTTTAGGAGGCGCAGAAATGGCACGAACCGAGCAGTATAAAGAAGGCCGGGTTCCATTACACACACTCCGTGCTGATATTGATTATTCAAAAACAACAGCCAACACGATTTACGGATCTATTGGGGTGTCCGTATGGATCTTTAAAGGTGAAATTATAGGTGATGTAGATCTCGCGCCTGGAGCACAAACCAAGCAGGAAGAAGATACTGGCGGAAGAAAACGATCTAGCCGCGGAGACAGAAAATCATCCCGTAGAAAAAGACGTACCCGTAACCAATAGAATGACTGAACGATGTTAGAACCGAAAAGAATTCACAGGCGCCGCGTTCACAGAGATAAGCTGAAAGGCAATGCACAACGCGGCCACACACTGGCTTTTGGAAGTTTTGGCCTGAAAGCCCTTGAACCCAAATTTATTACTTCACGACAGATTGAAGCGTGCAGGGTGGCAATTGCACGGTCGCTTCAGAGGGAAGGAAAAACATTTATCAGAATTTTTCCCGACCGACCGATGACAAAAAAACCTGCTGAAACCAGAATGGGGAAAGGTAAAGGTGCACTCGATCACTTTATAGCTGTAGTGAAACCTGGCAGAATACTTTTTGAAATTGCCGGTGTGAGTGAGGATAAAGCAAAGGAAGCGATGAGAAGGGCATCCCATAAACTTCCCATTAAAACTAAATTTGTAAAACGGCGAGATATTAACAGCGGTTAAAAAATCAGCGAACAGAGTATGAAACCACACGAATTACGCGATTTATCGCTTACTGAACTAAATGCCAGGCTCAAAGATGAAAAGGAAGCACTGATGGACTTTCACTTTAATAAAGCCATTGCAGGGCAAATTGAAAATTCTGCAAGAATAAGAAATACACGTCGGGAAATAGCCCGGTTAAAAACGATTATTAATGAAAAATTAAGTGCTGAATAAACATATGGCTCAAGCACAACGATCACAACGAAGAACAAGGACCGGAAAAGTGGTAAGCGACCGAATGGACAAAAGCATTACGGTTGCTGTAGACAGGCAAATTAAACATCCTATCTATGGAAAGTTTATCACCAAAACCACCAAATACATGGCACACGATGAAAACAACGATGCCAATGCTGGTGATACCGTTCTCATTATGTCAACAAGACCGCTATCAAAGCGCAAATCATGGCGCCTGGTAGATATCATAGAAAGAGCAAAATAACGATCAATCTGTAGGTTTAGATCATGATTCAAACGCAATCCATAGTAAATGTTGCTGACAACAGCGGCGCCAAGAAAGTGATGTGCATAAAAGTGCTCGGAGATTCCAGAAGGAGATACGCACGTATTGGTGATCTGATCTCCTGTTCCGTGAAGGCTGCAATACCCGGTGGTAATGTTAAGAAAGGGGAAGTAGTACTTGCTGTTATTGTAAGAACAAAAAAAGAAATTCGGCGTCGTGATGGCAGTTATATACGTTTTGATGAAAACGCGGCGGTAATTATTAACAAAGAAAAGGAACCTGTAGGAACACGTATTTTTGGCCCAGTGGCCAGAGAACTTCGCGAGAAGAATTTTATGCGTATTGTTTCATTGGCTCCGGAAGTATTATAAATCATATCGTTATGCCCAGGAAGTATAACAAGCAAAAAAAATTACATGTTAAGAAAGGCGACGAAGTTTTGGTTGTTGCCGGTAATGACAAAAGTCTCAGGGGGCGGGTTCTGATGGTAAATCCCAAAAGCGAACGTGTTTTGGTTGAAGGGATCAATATGAGAACTCACCATGAAAAACCTTCTCAGGAAAATCCTCAGGGTGGTCGTCTGAAAAGAGAAGCTTCTATTCACATTTCGAATGTGATGGTTATTGATCCAACTACCGATGAACCTTCCCGAATTGGCAGAAAGCGAATAGAAGAGGAAGGCGGAGGCCGCTGGGTGCGATATGCCAAGAAAAGTGGCGAAATTATAGACAAGTAAGAATCAGATAAATGGCAGAAGCAAGATTATATACACAGTACAAGAAAGATATTGTACCGAAACTGATCGAAGAGTTTAATTACGAAAATGTAATGGCGGTACCGAAACTCCAGAAGATTGTAATTAATGTTGGAGCCGGGGATGCTATTAACGATGCAAAATTGCTCGATACTGTTGTCGAAAACATTGGACAGATTACCGGCCAGCAACCGGTAAAAACCAAAGCAAAAAAGTCGATTTCTAATTTCAAGCTCAGAGAAGGTGTGCCAATTGGCTGCAAGGTTACACTGAGAAAGAAAATTATGTATGAATTCCTGGACAGGCTGATTAACCTTTCGCTGCCCAGAACACGAGATTTTCAGGGTGTGCCAAATAAAAGCTTTGATGGTCGCGGAAATTATACAATGGGAATTAAAGAACACACAATATTTCCGGAAATTGACGTGGATAATACTAATGTTGTTCATGGTATGGATATAACCTTCGTAACAAGTGCCGAAAGCGATGAAGAAGCATTCGCTCTGCTTAAGCACTTTGGAATGCCATTCAAGAAATAATTTTTAATTAAACTTTTAGAAGAACAATGGCTAAAAAATCCTGGATAGCGCGAAACGAAAAAAGAAAACGAACGGTAGATAAATATGCCGAAAAACGCAGGCAGTTGAAGGAAGCTGGCGACTATGAAGGACTGCAAAAATTACCACGTGATGCCAGCCCAACTCGTGTAAGAAATCGGTGCAGTCTGACTGGCCGTTCTCGTGGATATATAAGCAAATACGGTGTTTCAAGAATCAAGTTCCGTGAACTGGCTCTGGATGGAAAAATACCGGGTGTAAGAAAAGCAAGTTGGTAAAACAGAGGCTATAATATTATGAACAGCGACACAATATCAGATTTTTTAACCCGTATCAGAAATGCTCAGCAAGCCGGACATCGAAGGGTAGATATACCCGCTTCGAAAGTAAAGAGGGCGATGTCTAAAATTCTTGTTGACAAAGGTTACATCAGCAAATACATCGACATTGATGACAATAAACAGGGAGTGCTTCGACTTTTTTTGAAGTATGATGCATACGGGCAACCCGTAATTAAAGAGCTGAAGCGAATTTCAAAGCCAGGGTTGAGGAAATATAGAGGCAGTGAAGAACTGCCAAGAATGTATGGAGGCCTCGGAATTATTATTATTTCTACATCCAAAGGCCTGATGACCGATAAAGAAGCCAAAAAATTAAATGTAGGCGGAGAAATTCTCTGCTCAGTTTACTAAACCGATTTATTACTATGTCGAGAATAGGCAAATTACCCGTTCCTTTAACAGACAAAGTTGAATTCAGCATTGGTGCTGACAATATTGTAACTATTAAAGGAGAAAAAGGCACCGGTCATGTACGGATTCATCCGGACATCACCGTAGAAACCAAAGATAGCGAAATTATAGTATCGAGACCCAGTGACTCAAAAGAGCACAAATCACTCCATGGCCTCTACCGCTCATTAATTAACAATATGGTTGAAGGCGTTATAAGTGGCTATAAAAAACAGCTCGAAATTATTGGTGTTGGTTACAGGGCTACTTACACAAACGGAGTACTGGAACTGAACCTGGGATATTCGCATCCAATTTATTTTGTGCCACCAGATGGAATTGATATTGAAGTGGACACAAAAAGCCGTAAAAATCCTATCCTGAGTATTTCAGGAATTAATAAGGAACTTGTTGGACAGGTTGCGGCAAAAATTCGCTCACTTCGAAAACCGGAACCATATAAAGGAAAAGGAATTCGGTATCTCGATGAACGCATCAGAAGAAAGGCTGGTAAATCTGCCGCTAAGTAACTCCTAAGCAATTGAATTATGAGAAAAAATAGTTTAAAAACAGAAAGGCGTAATAAAATTCGCCGCCGAATTCGCTCTACCATTCGTGGAAGTGCAGAAAAACCGCGCCTGAGTATTTTCAAAAGTAATAAACACGTTTACCTTCAATTGATAAACGACCTTGAAAATATTACAATTACTTCAGTTTCAACGAAAACTGCTGAACTGCAAAAAGAACTGAAAGACAAAACAGCTTCTGAAGCTGCCAAAGTTATTGGCAAGACACTTGCAGAAGTTGCGAAAGACAGGGGAATAGAGCAGGTTGTCTTCGACAGAAGCGGATACAAGTATCACGGAATTGTAAAAGCCGCTGCGGATGGTGCCCGCGAAGGTGGTTTGGACTTTTAAAAACTTTATTTGAATTATGCCAAAAATCAGAAGAAAACATAATATCCCGGCAGCAAACCTTAATCTTGAGGAAAAACTGGTTCACATCAACCGGGTTGCCAAAGTGGTAAAAGGTGGAAGACGCTTCAGTTTCAATGCCATTGTAGTAGTTGGTAATGGAGAAGGAGTGGTAGGCCACGGCCTGGGGAAAGCCAATGAAGTATCTGATGCAATTCAGAAAGGCTTCGACAATGCCAAAAAGAATCTTATTAAAATTCCTCTGACGAAAGCCGGCAGTATCCATCATCCTGTGGTTGGTAAGGCAGGGGCCGGAAAAGTTTTGCTCAGACCGGCTGCAGAAGGTACCGGTGTAATCGCAGGCGGAGCTGTAAAATCTATTCTCGACGTTGCCGGAGTAGAGAATATTTTATCTAAATCTCTCGGTTCAGCTAATCCGCACAATATGGTGAAAGCGGCTTATGAAGCACTGAAGCAGCTTACGGATCCGATTGAAGTAGCTCAGCGGCGTGGGATAAGTGTGAAAAAAGTATTTGAAGGATAAACGAATCGAAAAACAGATCCATCATGAAATTACATAATTTAAAAGCTCCGGCTGAAAATAAGAAGAAAAGGAAAAGAGTTGGTCGTGGCCAGGGCTCTGGTATTGGCGAACAATCCGGCCGGGGGCATAACGGTCAGAAATCACGAAGTGGAAGTAAAAGAAAGGCATGGTTCGAAGGTGGACAAATGCCTCTGCAGCGAAGAATTCCAAAATTTGGATTTAAAAATCGTTTCAGGAAAGAATATAAGGCCCTGAATGTGCAAAATATTTCGGATTTCGTTGAAGCCGGGCGTTTATCAGAGAACATCACTGTTGATGAACTGGTAACTACCGGAATTGTACATAAGAACGACCTCATAAAACTACTTGGCGATGGAGATATCGATAAGAAAATAAATGTTGAGGTTCATGCCTGTAGTAAATCCGCTAAAGAAAAAATAGAAGCAGCAGGCGGAACTGTAACTATTATCTCCTAAACAGAAAAAAAGCTCTCAGCAGTACGGTCTACATGAGTATAATAGAAAACTTCAGAAATATATTTAAAATTGAGGATCTTAGGGATCGTATTTTGTACGTTGTCGGGGTTCTCCTGGTTTATCGAATCGGCAGTTACGTTACGATGCCTGGTGTTGATGCAAGCATGCTTACTACCGAAGCCGGCGATGCATCGAGCTTGTTAGGGCTTTTTGACATGTTTGTAGGTGGTGCATTCTCAAGAGCCGGTGTATTTGCTCTGGGAATCATGCCTTATATTACTGCTGCTATTATCATTCAGTTGATGGGTGCAGCCGTACCTTACTTCCAAAAACTCCAGCGAGAAGGAGAAGAGGGACGAAGAAAAATCAACCGATTAACCCGTTATGGTACGGTTGGAATCACGGCTGTTCAGGCGATTGGATTTGGAATAAATTTGCTTGCTACCACACCTAATGCAATTGTGGTGAGCAATACAGCTTTCATATTTACATGTATTATCGTTTTGACAGCTGGTACCACATTTGTGATGTGGCTTGGTGAACGGATTACCGATCGCGGTATCGGGAATGGTATATCTATACTGATTATGATCGGGATTATTGCTGTGCTGCCGACGAATTTCCTGAATGAGATTCAAACTACGAACAACGCCATTATTATTATTGTAGAATTGGCTGGTTTGGCCCTCGTTATTGCTTCATGTGTGCTCTTAACTCAGGGCACTAGAAAAATCCCGGTTCAGTATGCAAAAAGAGTGGTTGGCCGAAAAGTTTACGGAGGTACAACACAGTATCTCCCGCTTCGTGTTAATGCCGCCGGAGTGATGCCTATTATTTTTGCACAATCAATCATGTTTATTCCAAGCACTGTTGGTACGTTTTTTCCTGAAAATGAGACCGTACAGTGGCTTACAGCTTGGTCTGCTGACTTTACAGGAGTGGTTTACTCAGTCGTGTTTTTCTTTGTATGTATGTTCTTTACATTTTTCTATACAGCTATTGCCGTAAATCCAAGAGAAATGGCAGACACAATGAAACGCCAGGGTGGATTTATTCCGGGTGTGAGGCCTGGAAAACAAACTGTAGAATTTATTGATAACATACTGACCAAGATTACACTTCCGGGTTCTATATTTCTATCGTTCGTGGCTATATTGCCAGCTATTGTTGCAAGTATGGGAGTGACTCCAGGTTTTGCCCTCTTTTATGGAGGAACAAGCTTGTTGATTATAGTAGGTGTTGCGCTGGATACACTGCAACAGATTGAAAGCCACTTGATGATGAGGCATTACGACGGGTTTATGAAATCCGGTAAAATTAAAGGTAGACGCCGAGCCTGATGATTTTCCTGAAAAGCGAATCTGAAATCGACAAAATGCGCATAGCCGCACAACTGGTCTCCAGAACACTGGCTGAGGTAGCCAGGGTAATTGAACCAGGAGTCGAAACAGGTAAACTCGACAGGATCGCAGAGGATTATATTTTGAAACATAATGCCCGGCCGGCCTTTAAAGGGTACGGGCCAAAAAAGAACCCATTTCCTGCAACACTCTGTATTTCTGTCAATAATGAGGTGGTTCACGGGATTCCGGGGAAAAGAAAATTATCTGAAGGCGATATCGTTAGTATTGACTGTGGTGTAGAAAAAAATGGCTTCTTTGGTGATCATGCCTATACATTTATGGTGGGTGATTGTACCGAAGAAGACAAAAAATTGTTGAGGATCACACTAGAATCATTGTATAAAGGCATAGAAAAAGCGATCCACGGAAACAAAACAGGTGATATAGGTTCATCGATACAAAAACACTGTGAAAAAGAAGGTTACGGTGTTGTTCGAGATTTGGTTGGGCATGGAATTGGCAAAGATATGCATGAAGATCCTTCGGTTCCTAATTTCGGTAAACCCGGCAGGGGTGATCGACTCAGAACGGGAATGACTCTTGCCGTAGAACCAATGATTACCCGGGGTACCTGGAAAGTGAAAACCCTGCCAGATAAATGGACAATTGTAACAGCCGATGGTTCGAATGCAGCTCATTTTGAACACGATATTGTCGTGAGAGAAGGTGAGGCTGAAATTCTCAGTTCTTTTGATTATATTGCTGAGATAACTAAAAATGAAATTTTAGAACCAAATTATGGCTAAACAAGAGCCAATTAAGCAAGACGGAAAAATATTAGAAGCATTACCAAATGCGCAGTTTCGAGTAGAGCTCGATAATGGGCATGAAATACTGGCACATGTTTCTGGTAAAATGAGAATGTATTACATCAAAATTTTACCAGGGGATCGTGTTTCAGTTGAAATGTCACCATACGATCTAACAAAAGGAAGAATAACATACCGGTATAAGTAAAGGATTATGAAGACAAAATCATCAGTAAAAAAGCGAAGTTCTGACGACAAGATTGTGCGTCGCAAAGGACGTGTTTATGTAATTAACAAAAAAAACCCGCGTCATAAGCAGCGGCAAGGCTAAATTTTATAGGATTTTTTATGGCAAGAATTGCAGGTGTTGATTTACCCAAACAAAAACGTGGCATTATCGGTTTAACCTATATTTTTGGTATAGGAAGAAAAGTTGCACAGAATATTTTAGAAGGTGCCGGTATTGACCCGGATATAAAAGTTGGTGACTGGAATGAAGAACAGGTTGCCGCACTTCGGAATATTATCGATAACGAAATGAAAGTAGAGGGTGCTCTGCGGACTGAAATTAATGCAAACATTCGAAGG
Source organism: Balneolaceae bacterium (assembly GCA_020832285.1). GTDB lineage: Bacteria > Bacteroidota > Rhodothermia > Balneolales > Balneolaceae > Rhodohalobacter. The sequence goes on from JAFIFB010000121.1 coordinate 12,126, forward strand.
CTTATTGAAATTGGCAGTTACCGGGGAGTTCGGCATAGAAAAGGACTTCCAGTACGAGGACAGCGCACTCAGACAAATGCACGCACCAGAAAAGGAAAGAGAAGAACGGTTGCGGGTAAAAAGAAAGCAACTAAATAGAAATAGATAAAAATTTTTATAAAATGGCAAAGAAACAACGCAGAGGTTCAGAAAAGGCAGCTTCCAAGAAAAAAAGAAAAAAACAGGTTGCCAATCCAAATGGAATGGCTTTCATCAAAGCAACTTTCAATAATGTATTGGTGAGTGTTACTGATGATAATGGGAATGTACTGGCCTGGTCATCGTCTGGTAAAGAAGGATTTAAAGGATCTCGAAAAAATACTCCTTATGCCGCTCAGCTCAGCGCTGAAACAGCTGCTAAAGCTGCCTATGAAATGGGGTTAAGAAAAGTTGAAGTTTTTGTTAAAGGACCTGGTTCCGGAAGGGAAGCAGCTGTCCGTGCACTGGCTACCAGTGGCTTGGAAGTAAGTTCTATTAAAGACAGAACTCCAATTCCACATAATGGCTGCCGCCCTCCAAAGCGCAGAAGAGTTTAATTAATTTAATTTTCAGAAGATAAATGGCACGATATAGAGGACCCAAACAGAAAATTGCGAGGCGATTTAAAGAACCTATTTTTGGACCAAGCACTGCGCTTGAAAGAAAGCCTTATGGGCCGGGAGAACACGGGCGAAGCAGGTTCACCAGAAAATCTGAGTACGCTGTACAACTCGATGAAAAACAAAAGGCAAAATACACCTATGGCATGCTTGAAAAGCAGTTCAGAAACTTATATGAAAGAGCTACCAGGCAGGAAGGTGTAACTGGCGAAGTTTTAATGCAGCTGCTGGAATCCAGGCTTGATAATGTTGTTTATCGGCTTGGTTTTGCACGATCCAGAAGACAAGCAAGACAGTTGACTACTCATCGTCATATTGTGGTAAACGGACAAGTTGTAAATATCCCGTCTTACCAGGTAAAGCCCGGTGACGTAATTAGTGTTCGTCCAAGATCGAAGGATCTTGAGTTGGTAAATGAGACGCTTCAGTCATATTCAACAAATAAGTACAAATGGCTCGAAACGGATAAAAAAACCAAGACTGGCAAGTTTCTTAATCTTCCATTAATGGAAGAAATTCCTGAAAACATCAACGTACAGTTGATTATCGAGCTTTACTCGAAATAATTCTAAACAGTTTATATAAAAGATCAAACGATGAACAACTATAGTTTACAGATGCCGGAGGCATTAGATGTTGCCGAAGATTCAGAGAATTACGGAACATTTATTTTGCAGCCACTTGAGAGAGGCTTTGGTGTAACCATCGGTAATTCTTTCAGAAGAGTATTATTATCTTCATTACCCGGTTTGGCTATTACTGCAGTTCGTATTAATGGTGTAGAACACGAATACTCCAGTATTGATGGAGTTAAAGAAGATGTTTACGAAATTATCCTCAATCTGAAGCAGGTTCGATTTAAACAAGTTGAACAGAGCGGGGGAGTTATTAATCTTACCAAAACAGGACCTGGAAATCTTACGGCAAAAGATATTGGTGATTCTACAGCCGATTTTGAAATACTCAATCCAGAACTTGTAATTGCAACACTTTCTGAAGATGTGACTCTTGAAATGGAATTCAGAGTTGGCAGAGGCCGGGGCTATGTGCCAGCTGAAGAAATGGCACCGGATTATGAAGAGGAAATAAACCTTCTTCCTATCGATGCAATCTTCACACCTATTAAATCTGTTCAATTTGAAGTAGAAAATGTTCGGGTTGGACAAAGAACCGACTATGAAAAGCTGGTGATGAATGTTACCACAGATGGTTCATTAAATGCAAAAGAAGCATTAACTATTTCGGGTAAAATCCTGAAAGAACATATTGAGAAGTTCATTACCGAGAAAATTGAAGAACCATTTACTCAGGAAGAGGAAGAGGTTGATGCAGAGAAGCAGAGAATTTCAAATCTGCTTAAAACAAGTATTGAAGATTTAAATCTGAGTGTACGTGCTTATAACTGTTTAAAATCTGCAAATATTAACACAATCGCTGAGCTTGTTTCAAGGGATGAACAGGACCTGCTGAAGTTCAGGAACTTTGGTAAGAAGTCACTCTCGGAATTGGTTGAAGTGATTGAAGAAAAAAATCTTGAATTCGGAATGGATGTATCCAAATACATCGATAAATAAAAGGAATTTGTTATGCGTCATCGGGTAAAAGGCAAAAAATTAAACAGATCCACGCCCCACAGGAAAGCAACACTTCGGGCGTTGAGTTCTGCATTGATTAAAGAACACAGAATTGAAACTACAATTGCTAAGGCGAAGGCTTTAAGGACTTTTATTGAGCCTTTAATTACAACTGCTAAAGTAGACAATACTCATAACAGAAGAAAAGTATTTTCTTCATTACAAGATAAGTATGCAGTAACAGAACTGTTTGAAACAGTAGGGCCTGCTGCTGCGGATCGTCCAGGTGGTTATACACGTGTTCTTAAGCTTGGATTTCGTCTCGGAGATTCAGCAGAAATGGCTGTAATAGAACTTGTTGACTTTAATGATGTTCAGCCAGAGAAGAGAAGTACGAAGAAAAGAAGGACAAGAAGAGCGGGACGGTCTAATAAACCAACTTCAGCTGCTGCCGAGGAAACAGAAGTTCAAGAAACAGTACCCGAAAGTAAGGTGGATGTTAAAGAAGAACCGGCTTCGCCTGTTGAAGAAAAAAATGATAAGGCAGATAATGATAATACAGAAACTGTTTCATCAGCAGAAAAAGAAGTAGCTGAAGATAAATCCAAAAAAGAAACCGCCGGTTCAGCTGAAGATCAGGTGGAAAAATCGGCAGAAGATAAAGAGACTTCTGCAGAAACTGACAGCGATGATCCAAAGAAAAAAGAGGGTTAAAAGGTTCACTCTTAACGATCTTTGCTGGTATTGTATATTTCATTAGAAGAGGGCTGTTCTAATGGCCCTTTTCAATAATATTCCTTAATTTTGTAATTACTCCGACACTTCAAAATTCCAATGTAAAGTGCGGGTGTTCTTAAGGTCGGTGAATCTTGTAATCTCTTATTCACTGCATGTTATTTCAAATTATTATTATTTTGTTTTGACATTGACCAAGACTTAGTTGTATATTGTAAATCTGCCACGGAAACGAAGTGGCAAATGTTCTTTTACATATTGATACAGACAGTGATAAACAGATTGTTGAACGAGCTTAGGTTGGGGTTAGACTTGAAGAGTGTATATAGTAATATACGATGGAGAGTTTGATCCTGGCTCAGGACGAACGCTGGCGGCGGGCCTAACACATGCA
>JAFIFB010000001.1 GCA_020832285.1 Balneolaceae bacterium
CACAATGATGCAAATTCTCAGCGTGGCTATATTGGGCCGTATGACGCTTAAACAGCTATTTTCCGATGAATCACTCACGGATTATAACCCCCAATCCCGTAACCAATTGGGACTCTTTGACTTTTAACCGGACACTACTGATATTTGTTATCAAAATTAAGCATCTCTATAGATTTTAATTCTTAGTGATGCTTTTTTATTTATCATTTTGGAATCAAACGAATATAAAATTTGAGTGATGAAATCAATTTGTAAAATTGTGGTTGCATTTGTTTTTTTTTCAGGGTGTACAAGCAATGATTTTAACGGACGAATCGTTGATGGCTGGCCTGAACCTGTCCGGCTGGAAGGAACAAGCATACTTGACCACGAATTAGGCCTGCTCTATGTGAGTCTGATTGACACGCTGCTTGCAGTTGTTGCTGACAGAGACACACTTATCCATATTTATGATAAAGATCTGAACCACATCTCGAGCTTTGGAAATAAAGGCCGCGGTCCCGGAGAATTTACCATCCCGCCGATCATCCAGGATGTGAAGGTTGAAGGATCAAAAACAACGGTGCTGGTTCATCATCAAATGGGGGCTGAACTTCTGTCGATCGATATTACTGCCTCCGCAGAGCAGCATGATGTGGTGATCAGTCAGAGATCGGAGCTTCCGGGGAACCTGAGAACGGTGTTTGGCATATTCTACCTGCCCAATGGAGGCTGGGCAGGTATTTATGATGACAGAAGCTATCAGTCACTGGGAATAGAAAAAAGAGTCGGGTTTTATGCCGATGCAGGTTCGTCCGATATAACGATTTTTCCTTTATACAATCTTGAAATAGAACCCTACGACAGAAGTGCAGAAACGAATTTAAATGCAAGGTTACCCGCGATGTCGCCGGACAGATCGAAAATGGCTGTTGTGATGAGGAGTTCTCCCAAGCTGGAGATCTTTGAGGTCGGATCAACAACACCGGAACGTTTTACACTGGATACACCTCCCGGATACCGGTTCGATCTTGAAGATTATATGACAGGTAATCATGTCCATTATTATACCTATATGAGCGTCACCGATGATTACATCTATCTTTTATACTCCGGGCATAAGGCGAATGAAACGGGGGCAGATCAAAAAATCCGGGTCATGGATTGGGATGGAAATCCAAAAGCGCAGTATCTGATTCCGGCTGAATACGATCTGGTCATCTTTGATGTGGATGAAGAAAACAGGCAGATATACGGTTCCAGTTTTAACAATGATTCTGTCTATATTTTTGACTACTATTTCTAATTAAATTTGGTTAATGAAATTCAGGAGAAATAGATGTAGACGTTTTCAATTCGATTGAACTTTTTTTGAAGTAATTTTTTACAATTAATGAAATACAGAAGTCAGCCTTATACCATCGCAGTACTCATTCCTTGCTTGAATGAAGAACAGAATATTACGCTGCTTCACCAAACCCTGATTCGCGAATTAGAATATTACAATACCGTTCAAATTCTTTTTATTGACGATGGCAGTACGGATGATAGTTCATCCATGATGAGCCGGCTGGCTTCGGCAAATTCGAATACCGGATACATTCAACTTTCCCGAAACTTCGGCCACCAGGCAGCCCTTAAAGCCGGGCTGGACCACGCCCGGGGTGATTGCGTGATTACGATGGATGCCGATATGCAGCACGATCCGAAATATATTCATGAACTGATCCGCGTATGGCGGGAGGAGGGTTCGGATGTGGTTTATACAGTGCGGGATGATTCGGGCAAACGAACCCTTAAAACGTTTTTCTCGTCGGTGTTTTATCGCATCATCAGCGGGGTGACCTCTACTCCCGTTTATGCCGGAGCAGCCGATTTTCGCCTGCTCGACCGCCGGGTGGTGGACGAACTTCAAAAGATCAGCGAACACCATCTGTTCCTGCGTGGTTTGATCCCCTGGATGGGGTTCCGGCAGAAGGCCATTCCAATTAATGTGGGGGAACGGGCTGCCGGTGAGAGCAAATATTCGGCAGCTAAAATGGTACGTCTGGCCCTTGCTGAACCACCTTAAAGCAACAATGCAGTTTTATAATGATGCCATGAATCATAATGGGTTTACGAAATAGCAGATGAAATCTGGCAGGTTCAGTTTCCCGATAAAAAAACTATGGATAAATCTATCTCACCTATAAATATATGGTTGCACTTTACAATTTCTTCAACTATTATTTTCGTTGTTATGGCCTGCATTATTCCCCAATCAGCTTAATTTTGTGAATAATGCAAGGTAGAAGAGTTTTCTGCATTGTGTATAAGATTCAATTCATAGCCAGGGCTATATGCCGAATGTGATGGTTCTGTAATGAGTTCCAATAGTTTAAGGTAGAAATTATCAGAAATGGAGTTGCTTTCTTTAACTCAATTATCTAAAATATCCACATAAGAATTTATTCATTTTGAACTTGTGCGTATAAAAAATTTAAACAAATATATTTTCACTCTTCATATAGCTGCTGGCTATTTTATCATGACAGGACTGGCTGGGTGCACGACGGAGGGCAATCTGCCCCTGCCTGAGGAAATCGCTTCACTCGAAAACCTTGCCGTATTTCCCGCCGATTTGGACCCTCATCACGATATTAGCTTAACAGAGATAACCTCTTACGGGGATGTTGATGATGTTTTGCTTGGCAGCTGGATTTCTGTTGCTGTGGACAATCAGAGACGAGTATGTATAGCTGATCATCAGGAAAATGTAATCCATCTCTACAATTCTGATGGTTCCTACAACAGGCAAATTGGCCGCGCAGGTGATGGTCCCGGAGAATTCAGACAGATTTCACAGATGAGAACGGATGATCATTACCTGCATGTAAAGGACCCGACATTACAACGCATCACACGCTTTAACATCGAAACGTTTGAGGTGGCAGGGACTGTGTCTGTAACTGTGGATTCCAACCAGGATGGGCCTGTTCCTTATTCGGCTTCATTTGATTTATTACCTGATGGAAACTATCTGATGCATATGGGTATGAGTTTCTGGCAGGGATACCCCGAATCCGATGCCTACAGAAGTAAGACTGGAAAAATTCTGGATACTATATCCGGAAACTACCGGCCCGGAAATGTTTATACATTTCAGGAATCAGAAGCCCTGGTACATCGTGAAGGACGTGCTTTAATGGTGATTAGTGTTCCATACAAGCATAATTCTGTGGTGGAATACCATAACGGACAAATTATAAATGGATTTTCCGATCGTTTTTTGCTGAAATTTTATAACCTGAACAGCCAATATCAGCGTGCCGTTTACTACCCGTTCCCAAAAATTCCGCTTGACAGAAACGTAATTTTGGGGATATATGCCGATACGAATGAGCAAATGAGGGATATCATTCGCCAGGATAACATGCCCGAAAACTGGCCAGCTTTCGATACGTTTATCGTCGATGATGAAGGGCGAATCTGGGTGAAAATGTTTACCGATGATTATGATACCTCCCGCTATGTGGTACTCGAAAACAGTGGTGAACTACTGGCAGAATTCAACTGGCCGCGGGAGAACCTCATTCAGCAGATTAAAAATGGATTTCTCTACACCATAGAAGAAAATGAAGACGGCCTGCGAAGAATTGTGAAGTATGAAATAACGATGACATGATCTCCGGTACGTTGCAGGCTCACGAAAAACACGGGAGCTTTGCCAGGTCCATTGAACCTTGAAAATGTCAACTGCCTACTGCCCATTGTCAACTTTTTGCGAATCAGGCTGCTGGATACCGGATGCGGGTTGCTGACTTAAATTTATGCAATCAACCACACATTTAATCAATTAAGAATTTTATGCATATCATATTTACAAAGCGGCTTCAAATGATATTCATTGTTACATTACTGATTAGTTGTCAGAAGGATCAAAAAGCTGCGTCAGACCAGGGTGAAATCATTCTTAGTGAGTATAGTACTGTTGTTTCAAATGAAGAGTTTTTAATTGGTGTGCCATCCATAATAAGATTTGTTGATTACAAATCATTTTTTGTTTACGATTCTTCAACCAGATTGGTATATCAATTGGATCTGCAAGAAAAGAGCAAACAAACTATTGGAGGAGAGGGGCAAGGTCCGGGTGAATATCTGCGGGTCCAAAATTTTTTCATCGAAAATGACAGGATTTATATCACAGACAACAGCCAGCAATTAATTCACAAGTATGATGCAGGAGAAAACACTGAGTTTATTTCATCATTCAATTACAGACCCAGTCAGGCACCAAGTGCGCCACCTCCCGCCCCGCTGCCACCTCTTGACCTGCCCTATATTGACACGGGGCCGATCGGCAGTTTTAATAACCAGCCACACATTACTTCTGAGGGTAATGTTCTAATCTATAATTTACAGCCAGAACAGGCCCTGTACCGGCTTTATGATTGGGAGGGAAATCATTTAGAATCACTTGGAGAAAAACATTCTGACAACACTCTTGAAGTTGATTACAATCAATTTAGAACAGAAATTGAAAACAAACAGGTCCCCTCATTTTTTGAATCACATACATTCATAGTCAATGATCTCTCAAATCCTGACGAATATTTTTTAATTCATAGTGCCATTCCTCGTATTGTGAAGTATAATTCTTCTGGTAATAAAGTTTGGGATATTAATATTTCAGGAATTTCGGAGATTGAACAAATATCAGATGATTATTATGAGACGATGGAAGAAATTCTCAAAATTGCAGATACTATGACTCCATTAAGAAAATATTTTTCAGGAGTTAGTGTAGAAAATGGAGATCTGTTTTTGGCCACATATACCTATCCGGGAGCACCACTTTGGATTCATCATTTTGATAATAATGGCATAATGCAAAATCGTTTCAAAATTGAATCTGAAGTTGAGTTATATCCGGTGTTTGATGTTGATTTCAGTAACAGGAATATACTTATTCCAACAGAAGAGGGTGATGTAAGAGCATATTCATTTTAACCTGCATTATTCACCAAGAAATCTGGTTGCATGACAAAGCAAAATCAAACGGACGCGCTTGATATTAGTTTATTATAATTATGAACTTAGACGCACCGATTATTTACCGGGCCGTTATTCTAAAAATGTGATTTAACCTTCAGTCTGCAACCTTTGAACCTTCAACCTTAAACCGTGCTTCTAAACCGCCCTGTTACAGCGATTATTCTTATTCTCGCGGCATTCATCTTCGGGAGCCTGGCGCTGAATGAGCTTTCGGTAGATCTGCTGCCCGATGTGGATTCGCCCAACCTGGTGGTGCGAACCGACTGGCAGGGCGCTTCGCCTCGGGAGATCGAGACGCGCATCAACGAACGCCTCGAGGCGGTGCTCAGTACGGTTCCCGGTATCGAACAGGTACACGGGTTTGCCCGGCAGGGTCAGAGTGTGATCTATCTCAACTTCCGCTGGGGGCACAACATGGACCTGGCTTTTCTTAATGTGCGTGAAAAACTCGACCAGGTGCAGTATATCATACCGGAACAGGCTTCCCGTCCGCAGCTCATTTTCAATACCACCGCCGACGAGCCGATTGCTGTGCTCGCCATCACTGCCAAAGACCGCCCCAATGACCTGTTTGATACCCGCCTTTCACTGAAAAGATGGGCTGAACAGGTCTTCTCCCGCAGGCTTGAGCAGGCCGGAGGCATCGCCCAGGTGGTACCTGTGGGCGCTGTGGAGCCGGAAGTACAGATTCGCTATCAGCCGAGGGAGATCGACCGGTACGGGCTCAGCCTCAGCCAGGTTCAGAGCCTGGTTCAGGATGCCAATCTGTTCACCTCAAGTGGTGAAATGCGCGACGGCTGGTACCGCTACTCCATGAAGATTGAGAGCCGCATCCGCGAGCTCGATGACCTGGAAAGCGTACCCCTAACACGCCTGGGGCAGGGCCGGATTTTAACCCTTGGAGAGATTGCTGAAATTTCGATGGCCGAAGCCGATCCCACATCCTTCGCCACGCTTGAAGGGGAGCGGGTGCTGAATCTGCTGGTCAAAAAAGAGTTCGGCAGTAACACAGTAGAGGTGTTTGATACCCTGGTGCCGCTGGTGGAGCAGATGCGGGAGCAGTATCCCAACATCAGTATCGAGATCCTTCGTGAGGATGCCACCTTCATCCGCAAGGCGATCCGGAACCTGCTGCAAACCCTGCTGATCGGCGGTATCCTGGCCTTTTTTGTACTGTTCGCCTTTTTGAACGATATCCGCACGCCGTTTACCATCGGTATTGCCATTCCGGTGTCGATCTTCATCACCTTTTTCGTGATGTTCGGTTCCGGAATTCAGCTCAACATTGTTTCCCTGAGCGGACTCACGCTCGGTATCGGCCTGCTGCTCGATAACGCCATCGTGGTGCTCGAGAACATTAATCGTCATATGCCCGCAGCTCCGTCGGTTAAACGGGCTGCTGCGGTGGGAACAAAAGAGATCGCCCTTGCGGTAACGGCATCAACCTTTACCACTATTTCGGTATTTTTGCCGCTTATTTTTCTGGGCGGGTTTGAAGGGGCCTTTTTCAAAGACCAAGCCTGGACGCTCTCCATCAGCCTGCTGGCGTCGTTATTTGTGGCACTGATTATCCTGCCGGTACTGGTTGTTCAGATTCTGGAACGCCGAAAACAAAAAGCAGCCGAAGGACAGGGTAGCGGCCAGCTCAATACCCGCAGGTTTTTCAACCAGATGCTGGAATGGTATGAAGGCAGTCTGCAGCGGGTGTTGCACCGGCCGGTCTGGATGTTTACCTTCGCCACCTTTTTGATTGCTGCTGCGGGGTACGCCTTGATGGTGGTGCCCAAAACGATGCTGCCGGAAGATGAACCCTCGCTGGTAACATACCGCGTGCAGCTCCCTGGCAATACCTCGCTGCCCTCCACCATGCAGGCGGCCGATGCCCTTAAATTGAGGCTCCAGCAGGCCGGGCTTGGCGACGGACGCATTCAGATAGAGGGGGGATACACCGACCAGACCAACCTGGCGAACCTGGCCCGGGAAGGCCTCAACAAATTCACCGTTTCGGTTCCGGTGAACGGATACCGGGATGCGCGCACCGCCGAAGAACTGATGCAGCAGTTTGACCGCGATTTTTCCGGATGGTCGGTGGAACCTGTGGCAGCTACCCAGAGCTGGAGCGCCCTCATTGGCGCCGATCAGCCGCCGGTATTGTTCCGTATGATTGGGCTGAACCGGGCTGAAAGTGAACGCAGATCGGCCGAACTGCAGCAAAAGCTGACAGAGAACGGCCTGCCCGTTGAACTGCGAAAGCAGTACGATCAGACGGTGGATACCTGGAATCTGCGTTTCCGCACCGACCGGATGCTGCAGCTCGGTATCCTGGAACGGGACGTGATCAGCTATCTCGAATCGGTGACCCGCGGAAGTTTTGTGGCCGACTGGAACCGGGAGGATGAGCGGATCGGAATCCGGCTGATGGGAAGGCAGGCGCAAATATACGATCCTAACCAGATCACCCTGAGGCTGGGCAATCGTGAAATTCCGCTCAGCTACATTGCAGAAATTGAACGGGCATCCGAACCGGAGCAGCTCGAACGGGTAGACCAGGTCCCGGTGCTGAGCTATGTGGCCGACTGGGATCTGGCCGACTGGTGGTGGAACAGGGGAAGAACCATGGAGACGGTTCGGGATTTTATACGAAGTACCGGCAGCGAAGTGCAGGTGGCAGGCAACGCACTGATGGTACAAAGCCTGATGAATGATATGGCCAGACTTCTGCTGCTCAGCATTTTAATCATTTATATCATCCTGGCCATTCAGTTCGAAAACCTCAAATATCCGCTAATTATCATCCTTGCGGTACCGTTTGCATGGGTCGGTTCTCTGATGATGATGTGGGTGACCGGGACTGGTCTGAATGCCATGTCGTTTATGGGCGTGCTGATCCTGACCGGTATTGCCGTGAACGATTCGATCCTGAAGGTAGATTTTATGCGCCGCTACCTGATCGACACGGGAAATCTGAAAGAAGCCATCGAACTGGCCGGCAAACACCGCTTCCGCCCGGTTGTCATGACCAGTATAACCACAATTTTAGGCCTGCTGCCGATGTTAATACCATTCGGAGAAGGCTACGCCTTCCGTCAGTCCCTCGCCCTGGCCCTGATGGGAGGAATGGTCACAAGCACAATTTTAACACTCTATCTCATCCCTGTGATTTTCGGCTGGGTGGAAAAGGGGAGTGAGATGGCAGAAGTGAAAAGTGAAAAGTGAAAAGGCAGAAGTGGACAAATGGAAGAAAAGATTTTTGTAAGACACTCGGGAGTAATGGTTCTTACTTATGAACACTAACTTATCTCAAAATAATATTATGTTGAAACTAGACCATAAAGATCTTACAGTTTGGAAAAAGAGCATTGAACTTGTTAAAGAGGTTTACTCTATAACAATCAAGTTGCATTAAACTGGAAGTATTAGCAAATGAAGTTTTCGGATGTTATTCGCCATGAAGTAATCTTTCACTTTTCATTTTTCACTTTTGCCTTTTCACTCAACAGAAATTGAGAAAATGAACTTTTTCAGCATGAAAAAACTATTATTCTTTTCAACCCTCCTCACCCTCACCGCCTGCAGCGGCTCCGGCGACCCCGATCGTCCTGAGAGGCCCGATAATGTGGATATCCGTCCCGATGTGATTTTTTCGGTGGCGGACGATCGCCCTCTTCATATCTACATCGAGAGCCAGGGGGTGGTGGAGCCGGTGCGGGAGATTGTGATTCGTCCGCGGATCAGCGGGTTTGTCACCGAAAGCCTGCTGGATGACGGAAACCGGCTCAATGAAGGCGAGGCCATTCTTGCATTTGATGATGAGGAGTGGAGCTACCAGTTACAACAGGCCGAAAATGAGTTCGAAACAGCGCTGCTTACCTATACCATCGAACGCAGGCAGCGGGGAGACAGCGGAAGCACGGACAATGAACGGATGCTTCGCATCAGTACCGGACTGGCCGATGCGGAACTGGCACTGGAACGGGCCAAACTTGATCTTTCATATACCACGATCCGGGCTCCTTTTAGTGGGGAAATCTCTGCACCGGAACGATTAACAAGGGGAGCTTATATCGCCTCAGGCTCAGAACTGGGCCGCCTGATCGACGACCGTACCTTACTGATCCGGTTTGATGTACTGGAAGCCGAACTGAACCGGCTGAACCGTGGTATGGATGTGGAGCTGACCACCCCATACGGTGATCAGAAAATGGGAACGATTCGCTCTGTTTCCCCGGTGGTAGACCCGGAAAGTAAAACAGGACAGATTGTTGTGGAAGTGGAAAACCAAAACCGGTTGTTGCGCCCGGGCATGACGGTGGAAGGGCGCGTGCGGGTGGAGACGCATTCCGGCATTACCCGCGTACCGCGTGCGGCCATTCTGGAACGGGACGGCGGGCGAACGCTGGTGTTTAAACTTAACGAAACTGCAGTAGAGTGGATCTATGTAGAACCCGAGTATACTACATCGGAGTGGGCCATTATCAGCCACGAAGATATTGCACCCGGCGACACCATCGCCGTTTACCGCCACTTTGCCCTGAGCCACCTCCAGCAGGTACGTCCCCGAATGGCGGGAGATATTGTATTGGAAGAGGTGGAGGAGTGAGAAGGGAAAAGGGAAAAGGGAAAAGTGAAACCGGAAGATGGCTGAATCGTGATTCCATCGGAGAGTTAGGCGGACTAAATCTGTATGGGTTTGTTAGGAATGATGGAGTGAATGGGTG
>JAFIFB010000004.1 GCA_020832285.1 Balneolaceae bacterium
GTGTCGTGTCAACTGTAAAAGTGTGAGAGAGTCATCAGACGAGTCGTTCCGGGATCATCCCAATCATCTACATTGGTATATTTTTTGAAAAACTCGTCAGATGACTTAACCCGACGTTTTATCTTTGACATAACAGTAGTGATTTACAGCAAATAATAGCTATGTAAAAGTCTTGAGTTAGAAAAAAAACGAACCTGCCAGGGCCTTTCGGGCGCTGACAGGTTCTTAGTTCCATTTACTATCGCTAAACGCGTTATTTATGTAATCGGTACGATTTTTTTGGTTCGGACTGATTCATCACAGGCCAGAACGATCTGAAGTGTCTGAACGGCAACCTTCAGGTGGTCGGTCATGTCGATATCTTCTTTGATCACCTTCAGGAAATACTCCTGCTCGATGTGGCAAAGTTCATCATGATCAGGCTCGTTCTCAATTTCGATGATCTCATCTTCTTTTGTGAGAATGTCGTTTTCATCTGTGTCAGAATAATGGCGCCGCAGTTTGTTTACGATACCGTGATCTTCCACATCGGCCGATTTTCCCTGCGGCTGGTTGTGCGTGTCTTTTTCGATGGTGATGCTGCCTTTCGGCCCGATGGCATCTTTAATAAAATAGGCGCTTTCGCTCATCATTGGGCCCCATCCGGACTCATACCATCCAACCGAACCATCATCAAAAACCACTTGCAGCTGTCCGTAGTTGTACATGCCCGGTTTAAGATCTTCATGAAGTCTCGCTCCGATGGCGTGAACCTGTACCGGATTGGCTTCGGTCATTTGACACATCATATCCACGTAATGAACGCCGCAGTCTACAATGGGAGACATTGTGTCCATCAGATTTTTATGCACCGCCCACTCTTTTCCGGTACTCTGTTGATTCAGGTTCATTCGCATGACCAGTGGTTTGCCAAGCTTTTTGCCCTCTTCCACAAACCGAACCCAGCCGGGATGGTGGCGTGCGATATAACCAACAAGAACTTTCTTATTAGCTTTTTTAGCAGCATCGGCTACTGCCTGAGCTTCTTCAATAGTTTCGGCCAGAGGTTTCTCAACAAACACATGTGCACCTGATTCAAGCGCTTTAATGGTATAATCAGCATGGGTGCCGGGATAGGTATTAATAGAAACAGCATCAGGTTTGGTGGCTTCCAGGGCTTTTTCGTAGTTGTCGAATGTAGGAAGCCCGCCCAGCTCTTTCGAGAGACGTTCCCGGCTTTCCTTTCCGCGGCTTACCAGTCCTACGATATTAAAATCTTCAATTTTTTGATAGGCCCTCGAGTGTGATGTACCCATATTGCCGCATCCTACTACAAGGATGTTGATTTTGTTGTTACTCATAATCGTTATTTAGTTTGGATTGATGTTGTGATTAAAAAATGGTTATTCTCAAATAGTACCTGTAAAGATAAAGCTGCTGATGCCATTGTTGAATGTATTTTAAAAAAAACTATAGGATTAATACTGAGCTTTTTCATCTGCAGGTTAAAAACAGTTTTAATTCTTTAATTATACTCTCAAAATCAGATTATTAAAAAAATATCATCTTTAAACCGAAACGGACGATATTTATTTAATTAAAGGTTATAATTTGTTGGTTTAGAAGAAAGTAGCTTTAAAGAGATTCTCTTAGAGAGAAAGAAATCAGATATATATGGAAATTTTGAAAGACAGTTAAGAGAAGAAATAGAGGGCTTCTGTTAGGTTATATTGATCTTATTAATACTAATTCTTAAGGGCAAGTACATGTTATTTATTTATTAATTGTATTTCTTTGCAAGAAAAACGCTTTTCTAACGCTAAAAGTAAGGAATAGAATTAACTTTAAAAGAAAAATAAGAGATATTGAAACAATTATGTTTTTTTTATTGACAAATGGCTTTTTTTTCGTTTTGTTTAAGGTTGAATGGGATATAAAACCGGTTGCTGTCAATTCGTTGTTTGTGATCGGTCAAAAAACTCTCATTAAATGCTAATTTAGTTAATTAATCACTTATGAAATACAAACTACTATTAATTGCTTTCATGGTTGTTGGTCTTGCTACAACAGCTATGGCGCAATCAGGAACTGTTGAAGGTACTGTGGTAGACGCAGTATCCGGAGAATCACTTCCCGGAGTAAATATTGTGATTGACGGAACCACAACCGGTACCACTACCGGTATGGACGGTTCTTTCAGTATCAATGTTGAAGGACCAGGGACAGTGTTAAATTTCTCATTTATAGGCTATAGCTCTATCTCAGTTACAGTCACATCCTCTCATCTCAACGATGGACTAAACATCGAGCTTCAGGAAGACGTTGCTATGTTGGACGAAATGGTTGTGGTTGGTTTTGGTACACAACGAAGAGCAGATATTACAGGAGCTGTAAGTACCGTTCCTGCAGTTGATATCGAAAGACGTTCTGTGGGTAACACAGCTCTTGCGCTTCAGGGTGCATCACCAGGTTTAACTGTTCAATATCAGGGCGGTCAGCCGGGTGAAGAAACAGCAAATATTCGGGTTCGGGGAACAGGTACTCTCAATAACCCTAATCCGTTAGTATTGGTTGACGGTGTTGAGCAATCTCTGGCATCGGTTGAACCTTCTAATATTGCAGATATCACGATTCTGAAAGATGCAGCTTCCGCTGCTATTTACGGTTCTCGTGCAGCTAACGGTGTAATTTTGATCACAACCAAGCGAGGTGTAGATACCGGTGTTGTTGTGAGCTATAATACTTATGCGTCTATCCAGAATGAACTCGGTTTTCCGGAAGGTGCCGATGATGAATCCTGGATGCGGTTAAGAAATGAGGCAGATGTCGCAGCAGGTGGTGATCCATTTTTCACTGAAGAGTATATATCCAATGTTCTTGCCGGCACAAACCCATTTCAATATCCTTGGGCGAATTGGTATGAAGGCGCTTTCAGGGAGAATGCCCTTGAGCACAGTCATGAGCTTTCCATTTCTACGGGCGGAAGCAGCGGACGCTTATATGCTGCTATAAGTCACCTGGACCAGGAAGGTATCATGCAAAATTTTGACAGCCGCCGAACCTCTTTCAGGGTAAACAGCGACATCTATCTTACTGATAACCTGACTGCCCAGGCAAATCTTCTCTACAGAGACAGAAGAACGACAGGCCCGGGTTTTACAGGCCAAAGAATTACACAGGCTATTCTTCACATGAACCGTGATGCGGTTATGAGTTATCCGGATGGTATTCAAGGAACGGGTGATTTATTGTTTGGACAGTGGAATGCCCATGTGATGGCAAATAGTGGTGAAACTATTCGCGACAGTGATGATATTGTAGGTACTTTTGGTTTGAAGTATGATATTAATGACACTTTTTCTCTGGAAGGAGATTTGACCATTAATAATATCACAACCAATGAAACGGTATTCCGTGAAACCAGAAACGGATTTATTAACTATGTGACGGGATTACCCGAACCTGCCAGTGGCTGGTTTTCAACAGCTACACTTCAGGAAGGAAGTTATGCCAGAAATGAGATCAGTCAGCGTGCATTCCTGAACTATACTGATTCATTTGGAGCAGCAAATGTTACCGGATTGGTTGGATATGAAGAGATCTATACCAAAGCAAGCCAGTCTTCAGCTGCCAGAGCCGGATTTTTTAGTAATGATCTGCGTTTGCTTTCAGCCGGTGATTCCGGTAACCAGCGAACCTGTCAGGCTTATAACGATCCCGGAAACTTTACAGGGGGCTGTTTCAAAGATGAATGGAGAGTTCGTTCATTCTTCGGTAGAGCTAACTTCTCGTATGACAACCGCTATTCAGTTCAGGCGAACGTGCGCTATGATGGTTCTTCAAGATTTGCAGAAGGAAACCGATGGGGCTTTTTCCCGTCATTCTCAGCAGGCTGGAGAATTTCAAGCGAGTCGTTCATGCAGGATGTTGATCTTTTCAGCAACCTCCGCTTAAGAGCTTCATGGGGACAGTTGGGTAATGAAAGGATTAGTTCTAACGAAAGAGCAGGCCTTTTTAACTTTATGAACAACTACAACCTCGGTCTTGCTTACCAGTTCAACGGCCAGGTAGTTCCTGCTGCTGCTGTTACCTCTGCGGGTAACCCCAATTTTAGCTGGGAAACTACCACGATGAGAAACATCGGTCTGGATATGGGTTTCTTTGATGACCAGGTTGAAGTGATTGCTGAATATTTCTGGAACTACACCAGCGATATTCTTCTGGCACTGCCAGTTCCTCCAAGTGTGGGTGTAAGCCCTCCAACACAGAATGCCGGTGAAGTTTCTAACAAAGGCTGGGAATTGGGTGTAAGGTTACGTAGTGCTCCCGGATCTGTTGACTCATTTCAGTACAATTTAGGCATAACCTTATCAGATGCTGTTAATAAAATTGAAAGCCTGAGCGGTGAAGGACCTTTCTACCCGGATAAATTTACAGTCTGGACCGAAGGTGAATCCATTAACTCTCTGCGTGGTTACCGATCTCCCGGTATATACAGAACTCAGGAAGATCTGGACAGATATCCAGCGAAAATCAGCCCTAATGCCACTATTGGTGACATTATTTATGAAGACCTCACAGGTGACGGCGCTCTTACAGCAGCCCTCTATCCTGCAGGAGATCATGTGATCATCGGAAACGAAGATCCCCGGTTTGAATTCGGAATTAATTTTGGAGCTTCTTATAAAGGATTCGATTTCTCTATGTTCTGGCAAGGAGTATTGGAGCAGTATCGCCTTCTTGACGGAGCATTAAACGAAGGGCCAAACTGGCAGAATTACATTCCTGCAATTATGGCACGTGAGCGTTTCCATCCAACTGAAAATCCGAATGGAACCTGGCCAAGAGTTATTACAGGAAATACCTGGAACCTTGAAGAAACTGAATTCTGGTTTCTGGATTCAAAGTACATGAGACTGAAAAATATTCAGTTGGGATACACTGTTCCACTTCAGCAGTATGTACAGAATCTGAGGATTTATGTGTCTGGCGAAAATTTACTGACTTTTACGCCGAATGAATTGTATGACCCGGAAACTCCACGAGGCAGAAGCCAGTTTTTCCCGCATGCGAAAAAAGTCAGCCTTGGCCTAAATGTCACATTTTAAACATTGATAACATTATGAGATTAACAATGAAAAAATTTATGTATATCAATCTGAGTATACTGCTAAGTATGGCAGTATTCCTCGGATGTGATGATGGATTGGAATTTACACCTTCCGGATCGGTAACTGAAGAGATCTACTGGCAGCGCGCCAGTGATGCGGAAACGGCTGTGAATGCAGTGTACGCCCAACTGGATGACCTTACAATGGTTCTCCAGCTTGATGGTGTAACGGATATTGCCTACCGTGCGGGTTCAGGCCCCGGTACACTTCATGATGTAACCGCTGGTAATATCGTGTCGTCGAACGCTGCCATTACAGGCATCTGGAACCGGTATTACAGTGGACTGAGAAGAGCCAACGATGTAATTGCGAATATCGGCCAGGTTGAAATCGGTGATCCTGCGGTTATTAATCGTGTGGAAGCAGAAGCAAGGTTTCTAAGGGCATATTTTTATACACAGCTATCCACGTTGTGGGGTGATGTGCCAATGCCTTTGGAACCAACTGTCATTACCGATAATATCCCGAAAACAAGCAAAGATGAGGTCGTATCCTTTGTCATAAGTGAATTGGATGCCATCATCAATGCAAATGCTCTTCCTGTTAGTTACTCAGGAAGTAACATAGGACGTGCAACACATGGTGCTGCACTGGCGCTGAAAGCGAGAGTTGCACTCCGGAATGAAATGTGGGCAACTGCACGGGATGCTGCACAAGAAGTGATGAATCTGGGCGTATATGAACTCTATCCTGATTATCAGGCTCTGTTTCAAAGAGAAGGCCAGAATTCATCTGAAATTATCTTCGACAGGCAGTACACTGAAGGGGGTAACACCTATAACGCTTTTGCGTACTCAGCTTCATCTATTGGTGGTAACTCCATTGTGGAGCCAATCAATAAATTCTATCAGAAGTTTGAATTTACAGGTCCCCGCAATCCTGATAATCCGTATGAAAACATCGATCCGCGTTGGGACCATACCGTGTATTACACTGGCCAGCCAATTGGGAACAGTACTTATGACTCCCGCCCTTCCAGTCTTACTCAGGATCGTGTGAACTCCACAGAGGCTTCTACCCAGCACGGGTATAATCTCAAGAAGTGGGTTGATTTTGAGGCCTATTCCGGAAATCCTAGTAATGGTTCAACTAACATGATCCTGATTCGGTATGCCGATGTTCTCTTGATGTATGCAGAAGCGAAAGTCGAGCTGGGCGAGATTGATCAGTCTGTTTATGATGCATTGAACGAAATCAGATCGCGCCCAACCGTGGAAATGCCTCCGGTTGTCGGCCCACATTCCCAGGATGAGCTTCGTGAAATCGTACGCAATGAACGAGTGGTTGAACTCGGTTTTGAAGGCCTGCGCCTCTACGACATGAACCGGTGGAGAATCGGTGAAGAGAAAGAAGGCGAAGTTTTTGGTGCTCATTTTGTGAGATCAAATGGTGAGAGGTATCTCCAATCCATCGGATTTACTCGTCAGTTTAATCCTAACCGGGATTATCTCTGGCCAATACCGAATGCCGAAATGAATAACAACGAAGCGATTACACAAAACAACCCCGGTTATAACTAACCGTATGTTGTAGATGCCGCTGACAATGATAGCAGCGGATCAAGCAAAATTAAACACCTGCGGGCCTCTCTGGACTGCAGGTGTTTTTATTTAAATGAAAACAGTTCTGTTTTCGATAATAATTTCTGACCCAATGTCGGAGATTAACCCGGAATTTCCCTGAATTATTTTCTATTGGAATTCCCGGATTAATCCCTGACAGATAATATTTCATATATTTATACTTTATATATTAATAGAGTATACAGAAGCTTTACCTGAAAATGTTTAACCGAATATTGATATGAAGAAAAAAGAGCAGAGTCGTCGCCAGTTTATTTCTACTATGGCTCTTGGTGCGATGGGTACCATTGGAGCTGGAAGCGTTTTGGCAAACAGTACGACAAAAACAAACAATTTTAATTTTTTAATGTCAGATCGTGACCTGAGTATGAGAATTCAGGCACCGGATGGCCCTGTTTTAAAGGCCGGAGTGATTGGCTGTGGCGGCAGGGGAACCGGAGCGGCCATCAATTTTGTGGATGCCGGCCCAAATCTGGAGATCACAGCAATTGGGGATATCTTCCCCGACCAGCTTGATAAAAGCAGGGAAACCATGAAACAGGCCAGGGGTATTGAAGTTGCCGATGAGAACTGTTTTACCGGTTTTGATAACTACAAGGGAGTGATCGATTCCGGTGTGGATATCGTAATTATTGCCTCCCCGCCTTTCTTTCGCCCTCAACAGGTAAAATATGCGATTGACTCGGGCAAACACGTATTTCAGGAAAAACCGATTGCGGTTGATCCCTATGGCGCCCGTATTATGGACGAAGTTACCCAAACAGCGAAGGAAAAAGGACTCTGCATGGTGAGCGGAACCATACGCCGCTATCAAAAAGATTATATCGAAACACACCGGCAGGTTGCAAACGGACTCATTGGTGATGTGGTTAGTGCCAATATTATTCGTAACGGCGGTGCCATGTGGTGGATCGAGCGAAAACCAGAGTGGGACGACATGGAATACATGATCCGTAATTGGGGGAACTTCGCATGGCTTTCCGGCGACCATATCGTGGAGATGTTTATTCACGAAGTGGATGTAATGAGCTGGTATGTTGGAGGCCAACCCGAAAGAGCTATTGGTTACGGTGGACGCATGCAACGCATCTCCGGAGATCAGTTTGATCAGTTTAGCATCGTCTATGAGTATGAAAATGGAAGAAAAGCTCACTGTGCAACCCGGCTGATTAATGGATGCGACAACAGTCGAAGCCAAATTATCACCGGAACCAAAGGGTATGCCGATGCCGATGGCAAAATTTATAACTTCAATGATGAACTGATCTGGGAATATCCATATCCGGAGAATGACGACCCGGAGGATGAGTGGTACGTAAATAACCCGCTGGTTCAGGAGCATGTGGAGCTGGTAACAGCAATACGAACCGGAAACTACATCAATGACTCCGACGAGCAAATAAAATCCACTCGGATAACCGTCATGGGAAGAATGGCTGCCTATACCGGCCGGGATATTACCTGGGATGAAGTACTCAATTCCGATCTCAGGCTTGGCCCTGAAATACTGGAGTTTGGACCGGTAGCAGGAATACCAGAGGAGCCGCCCACAGTGGGTACGGCACCTGCACCAGTGAACCGATACGGATAGAGTTATGAAAGAAAAAATCAATCAAAATCGCCGCCAGTTTATTTCCAAACTGGCGATGGGTTCTGCAGGCGTGTTGAGTGGTTCTGGCAGAACTACAACTTCCAAACATCAAGCAAAACGAAAAGCGCTTTCCGATTTTGATCCGCCCGATATGCTCGACGAAGCACCAGATGGGAAACCCCTGCGTGTAGGTCTTGTAGGCTGTGGTGGACGCGGCAATGGTGCGGCGGTAAACTTTTTAGATGCAGGACCTAACCTTGAAATTGTTGCTCTGGGTGATCTTTTTCAGGATCAGCTCGACAAATCACGCAATACCCTGAAGGCAGCCCGCGGAGTGGAAGTGGCTGATGAAAACTGTTTTGTAGGGTTTGAAAGCTACAAAAAAGTACTTGAACAGGATCTCGATGTGATTCTCCTTGCAGCACCTCCCTATTTTCGTCCGGCACACGTAAAAGCCGCCGTAGATGCGGGTGTGCACGTATTTCAGGAGAAACCAGTAGCCGTTGATCCGGTCGGTTGCCGTATCATGATGGAGGCCACTGAAAAGGCGAAGGAGAATGGGATTTGCATGGTGAGTGGAACAGCCCTGCGCTACGGCAAAGATTATATCGAAACACGAAAGCGTGTTCAGGCCGGGATGATCGGCGATATTATCGGTGCGAAAGCAATACGAAATGGAGGTGCGCTGTGGTGGATTGAGCGTAAACCCGAATGGTCGGACATGGAATACATGATTCGAAACTGGGGTAATTTTACCTGGCTCTCGGGAGATCATATCGTTGAACAGCACATCCATCATCTCGATCTGATAAACTGGCACGTGGGTAAAAATCCTGTGAAAGCATTTGGTTACGGCGGGCGCCAGCAGCGGCGGTCGGGTGATCAGTATGACTACTTCAGTATCGTTTATGATTATGGAAAAGGTTTTACCGCCCTCGGCTCCACAAGACAGATCAGCGGAACTGACAGTGGCCGCCGTGAGATTATTGTCGGTACGGAAGGTTACGCACATTGCCGCGGCTCCATCTACAGCCACGACGGCGAATTGTTATGGGAGTATCCCTACCCCGATGATGACGATTCCGATCCCACTTGGCGTGTAAATGATCCTTTTGTTCAGGAACATATTGAACTGATCGCTGCTATCCGAACCGGGGGATATATCAACGATTCCGAACTTCAGGTCAACTCTACCCGAATGGCCATTATGGGACGAATGGCTGCCTATACAGGCCGTGATATCACATGGGATGAAATTCTTACATCGGATATGCGCCTCGGCCCTGAAGAAGAAGAATTTGGTCCGGTGCCAAACATTCCTGAAGAACCTCCGGTGTTTGGGAGTGCACCCGCACCCGTAAACCGGTATTCCTGAGTGATACCCATTCATTTCATTGAACAATATCTCCCCTGAAGAAAAATGGGGAGATGTACCTTTCGTATTTTCATATTTTGGGAAAAATATATTCAATACAGACACTCTGCTAAATTTATAATTCGAAATTAATCCAAAACTTTTTCAATATGAACAGAAGAGAATTTACAAAAAACGCCCTGATGGCATCGGCCGCAATTGGAACTGGTTCAGGCATTGGTTCGCTTTTAGGCAATCGGTTCATGGAACCGGGTGGTGAAATTCCCCAATTTAAAAAACTTTTTAACGGCAAAGACCTTACCAACTTTGTAGATATAAACACCTCCGAAGAAACCTGGTATGTTGAAGATGGTTTGCTGAAATGCACCGGCTGGCCGATCGGGGTGATGCGGACGGAAAAGCAGTATGAGAACTTTATCCTGGATATCGAATGGAAATTTATGGAAGAGGGAGGTAACTCTGGTTGCTTTGTATGGGCAGACGGGGAACCATTCGAAGACCGTCCGTTTCCTACAGGAATGGAGGTGCAAATGCTCGATCCTCAGTGGGCAGTTATCAATGAAAGACCCGTTGAATATGTACAGGGACATCTGTTTCCTGTGATGGGACTGGAAGGGACAATTCCCGACAATCCCTCCGAAGTAGTCCGTGGGCGAAGTAAATCTCTTGAGCACAGGATGAATAATACCTTTGAATGGAACCGCTATATCGTTGTAGCAGTTGACGGAACGTTGAAACTCTCGGTAAATGGACGTTTTGTGAACGGCATTCGCTCGCCAAAACGTAAAAAGGGTTACATCTGCCCGGAATCTGAAGGAGCCGAAATTCACTTTCGAAAAATTGACATTATGGAACTGCCCGGCAGTGTAATTAGTGAAGATCAGATTGCACCGGTGGTTGGGTAAACCTGTCAGGTTTTGTTAACAATCCAGGAAAAAATATAAAGCCTGCTAAACCTGACAGGTTTCATTTGTACCCCCATAAATAAAAATACCAATGAACAGAAAAGAATTTGCAAAACAAGCCCTGATGGCATCGGCCATGCTTTCCGTACCATCTGTTTTCCGAAGTAAGATAAATGAAGCAGCAGATCCGATTTTAACGGACGATTGGGTTCCCGCATGGAAATCTCTTTTCAACGGCCGTGATCTCACTAACTTTGTTGATATGAACACATCTGAAGATACCTGGTATGTAGAAGATGGAATATTGAAGTGCACAGGCGAACCGATTGGTGTAATGCGCACCGAAAAGCAGTACGAAAACTTTATTCTCGATATTGAATACCGACATATGGAACCGGGAGGAAATTCCGGTGTATTTGTCTGGGCTGACGGTGAACCATTTGAAGATCGTCCCTTTCCCACAGGAATGGAAGTGCAGATGCTGGATCCGCAAATTGCTGAAATTCGTAATGTTACCGAAGATTTTGCACACGGCCAGCTTTTCCCCGTAATGGGCCTTGAAAACACAGTACCGGATAATGAATTCGAACAGATGCCTTCCCGAAGTAATCCTTTAGAAAGACGGGTAAAAGGCGTTGGAGAGTGGAACCGGTACATCGTGGTTTGTGTAGACGGAACCATCAAACTTTCTGTGAATGGCAGATTTGTGAACGGAATGCGTTCATATAATCGAAAAAAGGGCTATATCTGTCCCGAAGCAGAAGGTTACGAAGTACATTTTCGAAAAATTGATATTATGGAACTGCCGGGCAGTGTGATTACCGAAGACCAGATCGCACCAAAAGTCGGATAAGTTTGGTAATTGGAAGAACTTTTCTAATATAAAAGGGGAATGATGGAAAAAAAAACAGTTGCACTTATTTTAATGGGGATGGCCTTTGCTTCTTTTGCATTTGCACAGGAAACCGGTCAGGAAAAGCTTAGAATCATTGCATTTGGCGCTCATCCCGATGATTGTGAATACGCCGCAGGCGGCGTGGCTGCTTTGTGGGCTGCAGAAGGCCACGCCTTTCGGTGTGTGGCACTCACCAACGGAGACATCGGCCACTTCGGGATGGCAGGTGGTGCACTTGCACTTCGCCGAATGGATGAGGTTGAAGCCGCTGCAGAAATTCTTGGAATTTCAACACGGGTGTTTGATATCCATGACGGAGAACTGATGCCTACGCTTGAAAACCGCAGAGAAGTAGCCAGGGAAATCCGAAACTGGCAGGCCGATATTGTAATGGTGCACCGCAGGTACGACTATCACGCAGATCACCGCTATTCCGGGGTACTCGTGGATGATGCAATAATTCTTGTAGAAGCAAAATTTTTCACACCAGATACCCCGCCGCTTCCGCGGAGCCCGGTGGTACTTTACTATTATGACGGATTTGATAGGCCACTCCCTTTTGAACCCGATATCGTGGTGGATATTGACGAAGTACAGCACCTGAAACGTGCAGCTCTTGAGGCAATGCCTTCTCAATTTTCTGATGAACACTCATGGATGTGGGGGCGGGCCGATGAAGTTCCGGAAGATGAAGCTGAAAGACTGAGGATCGGTGTAGATTACCTGACAGCCCGGGACCTGAATATTGCCGAATTATACAGATCAAAACTGATTGAACTGTATGGAGAGGAGAGAGGTGGCAACGTGAAACATGCCGAAGCTTTTCAGCTTTCAGAATTTGGAAGACAAGTTTCAGTTGATGATCTTAAACTCCTGTTTCCGACTTTTGAGTAGAACAGAACGATCAATAAAAATCGATAACGCTTAACCTAAATACCATAAGTTATGAATATGAAAACAACCGTTGCCGTTTTTTCGGCTTTCTTGTTTGCATGTACCATGTTAATGCCCGGAGTTGCCGTGGCACAAGACGGAGATGACGATAAACTTCGAATTATTGCTTTCGGAGCACACCCCGATGATTGTGAAATCCGCGCGGGCGGAGTTGCAGCTTTATGGGCTCAACAGGGACACGCATTCCGGTGTGTTTCACTAACTAACGGTGATATTGGCCACTTCGGAATGTCGGGCGGTGAACTTGCTATCCGCCGGATGCAGGAAGTTGAAGCCGCTGCAGAAATTCTTGGAATTTCAACACGTGTGTTTGATATTCACGACGGAGAACTGATGCCGACTCTTGAAAACCGCAGGGAAGTAGCCAGGGAGATCCGTAACTGGCAAGCCGATATTGTAATGGTTCATCGCCGTTACGATTACCACGCCGATCACCGCTACAGTGGTGTACTCGTGGATGATGCAAT
Source organism: Balneolaceae bacterium (assembly GCA_020832285.1). Lineage (GTDB taxonomy): Bacteria > Bacteroidota > Rhodothermia > Balneolales > Balneolaceae > Rhodohalobacter. The sequence continues at coordinate 12,921 of JAFIFB010000004.1, forward strand.
TATTCTTGTAGAAGCAAAATTTTTCACACCTGATACTCCTCCGCTTCCAAGAAGCCCGGTTGTACTATACTATGATGACCGTTTCGAGCGTCCGCTGCCTTTTGTACCTGATATTGTGGTTTCAATTGACGAGACAAAAGACCTGAAACGAGCTGCTCTGGAGGAGATGCCTTCTCAATTTTCCGATAAAGATTCATGGACCTGGGGACGTGCCGAAGAGGTACCCGAAGATGAATCCACCAGAATGCGTATGCGGATTGATAACCTTATGCAGCGAAATATCTCAATTGCAGACCGTTACCGTGACAATTTGATTGAACTCTATGGTGAAGAAAAAGGGAGAAGTATCGAATACGCAGAAGCATTTCAGTTATCTGAGTTCGGCCGCCAGGTTTCTGTTGAAGAACTCAAAAGGTTATTTCCCACTTTTGATTGATATCGGTTTTTATATACCTGTTTAGAGGTTTACGTAACATCGAGCCCCTGATCTTGCCGAAAAGCCTGCTCTTCGAAGTTTTCCTGGCCCTCGTAGTTTTAACATAGTGGGCAGCACAGTAGGTAACGTAGTAGAGCGGGGCAACACTATTTCAGAAGTGACAGGATATGAGCTTTTAACGGTAAGCATGTGAACGTATCCAGTTCTAATGATATTCTGGTTTCAATCCACCATTGCAAAATAATCGAGATCTCCTTACTTCACCACATTCAGTCTCGTAGAGACGACCGAATGTAGCCCCACAGTTCACTGTGGGGTTTTTTGTCGTGCGTCAACCCATTCAAGTCCCGTTATGGGACGACACGTCGAACTCTGAATCAATCCCTAAACTCAATTCCGACACCAGTTGGAAAATGATCTGAACGCAATGAAGGGTGAAATACCAGATCACCACTGGCGAGTGCCGTCCCTGCCGGGACTGAGGAATTTAATGTTCCCTTTTCACCCCGAGCTAAAGTGTCTGTTGCACAACTCAACCCGTGCCTGCACAAGGCCCTGAAAAAATCAACCGCTCTGGACATTTTTATGTCATTTTATTGTTTATAAACATAATTATAACAATTATATAGTGGGAACTATTTAGC
>JAFIFB010000017.1 GCA_020832285.1 Balneolaceae bacterium
GCCGAACAGGTGAACTCCAAAATTCAGCAGGTAAAGTCCATTTCAAAAGGCTATCGAAATTATGATAATTTCCGCACAGCCATCTTGTTTTACTTTGGCAAGTTAGACCTCTACCCACAAGGTTTCCAGTAGAACCAAAAAAATAATTATTAAAAGACAAAATACTCCTTTATCTTTATAATAAATTCATCCTGTTCCCCTATTCTGTTGATAAAGCAGTTTGGCATCAAATAAAAACCCAATTAATTACAATTATGCAACATTTCAAATTAACTCAACTTAACCCTGAAACAGTAACCGTCGGAGAGATCGTGGCTGCCAATTATAACGCAGCAGGTATTTTTCGCAGGTATGGACTCGATTTTTGTTGTGGAGGCGGGATCACTTTGGAGAAAGCTTGTTCAGAACGAAACCTATACCTGGATGATATTGTGAACGAATTAAGAGGCCTTGAACGGGCGCCCTCATCAGACAACGAAAACTACAGGGCCTGGGAAGCTGATTATCTGATCGAACATATTATTCAGACTCATCATCGGTTTGTGAGAAGAAAAACAGAGGAGATATCTGCATATGCAGGAAAAGTGGCGAAAGTTCACGGTGGCCAACATCCTGAAAATGTAGAAATTTATCAGAAATTCATGTCTCTTTCCGTCGAGCTTATGGAGCATCTCGAAGATGAAGAGAAAACAGTATTTCCACTTATCAGCCGGATCGCACAAAGAAGAAAGAAAGGCGAAAATGTGACGGATGAAGAGATTGCGAAATTAAAAGATGAACTTAAAAAAATGGAAGATGATCACGAGGGGGCAGGCGGTTTGATTGCAGAGATCAGGGAACTTAGCCACAACTTTACTCCGCCTCAGGATGCATGTGCCACATACATAATTCTGTATCAGAACCTGGAGGGCTTTGAGATGGATCTGCACAAACACGTTCATCTCGAAAATAACATTCTCTTCAAAAAAGCTGAAGAGCTGATTGCCTGAAAGCGATGTCATACGTAAACAAACCCGGATTTCTCACCAAGCAATTTGGTTGTGTGAAATGCGGACTAAACCTGTCAGACTTTTAAAGGTCTGGCAGGTTCACCCGGAAACCTTCATAGTAATGTGACATTACAATGTACACATGGGCCGTTTTTTTGCACTTGATTTTTGTAACCTTCTGGCTGGGCGGAATGCTTTTTACTGCAGCTGTTTTGGTTCCGGCTACTCGTAGAAAACTGGCACCACAGAAGGGGTTGCTGTTTACCGAGCTGGGAACACGTTTCAGCCGGCTAAGCTGGATTATATTTCCGCTGCTTTTGCTCACAGGCTTCGCGGCACTGATTGGCAGGGGATTTTCGGCAGAAACCATTTTTTCAGCTAATTTCTGGAATACTCTATATGGCGGGCGCCTGATGGGCAAACTCTATCTGTTCGGGCTGATGCTGATCGTGAGCGGAATACACGATTTCTGGCTGGGACCAAAAGCAGCCAGGCTGATGAATGATGAGCCCGGCACGCTGAAGACGCAGCGCTATCGTAAAGTCACTAGCTGGGTGGGACGGATCAACCTGCTTATCGGCCTGGGAATTCTCTACTTTGCGGTTACACTGGTGAGGTAATCCATGCCGAAAGTTACGCGTCTCTTTATAAAAAGTGGCTTGGTTTATCTATTCTTAGGAATTGCAATGGCACTGGTGGCAGAACTTCCCCAGGTAAATACCGGTGCCCTGCTACTCCCGGTGTACTGGCACATGATTGTAATTGGCTGGGTTACACAGGTCATCATGGGCGTTTCTATCTGGATGTTCCCGCGCAGGAAACGCAGTCGTGAAAATATTGAATCGGTTCCAGCTCTGTTCTCTTTCTGGACATTAAATTCCGGATTGATTTTAAGATTCACAGCAGAGCCATTTATTCTCTTATTTCAAGGCAATTCAGCCATCATCTCGGTGGTTGTGATCTCTTCTCTGCTGCATATCGCTGCCGTTTTATTTTATCTGACAGAAATCTGGCCCCGTGTATTCATGCGGAAATATGTGAAGAGGAAAAAACAGTGATGCCTGCACAATCCGTCTGGATGATCCGCCTTTCGCTTGCCTGGTTATTTTTGGCCACACTGATCGGTTCCATTTTGCTCGTGCACAAAGCTGTGGAACTGCACCCAGCGATGTGGTCGCTGTTGCCTCTGCATTTCGAAACAGCAATATGGGGCTGGGCGGTTCAGCTTGCGATGGGAACCGCCTATTGGATATTTCCCCGTCACCTTGTTGGGACTAAACGTGGGCCGGAAAAGCCGGTTTGCTGGGTGTTGATTCTCTTTAACACCGGACTAATCACCCTGCTGGCAGGATACTTGCATCAATCCGTCCTCCCTCTCAAACTCACAGGCCGCGGTGTGATGACTTTCACCGTGATCATCTTCGGTATTTTGATGTGGTCTCGGGTGAAAAGCTACTCAAGTCATACACATTAGGGAGGACTCATATTCACGTGCAAAGCTCCACCGATTTTCAGCGCTCATTTTATGAAGAGGCTGTCCAAAAAGACAAAATTAGCTAAAACCTGCCTAAATCATTTAGGAATTGACAAGTTCCGATCTTTTCTGACCCACCCCCGTCCCCACCCTCCGGCGAAAAACACGTCGCAAGGAGGGGTGCTCCTTTTCAATACCTTTACAAACTTAAAAATGTTAGGTTTTAAGTTCTTGAATCTCACTTTTTGGACAGCCTCGTAATTATTCTCATCCGAATATAGGTTTCTAAACTCTGACCTTAATCAAACATATCCTCAAAGGCTTTTTTTGTGTCAGGTGCAGGTGTGGTAAAAAGGCTGACAATCCAGGTTGCAAAGAGGGCGGTTATGAATCCGGGAATTAACTCATAAAGAGAGTCTCTCAATACCGGGGTATAATACCAGGCTATGGTGACGATTGTACCAGAAATGAGGCCGGCGAAAATTCCGGCGCGAGTGGTTTTTTTCCAGGAGTTCGGTAAGCCCGCCAACGTTTAATATTGCGATGATGGGAAGAATTACCAGGGCAAGAATCATAAAAATGGCCTGAATCATATCGGTGAGACTGACCGCAAGAGATCCTCCAACAATTGTATATACAACAACAATCAGGGTCGTTATCAGAATCCCGGTATTCATTTCCAGCCCGAATCCAGAAGCGAATGCCTTGCCTCCGGCCACAAACTGTGCAGAAATATAGCCGATCATAAAAATTAAAAAGATGGCCACGATGGTGATCCGCAATTTTCCATCGTGATCCCCAAAGCGTTCGGCATAAAAGTCGGGAATGGTAATACAGTCACGCTTCCCGGTAAAATTCCTCAGTCTCCGGGCGTAATAGAGAAACAGGAACAGTTCTACTACAATGTAGCCTGCAACCGCCCAAGCAGCCGATGGCCCCTGTGCGTAGGCCATACCCGTTACACCCAGCAAAAGCCAGGCACTCCGGCCCGAAACCACTGCTGAAAGGGCAACCACAAACCGGTTCATTTTTCTGCCGCCGATAAAATATTCGCTGATTCCTTTTGATGAGAATTTTGTTGAATAAGCCCCAATACCGATCAGCAATAGCAGATATCCAACAAAAGCGGCCACAGCATAAGCATCAAATTCAACGGTAAGCTGCACTTCATCCATCGCTCTCGGCATCTTTTTTTGCAAGCCAGAATGCCGCTGCAATGATGATAGCAGGAAGAACAAACATCACAAAATAGAATGAGGCCATAAATCAGTTTATTTCAGCGGAGAATGATTTATAGAAACGTCTTTATAACGATTTCTCTGTAAAGTGAAACTGTAGTTTCAAACGGAATAATCCAAAAAAATTTCCCTTATTTTCGCTACCTTTGATGTTTGCGGTAACAGGCAGGATTTGTTAGTATAAGTCGATAAAATGTTATGAAATCGTAGAGAAAACAGATTAAAAAAATGATTAGCCGACTATGAAATTTAATGTATCGAGTAACGATTTAAACGGGGGACTCTCGGCGGTGATCGGAGCTGTTCCTTCCAAAGCCACACTGCCTATTCTTGAAACTATATTATTCGAAAGTGAAGAGGGCAGGCTGAAAATGACTGCCACCGATCTCGAAATTTCTATCATCGAGTATATTGACGCCGATATCGAAGAAGAAGGTGCAGTTGCTATTCCCGCAAAACGTCTGCTCGAAACGTTGCGTCAGCTCCCAAATATTCCTGTATTTTTTGAAGTTGATGAATATCACAACGTGGAGTTTAAAACCGACAAAGGAAAGTACAAGCTGGTTGGTGAAGAGGCCGATGAGTTTCCGAAGGTTCCCGATATGGAGGGTGGCCTTAGCCTGAGAACCGACACGAAACTGCTTCAAAATGCCATCCATAAAACCATGTTTGCCGTTTCAACCGATGATCTGCGACCGGCCATGATGGGTGTGTTTTTTGACATCGGAACCGATGAGACCAAATTTGTAGCTACCGACGGACACCGCCTTGTAAAGTACGTCAATAGTAATTTCACGTCGGAAGAGCCAATTTCATTTATCGTGCCTGATAAGGCTCTTAACCTTATTTCAAAAGCTTTGGATGCGGCTGACAGTGAACTTGTAGTGTCAGATGATCACGTACAGTTCAAAAGCGGGAGCACTATTGTAATTACACGGCTCATCAATGAGCAATATCCCAACTACGAATCGGTCATTCCCCGTGATAATGACAAAATTATGATGATCGATAAAAACCAGATACTTTCAACTGTACGCCGCGTATCGGTATTTTCAAGCACTACGTCGCGGCAGATTCGCCTTCAGCTTAAACCAGACAAACTGACCATCCGTGCCGAAGACCTCGACATGAGCAGTGAAGCCAAAGAGACGATTTCCTGTGAATATAGTGACGATGAAATGGAAATTGGCTTTAATGCAAAATATCTGGCAGATATTCTCAGCAATGTAGATGGTGATGAGGCAAAATTTGAATTTTCAAGTCCAAACCGTGCAGGGATCGTAAAACCTGCTGAAGAAAAAGAGGGAGAACAGATGCTCATGCTCGTTATGCCTGTGATGCTGAACAGTTATGCTTAGGTGAAGTTCCAATTTTCATTCAATCAAATTCCAAAGGTTCTTTTGCATCAAGTCTGCCCCTCAAAGCCTTGCGCGACGTGGGAAAAAAATTAGCAAACTTGTTTGGGAAATGTTTTAAAAATAATAGGGTAACTCCTCTTTGTTTTTGATAATGAATTGAAACCTGTTCTGATTTTGTTTGGATCATGAACAATGAACTTTAATTCTATCAGTTCGTTCAGCACAATTCGATTCTATTCGATAAAAAACAACTCTTCATGTCATCATCTATCATCACACTTACTACAGATTTTGGCTTGCAGGATCACTATGTGAGCGCTATGAAAGCAGTGATTCTCGGCATCAAAGCAGATGTTCGCCTGGTTGATGTATCCCATGAAATTCCCCCGCAGGATGTGATGGCTGGCGCTTGGGTGGTTCGTAATTCAGCAATGCTGTTCCCGCCGAAAACCGTTCATCTTGTTGTGGTAGATCCCGGTGTGGGAACCGAGCGGAATCCGGTAGCTATCCGGATTGGTGACCAATTTTTCGTGGGCCCGGATAACGGAATTTTCTCACTGATCGGGGAGGATTTTGATTACAAGGCCGTGATTCTGGATAATGAAAAATACTGGAGAGAGGAGCGGTCAAAGACCTTTCACGGACGCGATATTTTTGCTCCGGTAGCCGCTCATATCGCCAGCGGCACAGAACTCTCTAAACTTGGCAGACCCCTGGAAAAGCTGGTAACCTACCGCTGGGCCATGCCCATATCCGATAAAGATGGCATCCAGGGGTGGATTGTACATATCGACCGATTTGGAAATCTGGTTTCCAACATCCCATCATCTATGATTGACGAAACAATCGGATCATCCAAATTAAGAATTTACACAGGTAATACCATTCTCCACGACATCGTGTCTACATTCGGTTCTGTTGCCGATGGAGAGCCGGCAGCTTATATAGGCAGTTCCGATAAACTTGAAATTGCCATCAATAAAGGAAATGCAAAACAGATGCTTGGTGTTGAGAAAGGAGCACAAATATCTATCGTCATCCAGAAGTAACGTAACACCCAAATTGGTTTTGCGTATGACTGGATTCAAAAAAGATGCTCAATTATGACTTTTCAACTACGTTCTCCCCTTTATGACCAGGAAACCATTCAGCTTCCTGAGGAAATGTCGAAACTTTCCAATCCGTTTAATGGTACGGTTTGTTCAAAAAAGGGAGATGAATACCCCATCAAAAATAACATTGCCGATCTGCTCACCGAAAAGAAGAGTTACACTCTGGCACAAAGCACCAATCACTGGAATATTACCGCATCACTGTATGAAGATCTCTGGAGGGTTCGTTCGCTTTCGATTTTGACCGGAGAGCCATTTCCCATCGAAAAAGAGAAGGAGTTGCTTGCCGGTTGGGTGCAGCCGAAGCCTGGAAAAACCTATCTTGATGTGGGCTGTTCAACGGCCCTTTATGCACGATTTCTGAAAAAAACAGAACCGGACAGTCGTCAGATTGCCGTTGATTTTTCACTGGCTATGCTCGAAGAAGCCCGCCTGAAGGGTGAAGCCGATCAAACCGACCTCTACCTGATCCGTGCTGATGCACGGGAAATGCCTTTTTTTGGTAAAACGTTCGACGGAGTTGTCATGGGTGGTACGCTGAACGAACTGAGTGATGAGCTTAAAGTATTGTTTGAATGCCGACGGGTACTGAAAGATGGCGGTACTTTTTTTATGATGCATCTCATACAATCGGAAAGCTGGTACGGCAAAGTGCTGCAAAACTCTGCCGAATGGAGTGGTATTAAATTCTGGACGGTGGAACAGAGCAATGAGATGTTTAAACGTGCAGGATTCATGGCTGAGGAGCAGATCGTCAAGGGCATTGTTTGTTTTACGAAATTAAAACCGGTTTAACTGGTCATTCTTCCTTCACAGTTTTTTTAAAACAGTAGATCTTATATAAAATGAATAGTGTTCACTTTTCCATATAGACTCTGCGTGAAATCCCCCTCTGCTTCCTGCGCCTTTGCCCGTTAAGAGCGATTCGAGAACTCATCCCAATCAACTTGCTTTTTGATTTAAATAAATAATCAAATCCCATCTAATGAGGTCATTTTTTTGTCTTTTAGTGCCAGGCTCCTTAATATATAAATAAGCATCATATATATTTAGATGCTTAATTCATATAAGAGATAAAATTTAACGTGGAGAGAATTATGAGAGGCAAAATTGCATCATATCCATTTTTTGTACTTATGGCAGTAATTCTGCTATCAGCTTTGTTTGCGACTGATGTGAATGCAGCAACCGAAGGAAAGGAACTTGAAGGAAAGCGGGTAGCATTCCTGATAACCGAAGGATTTCATGACGGGGAAACGATGTTTCCAATAGGCTACCTGCAAAATCAAGGTGCTGAAATTATCATTATCGGAGTGGAAGCAGGCCTGTACAAAGCTTATAACAGCGACATCACAGCGGTTGTTGAGTATTCTGTAACAGAAGTCAATCCTGCAGATTTTGACGCACTGATTATTCCTGGTGGCCGGTCACCTGCCACACTGAGAGAACACCCCGAAGTCGTGGATTTTGTCAGAGATTTTATTGAAATGAATAAACCCACTGCATCAATATGCCACGGCCCGCAGGTAGTGATTGCCACGGGAATTGTGGAAGGAAGAACTTTAACTGGAGTAAGCGGTATTCAGGATGAAATTACGGGAGCAGGTGCCAATTTTACCGATCAGGAAGTGATGGTTGACGGCAACCTGATTACCTCCCGGATTCCATCCGATCTACCGGCATTTGCAATTGAGATTAAACGACAGCTCCTTCATTAGAGTGGACAAATTTTCAAACTTGATTCGGGCTCTGTGTTTTACTTATATAATCTTGTTTAACTGCTTTAAGATCGAATTCAGAATATATCATTGATTTATGAATCCCAATGATCTAAGTATTGAAGTGTTCGTTTTTTAATAGGTCATGAATTTTCTGATGAACTTAAAGGCCAGATTATCACCATTTTTGTATCTGTTTAGCAACCTGATTGCGTGCCAGTGTTTTTATGGTCCCAATCCCTCAAAGAATTAACAAAGATATATTTATTTTCTGAAATTGAATTTCGAAATCCGAATCGACCTGATAATACAATCACATTAACCAGGAAGCGGACTTAAAATTTCACGGTCGGGTCAAATCAACGATACGCTTAAGGTCAAAATCAAGAAACGCATAACCTCTCCCGTCCATATTCCCTCTGTGGTCGGCCGTAAAAGATAAAATATTGGTTTCCTGTAACCGGCGCTTATCAGGTTTTGAAACATCCAAACCCGTAAACTCAGGGCCGGTCAGTCGCAAACTTTGCCATTTTCCCCACTGATCCTCCTCTCGTGCAATATGAGATATAAAGCCTTCATTGCTCAGAAAGTAAACAACAACCGTATTGTCAGGGGCAACCGCAATCATCGGACGTCCGGCGCTTACCGGCTTTGGCAAAGGTTCACTGCGATGCCACTCTCCCTGGTTATCCCGCCAGTAATGATAGTAATTCAGTCTGTATCGCACCTCTACCGGCGGGCTATGCTGAAGGTCATCTGGTTCGAAGGTTTTTTCCATGTGAAAGGTAGCCACATGAGGATTATTGTGCGAGTCCAGGGTCATCCCACCCTGGTTCATCAACCATGAAAATACGGGGATATCCCACACTACAATACCAGGGGAATTGATCGTAATGACCTCACCCTTTCGGGTGTCAGAAATTATATCCCCGACATTATTATTCCAGGTACGTCCCTTATCATCGCTGTAAGCATAATGCAGATCATGATTGCTTGCCCATGTGGCATAAGTTTCCCGGTATACCCAGGTGATATGCAGCCGGTTATTGCTGTCAAATACAAGATCATGCATATAGGCGTTGCGCGATTGGCTGTTGTCCCACTCGGCATACTCGCCCTCCAAACCAAATAGTTTGTCGGTGATCAGCATCCAGCGGCTTTCTACGCCATTATATTCAAAAAAGGCGATGTTACCGCTGCCGCTTCCGCCACTACGGTAAAAGAAGAAAAGGTTGTCATCATGATCATTCAGAAAACGGGGGTAGGTAACGCGCTGGGGTGCCCCTTCCATTACGGGCTGACGTGGTTCAAAATCACCAGCACTGATATTTTCCGGCGGATTGGTTATTAATCCTTCTCTGCTGCGCGTATAGTTTAAATCGTTGGCGTGGTGATCCCAGGCGAGGTGAAGTCTGCCGTCCTCAGGGCTAATACCGATAACCGTGTTACGGTGACCGTTTCGTTGCTGCTCTTCGCTCAGCCCCTCTGCAAGAATATAATCTTCCAAACGCACCGTTAGAACCTCATCTTTGTTTAGGTTCCTCCGTGTGAGGGTCAACACCCTGTCAGCATTCCAATATATGCTGTACTGATAGCCGCCGTAACTGATTACCTTATCCTGGTCAAAGGAGGCCCAATTAATATGCGGCCATATATCTTCATCGGCGATCACTGTCTGATCCGGTCCAACCGGAGGGAGGTCATCCGGATTAGACTGCGCGAATACAGCTTTATTTCCAATGGTCATGGCCAACATAACCATTCCGGTAACCTTCAACATCTTAGCTATCGACATCAAAAAGAGCTTGATTAATATTTAAAATAAAAATCGTCTTTTCGCCAGGGCAGCATTAGATATCAGACGTAAGTCATTCGAGCATAAGCTTTTTCAGGAAACCGCCCTTTTCCTGAGGTTTGTCCAGTTTTTCATCGGGGTGGTCGGTATCAATGTGGTCGAGTGGGATGGTAACCTCTTCCACCATTTCCAGCCCAAAACTGTTGATTCCCACACGTTTTACGGGGTTGTTAGTGAGCAGTCTTAGTTTTCGAATTCCCAACGTATGGAGAATCTGTGCACCTACACCGTAGTCACGTGCGTCGAGCTTGGTGCCCAGGCGAGAACGAATTTCATCCTTGGAGAGGCCATCGTCCTGAAGTTTAATAGCAGCAATCTGATCAGTGATGTTGTACTCACGGCTCATCTGATCCATATAAAGTACAACACCGCATTTCGATTTTTCTACCATCTTCAGGCACTGGTGCAGAATACCGGTTTTATCGCTCCGTTTGCTGCCAAAAATATCAGCCAGAGGATTGGCGGAGTGAACACGAACCAAAACGGGATCATCCTTGCCCCATTTTCCTTTTGCAAAAGCCAGGTGGTGTTCGCCAGTCAGTTTCTCCTCAAAAACGTGCAGTTTAAAATCTCCGTAAATGGTGGGCATATCTACGCTCATGATATTTTTTACGAGCGATTCGTGCTTCATCCGGTAGGCAATCAAATCCTTGATGGTAATGAGTTTCATTCCGAACTTTTTGGAAAGCTTGATCAGTTCGGGCAGACGCGCCATCTCGCCGTCATCATGCATTATTTCACAAATAATGCCAGCCGGGCTGCAACCCGCCAGCCTTGCCAGGTCGATGGCAGCTTCGGTATGCCCCGCTCTCCTCAGCACTCCTCCATCCACACCCGTGAGAGGAAAAATATGACCGGGACGCCGGAAATCAGACGGTTTCGCTTCCGGGTTGATCAGTTCTTTAATCGTGTTTGCACGATCGGGCGCTGAAATTCCGGTTGTAGTGAGCTTTTTATGATCCACAGAAATGGTAAAGGCCGCCTCATCAGGATCGGCGCCATCGGTAACCATGTAATCGAGGTCAAGTTCTTTAGCACGCCGCGTAGTAATGGGAACACAAACCAAGCCACGCCCGTGCATCACCATCTGGTTGATCGATTCAGGAGTTACTTTGTCTGCCGCCATCACAAAGTCACCTTCGTTTTCGCGGTCTTCATCATCCACAACGATAACCATTTTGCCTGACCGGATGTCTTCGATTGCTTCCGGGATAGTATTGAAGGTAAAATCAGACATTTGTAATCGGGTAGAACCTGCTAAATTTTTATTAGGTGAACCGGGTTAATAACCGCCCGGTTTTGTTTCCTGGAAAAGTTAATTCTTGCCAGGATTTACATCGGTGATGGAGCTTTTCTGGAAACGTGCTTTCACACCACTGTCTATTTCCAGCAAAACAGTATCTTCGTCAATGGAGTTCACAATGCCGAACATACCTCCGCCGGTAACCACTTTGTCACCTTTTTTCATTTCGCCCACTTTCTTTTGAATCTCTTTCTGGCGTTTGGTCTGAGGCCGAATAATAAAGAAATAGAATACAAAAAAGATGGCTGCAAGAAACAGCAAGTTAATCATGGCACCGCCACCGTCGCCATCGGGGGGAGCCAGAAGGAAATATGATGTCAGAAAAGTCATAAAAGAGTTTTTTATTAAAAATTTTCAGCTTAACAAGATAGCGCATTTGGCCGGCTTGAGCAATCGGTTCTTGCGGAGGAAAAAATCTCAAGTTGAAATATCCGGGTATGTGGTAATGTACAGTACCTTAATCTATTAAGTTATTTTCAGATTGGTTCCATATTTTGGCTATTTGGAAATCTTGTATCAAATTAAAAATCTGCCTCACCAAACAGTCATAAAAAAAACCTGATGAAAAAAATACTCTGCACTTTAATACTGTACTCACTGGCTTTGGTATTAATCGTCTCCTGCAGCCCGCAGGAAAACCCGTACTGGGGAGATGGATCCGAAGCATTTGACGTTCAGGAGGTATTCACAGGTGAACGATTTCCCAATGTGGTGGTTGCTACAGACGGGAGCGTGATCGCCACATGGGGAAGCAACAGTTATCAGGTTCGCCGCAGTGAAGATGGCGGAGAGACCTGGGGACCGGTGATCACTGTGGCTGATCCCGGTTTTCATGGCGGTGGTGTTACGGTTGATGAAAACTCTGGCAGTATTCTGGCTTTTGTTGAAGAGGGGCACCCTCCCTCTCCCATAACCGTTTATCGAAGCACTGATCATGGGGTTACGTGGGAACTTTTCGATGTAACCATTCATCCCGATGAAATAGGAAACGTACCCTCAATGCATATGAATGAAAGAGGAATCACACTCAAACATGGTGAATATGCAGGTCGCCTGATACGTCCGTCGCGTTCATACGGCGAAGGGAATGATCGTGAGTTTTGGGATTCGCACTATACAAATGCAATTTACAGCGATGATGGTGGGGAAACATGGCAAACCAGTGCTCCTTTTCCTGCATACGGAACCGGAGAAGCAGCTATCGAAGAGTTGTCTGACGGACGGCTCTACTACAATTCACGACGCCATCTTTCCACTGACGGGTTAACTCCTTTAATGAGACATATCGCATGGAGTGATGACGGGGGGCAGACGTGGGATAATCTTTCTGTATCGAATGATCTCCCAGACGGTCCGCAGGACACTGATTATGGTTTAATGGCAGGGCTTGTTCGCCTCGATATTGACGGCCATGATATTCTGGTTTTCAGCAATGTTGAGTCTGAATCCGGCCGGAATACCGGAACCATTTGGGCCAGTTTCGACGGTGGTCAAACCTGGCCGGTGAAACGCCTGGTTGAAGAAGGCGGATTCGCATACTCATCTCTTGCTGCAGGTAGGAATGGAACACCGAGCGAAGGCTGGATCTACCTGTTGTATGAAGGCGGCGATCCCTACGGCTATGCATACATGGCCCGGTTCAATCTTCCGTGGATTACCGGCGGACGCGACTGGCGAGATTTTTTGGATTGATCCATTCTGCTTTACTTTATAACACGGAAAAGTTGTCAAAACTGAGATTATCCCGGGAACTCATTCAAATCACTTCGAAGTGAGAGCCATATTGTCGCAAAAAAGTAAGTATATTGATGAAATGAAACGTACGTTATTGAATGGGAGGAAGGAACCAATCCTCAAGCACTTTTTGTTTTAAATTTCATCATGAATAAAAATTTACTTATATCAGTAATTCTATTTGTCACAGGTGCTGCCTTTGTTATGCAGGATGCAGACACAACAGCTGTGCAAGATACAACTGCAGTTGAGGAACGCAGTGAAGGTCCAACCACTGTGAGTGTGATTCGTGTGGAAGGAGCAATCGGGCCAACCAGCACACAATATATTGAAAGAAGCCTTCGAAAATCCATCGAAAACGGTGATGAAGCACTCATAATCGAACTGGACACTCCGGGCGGACTGCTCGATTCTACCCAGGATATTGTGCAGATATTACTTGGTACAGAACATCCCACCGTAGTGTATGTATCACCGAGAGGTGCTAATGCCGGCAGTGCAGGAACTTTTATTACCCTGGCGGCTCATATCGCAGCGATGGCACCGGCAACCAATATCGGTGCCGCATCACCGGTTACCATGGGAGGCGGGGAAATGGATACCGTGGCTCAGCAAAAGATTTTCAATTATTCCGAAAGTTTTATCGAATCGATTGCAGAGCAGCGTGAACGGAATGCTGAGTGGGCTAAATCTGCCGTAAGAGACGGTGCATCAATTACTTCCCGTGAAGCTCTTGAAATAAATGTAATCGATCTGATTGCCGATAACCTTCAGGACCTGCTAGAACAGATGGACGGAATGGAAGTGGAAGGTAAAATCCTGAATACGAGGGACGCTTCCACCGAACGGATTCCTCAAACACTGGCAGAAATTTTCTTCAGCTTTTTGCTGCGACCCGAAGTGATGCTGATCCTGACTCTCGTGGCGATTTACGGAATTATCGGTGAAGTGACCAATCCGGGAGGAATTATCCCCGGAGTGGCTGGTGTAATAGCACTGATTCTGTTATTATATGGCGTTGCCGCGATGCCGATCAATCTCGCGGGCTTTATTTTAATTGGCCTGGCTATTATACTTTTTGTGGCCGAGGCGTTTACACCAACTTTCGGATTATTAATCGCGAGCGGAACCGTGGCGTTTTTTCTTGGAGCTCTTATGTTATTTCAGGACCTGCCGGATGAGATGCAGATATCTATGTACTGGCTGATACCTGCAACCCTGCTCACGGCTGCGTTTTTTGCATGGATTGTAACTTATGGTGTAAAATCACTATTTAACCCGGTAAGGACGGGACTTGAATCCACACTGGGCAAAACCGCTGAAGTGACCGATACCATTTTACCGAATCAATACGGCCGGGTCTTTTTCGACGGGGAATACTGGACAGCCGAAAGTGAGAGTGTTCTCAATGAAGGTGAAATCTGTCAGATCATTGAATTTAAAGGCCTGCGGGCAATTGTAAGGCCGCAGAACAAAGAGGAAGCAGCCGCTGCCGAAGAAAAAACCGCTTCATAAAAAAATGCTGCTTTTCATGAATGTCACCGGCAAACTGATTTTATTTAAATAACCTGCGAAGCAAACCGGTGCCAAACTGTGCACCGGACCAAAAACAGACTTAATAACCAAACATCAAAAATAAGGAGCAAAGCCTATGGACGATCCAGGTGCAATAACCAACATGTTAGTATGGGTGATTACAATTGTAATTTTCCTGTCGGTATTTCTGCCGCAAATGTTCAAAATAATGAGGGAATACGAACGGGGAGTTGTATTCCGTCTTGGTAAATTTCAGGCTACTAAGGGACCGGGACTTATCATTCTGATTCCTTTCATTGATAAAGTGGAACGGGTTGATCTCCGGGTACTCACCATTAATGTGGAGCGTCAGGAAGTAATCACCAAAGACAACGTTACTGTTAATGTAGACGCAATCACTTTTTTCCGGGTAGTCGATGCCGAACGAGCTGTAATCCAGGTTGAAAGATATATCGCGGCCACCTCTATGTTTGCACAAACCACGCTGCGAAGTGTGCTGGGACAGTTTGAACTGGATGAACTGCTTGCTGAAAGAGATAAAATCAACAAACAGATCCAGGACATTATTGACAGGCATACAGATCCCTGGGGAATCAAGGTGGTTTCTGTTGAAGTTAAAGATGTTATTCTGCCCGAATCGATGAAGCGCGCCATGGCAAGGCAGGCCGAAAGTGAGCGTGACCGACGTGCGAAAATTATTAATGCACAAGGTGAGTTTGAAGCTGCTGCCAAACTGGTTGAAGCCGGAAAAATGATTGAAAAAACACCGACAGCCCTTCAACTTCGTTATCTGCAAACCATGGTTGAACTCAGCGATGAGAACTCAACATTTACAATCGTTCCTCTGCCGATGGACTTCCTGGAATCATTCAGGCCGAAAAATGATAAAAAAGAATAAACTTGTTTCAAGTATAAAATTTACAAACCCGGTCCATTCTTTGGATCGGGTTTTTTTATTTTAAAAAGAAAAGGAAAAAATGATAACATCAGAGGTAAAAATTGTAAGTGGCCTGATGTTTAATATTTCCGTTTCATCCGAATGCCAATAATAATTTTTGTCATGAAACTTTTGCAATTGATTATAATTTCCATCGCCATGATAATTTCAGCAAGCGACCGGAATGATCACAAGAAGGAATTGAGCATGAGCCAAACCGAGTGGGCCATTGCATTGCACGGGGGAGCGGGCACCATTTCAAGAGATATACCCGACACACTAAAGGAACAGTACTACAGCGGGCTAAATGAAGCCCTTGAGGTAGGTGAAGCAGTGCTTCGTGATGGCGGCACTGCCCTGGACGCCGTGGAGCAGGTGGTTCGTAATCTCGAAGACAATCCGCTTTTTAATGCCGGGAAAGGATCGGTCTTTACCAGTGAAGGCAAGCACGAACTGGATGCAGCCATCATGGACGGTAGCACTCTGGCTGCGGGTGCTTTGACCGGCTTGACCACGGTAAAAAATCCTGTTTCACTGGCGAGGATAGTCATGGAGGAGTCTCGTCATATTTTCTTCTCAGGTGAAGGGGCCGAGGAGTTTGCCAATCAGACGAATGTGGAACGGGTTGAAAATGATTATTTTCACACTGAACGTCGCTACCAACAATGGCAGCGAACACAGGAAGATGCAAGGCTGAATAGATCTTCAGACATCGATGACAAAAACCATAAATACGGAACTGTGGGAGCTGTGGCAATGGATCGCAAAGGTAACCTGGCTGCAGCTACCTCAACAGGGGGCATGACCAACAAACAGTTTGGACGTGTGGGGGATGTGCCGATCATTGGTTCTGGAACTTTTGCAAATCATGTGGCTGCTATTTCTGCGACTGGATGGGGCGAACAAATTATGAGAAATGTTTCAGCCAACACTATTGCAAACTATATGGAATTTAATAATGAATCGCTCGAAAACGCAATGAGTTTTGTACTCACCGAACGGCTTGATCCTGGAGATGCGGGATTCATCGGAGTGGATGCAGCAGGCAATATCTCCATGCAGATGAACACGGCTGGTATGTACAGGGCCTCACTCAATTCTCACGGACACCGTGTAGTCCGGATTTGGGAAAATGAATAGTGTCGAGTCAGGTCTGATAGTTTTACCCGATGTTTTATCATTGACACGATAAAAGCATGCATCAATAAATGTGGTTCAATGTAGACTTGTGTGGTGAACAAAAATTTTATCAGAGCGGGACAGACCTACTTTAAAGGTATCAAATCGATCCGTGAATGTAATCGAGTGTGAAATTGCAAATTTCAAATATTCATCCAACACTGATCAACATAAACAAAAACCTCCTGTCGGGAATTAAAACCTTTAATCCTTCATTCGCTTCCAGCTTTCCATGCCGCCTTTCAGATTGTAGAGGTTGTTAAATTTCTCGTGTGCATTTAGTTTACGGATGGCTTCCGCACTTCGGCGGCCTGTGCGGCAATAGAATACCACGGGTTGATCCGATCTGATATCTTCTGAAATATGATTAATTTGTAGAAGTGGTATCAATTCCCCGCCGAGATTGGAGACTTCGTATTCTTCGGGCTGCCTCACATCAATCAGACGGAAATCTTTCCCTGTCTTTATCCAGTTTTTCAACTCTTTCGTGGAAATTTCATCCACACCGTCACCATTTGCGGGATTGCAAAAATGCTCGTAATCAATTAGCCGGGTGATAGATGGATTTTTTCCGGTAACAGGGTTATCAATGCGTTTTGGAATCGAAACTACCTGGCTTTCACATTGAACCGCATCAAAGATCAGTAGCCTGCCGCTCATCAGCCCGTCCATTCCTGTAATCCACTTGATTACTTCGTTGGCCTGCATAGTGCCGATGATACCGGGAAGCACACCCATCACACCGGCATCCGAGCAGTCGGGTACCAGTTCGGCTGGCGGCGGTTCCGGAAAAAGGTCACGATAATTTGGACCGCGTGTGCCATCGGGCTGTGCATAATTAAAGAGTGAAAGCTGCCCTTCAAAGCGGTATACAGATCCGTAAATAAATGGCTTCTCCATGAATATACAAGCATCATTGATGAGATAGCGCGTTGGAAAATTGTCGGTGCCGTCGATCACAATGTCATATCCTGTAAGAGTCTCCATTACATTATCATTCGAAAGCCAGAAATTGTGAGACGATAAATTCACATCACTGTTGTGATTTTTGAGCTTCCGGGAAGCGATTTCCGATTTTAGTTCTCCCACATCTTCTTCACTGTAAAGCACTTGCCTTTGCAGGTTGCTCAGCTCTACCCTGTCACCATCAACAATACCGATCTTTCCAATTCCTGCAGCTATAAGATAGAGAAGTGCCGGACATCCCAGGCCGCCTGCTCCCACTACCAAGACTGATGCAGATCGTAATTTTTCCTGTCCTTTCAAACCAACTTCCGGTAGTCTGATTTGGCGTCTATATCGTGAGTAAGCAGGTATTTGTTGGGATGATTTTGCGGTTTTCATACACAGCGTGGTTTCGTACCTGGAATCTTCTTATCAGACCAGGCACATTTTGTTATCTTCAGTAGTAAAAACATCAATCAAAATATAACAGCCTTAAGAGAATGGATACAGTAACAATAGGAATTATCACATTGTCTGACCGTGCCAGCCGGGGTGAGTATGAGGACCGTTCCGGCCCGGAGATCAAAAAATATTTCAGCGAGCGAATAAAAAATCCCATTGAGTGGAGATATGAAGTAATTCCCGATGAAAGGGACAAGCTGCGTAAAATTTTGATTGAATTAAGTGATCTTGAAACCGGGTTGATCTGTACGACAGGTGGCACAGGCCCTGCCCCGCGAGATATTACACCGCAGGTTACAGAAAATTTTTGCGAAAAAATACTACCGGGATTTGGAGAGGAGATGCGCAGAGTGTCTCTTCAGTTTGTCCCCACGGCCATTCTTTCAGCTCAGACAGCGGGCATTCGTAAAAAATCATTAATTATCAATCTTCCTGGTAAACCAAAAGCGATAGCAGAATGCCTCGATGCTGTTTACCCCGCTATTCCCTACTGTCTGGATTTGATCGGAGCACCAAGGATGGAGTTCACAGAAAAGGGTAACAATGCCTTTCGCCCACCAGGAAAATAATTTTATCTTCGTCTTGCTGAGGATAAAATCTTTTGGTGATATCCGGGCAGCAGCAGTTTATTTTGCTGTAACGCCGAGTAATTCTCTTACTTGAGAGATAATTCCGTCCGGCCCAATACCCACTTCATCGTGCAGTTCGCGCTGGGTGCCGTGCTCAACGATGGTGTCGGGCACACCCATAATTTTTACCGGTATTCCGGCGCCTTTTCCGGCCACATACTCGGCTACGGCTGACCCAAAACCTCCAAGTCTGGTACCGTCTTCCAGAGTAATGATCGAGTCGTAACCGGCCAGTACATGATCTATCATTGCAGTATCAAGGGGTTTGGCAAACCGCATATCGAAGTGACCGATTTCCAGCCCCTCCTTTTCAAGTATTTCTGCAACTTCAACAACATAGTTACCGATCGGTCCAAAACTAAGTATTGCAAGTTTTTCTCCTTCCCGGATGACACGTCCTTTCCCAATTTCTGTTTTAAGAAAGTCTTTTCGGATGTTCATACCGGTAGAACGGCCACGCGGATAACGTACTGCCCAGGCAGCATTATTATATTCGGAAGCTGTGAAGAGCATGTCCCGGAGTTCCTGTTCGTTCATGGGCGAAGAGACGATCATATTGGGGACAGCTCTGAGGTAAGAAATATCGTAAAGTCCATGATGAGTTGGTCCGTCGGCACCCACAAGTCCTGCCCGGTCGATACAAAAAACAACCGGCAGCTTTTGAATGGCCACATCGTGAATCACCTGATCGTATGCCCGCTGTAAGAATGTGGAATAGAGCGCAGCGAATGCTTTTTTACCCTGTGTGGCAAGTCCGGCGGCAAAGGTAACTGCGTGTTGTTCTGCAATACCTACATCGAAAGCGCGGTCGGGAAAAGTTTTCATCATCGGCCATAGGCTGGAACCGCTCGGCATGGCGGGTGTTATTGCCACGATATCTTCGTTTTTGGCGGCCAGTTCAACAAGTGCTTCACCAAACACATCCTGGTATTTTGAAGGTTGCTTATTCTCGCTGGTGGGCTGGGCGAGCGACTTGCCGGTAATTTTATCGAACGGGCTGCTTTGAGCGTGCCATTTGGTCTGTTCGCGTTCGGCAGGGACGAAGCCTTTTCCTTTTATAGTTACAATATGTAGAAGTTTCGGACCTGAAACGGTTCTCAAATCTTCCAAGTGGCGGCGCAGGGCATCCACGTTATGGCCATCCACCGGACCGTAATATTTAAATCCTAGTGCCTGGAAAAGTGCACCTGGTGTGATAGCCGCTGTCACGGCTCGCTCCAGTTTGGAAGCCGCTTTTCGCATTTTGTCTCCGGCCGCCTTAAAATGCCCGAGCAGATCGTAAATCTCATCGCGCATTTTGTTGAATGTTTTGCTTGTAGTGATCTCTGCCAGGTATTCTTTGAGGGCACCCACATTTGGATCAATTGACATATTATTGTCGTTAAGAACCACTAGAATATCACTATTGAGTGCACCGGCATTGTTCATTGCTTCAAATGCCATACCGCCGGTCATTGCACCGTCGCCAATTACTGAGACCACTTTTTTGTCGGAAAGGTCAAGATCACGTGCAATTGCCATGCCAAGTCCGGCCGAGATAGAGGTGCTGGAGTGGCCCACACCAAATGTATCGTATACGCTTTCGCTTCGCTTTGGAAATCCGGAAAGGCCTTTGTATTTACGGTTTGTATGGAAACTATCGCGCCGCCCGGTTAGAATTTTGTGTCCATAAGCCTGGTGACCCACATCCCAAACAACCAAATCTTCGGGTGTGTTATAGGTATAATGAAGAGCGACAGTTAATTCCACCACACCAAGGCTGGCTCCAAAATGCCCGCCATATACTGAGACGATGTCTATAATATATTCACGAAGTTCATCACAGACTTCCTGAAGTTGTTCAGGTTTAAGCTTTTTGAGGTCAGCAGGTGAGTGAATGTTCCTGAGCAGCGGCCCCGCTTCGGGTTTTTTTAATTTCATAATTCGTTTCAAGCGCCTTCCGAATCGCTGTTGGTTGTTTTATCAATTTGTTCAATTTTCAGGGTAGCCTGTTCCAGGGTTTCTGTGCAGATTTTTGATAAACGAAGTCCTTCCTCATATAATTCAACCGATCTTTCAAGGGTTATATCCTGGTTACTGAGTTTTTCGACAATTCCTTCTAACTTGTCTAAAGCTTCTTCAAAGGTAGGGCGTTCCTTTTCTGCCATTTATTTTATTGATGAAATTAGTTTAAATGTTATCAACATAATTTACCCGGCTCTTTTACAACCTTTACCACGCAGATGTTCCTTTACTTCCGTTTTAAATGAATTTAAGCGACTTATCCATCAGCTTCAAGCCAACGCGAAGAATAAACTATTTCGGATTTTGATTGTTCAGTGCATCACAATATCAAAATATTGGAATTTTTTTTGTGTAGATTCTGTAAAGGAATGCAGTGCAATGAGGTTAAAATAAAAATAGATATAAGTACCAAAATAACTATTGAACTTTTTATGACGAAAATTAAATACACCTTAACTGCAATTTTCTTTTTTATTTTGATATTTATGTTCGCTTTTATTTCATGTCAAAGTTCCGAAACTGAAACTGCAAAAGGGGATCATGAAATATTAACAGAGCCGATTGGTTCTCAGGACTGGCTGACCGGAGACCTCAAAGAAAAACTCGAAACCATTACAGATCACCTACGCGGATTCGATATGGCAATGGTTGAAACTGGTTACCGGCACGTAGAACTTTACTGGGCCGGTCAGGATGAGAACTGGGGATATGCCCGCTACCAGGTCGAAAAACTTCAACTGGCCATTGAGCGGGGCCTGGAGCGGAGGCCTGCAAGGGCAGAGTCGGCCCAGCAGTACCTCAATCAGGCACTTCCGGCAATGGAAGAAGCTGTGGAAGAAAGAGATATTGAAGTATTTAATCGTCAGTTTGAAATTTTTACACAAAGCTGTAATGCCTGTCATCACTCCGAGGAAGTTCCGCACTTTAATGTTCAGACCCCTGAACACAGAATTACAGGAATCCGAATGCCATAGCTAACTATTATAGTATTTCCAATTATCAGATCATTGCAGGTAACAGCATTTTTCCATTTCCATGAAAGAAAAACCTGCATTACCTTGTAGAAAATATTACTGTTCAAAATTATTTGTACTGACGCCGGATGAGAACGAAAGCAATTTTTCTGAAAAATGCCTTTTTATGGCTGACATTTTTTTTTGTACTAGTAGTGGCTCCACTGGTACTCGCTTTGATAGGCCATGAGGAGGAGAGCCGTGGATTTTGGGTTGAGTTTGGTGTGGGCCTTGGCTTTGTTGGTCTTGCCATGATGGGCCTCCAGTTTCTTCTCACCGCCCGTTATAGTAAAATCGGAGCACCCTTCGGTCTTGATGAGCTCCTTCAGTTTCATGGAAAAGCCGGATACTTTGCCTGGGGTTTTATCATTGCTCATTTTTTTATTCTTTTTTTGGCTGATTCGGAGTTTCATAAATTTTTAGATCCAAGAGTAAATTTTCCAAGGGCACTGGCACTTTCATCAGTTTTGATCGCTATAACTGCCCTTATTGCATTCACTCACTGGAGAGAGAAAATCGGACTGGTATATGAATGGTGGCGTGCATCACACGGAATTCTTGCGTTATTTGTCGTTTTTGTAGGTACTGTGCACATTCTGCAGGTGAGTTTCTATATTTCGGAACTGTGGCAGCAGGCAATTTGGGTGAGCTTATCTTTAATCACAATCGGACTTTTACTACATAACAGGGTTTATCGTCCCTTTCAAATGAAAAAAAAGCCTTACAAAATCACCAGTATAAAGAAGGAGGTCGATACCATATGGAGTATTGAACTGGAACCACAAGGTCATCGGGGTTTTGAATTTATGGCAGGGCAATTTGCCTGGATTACACTTGGTGATTCTCCATTTAAACTTCAGCAGCATCCATTCACGGTCTCTTCAAGTGCTGAGAGAATAAGCAATCTCCGATTTACGATTAAAGAACTTGGAGATTTTACTTCGGAAATTGGCCAGATCGAAGTAGGCTCAAGCGCATTTATAGAGGGCCCATATGGGAACTTTACACTGAGTGAAAGTACTGCAACTCATAACATTTTTATTGTAGGCGGAATCGGTATCACCCCGCTGATGAGTGTGCTGCAAACGCTGAGGGACAGGGGCGACCGCAGAAAAATTACGGCTATTTATGGAACTCCCTCTAAAGAACTCACACCGTTTTATGAAGATCTGAAAGTACTCGCATCTGAACTAAACCTTGATGTGATTTTCGTTTTTGAAGATGCAGAAGAAGACTGGAATGGAGAAACCGGATTTATAACCGAAGAAATTCTCAAAAAGTACACACCAGAAGATTTTGAAAAATGTGAATATTTTATCTGCGGCCCTCCTCCTATGATGGATGTGGTAGAACCAACTATTGCAGGCTGGGGAGTGCCTGTCCATAAAGTTCACTCCGAACGCTTTAACATTGTATAACTAAAGAGATGCTACACCTATATATCCGGCGCACAGTTATTGTTCTGGTTGTTATTCTGCTGATCGCAGTTGGCATTTTTGCAATCGCATGAGAGCCTTATTATTTTTCAGCCACTTTTTTTTGCAATGTGCGAAATTAAATATAGGGCACTTTTCACTTCATAAAGCACTTTTATATTGTAAAAAGCCAGCTATTTAACGGCATTCACAATTGCATCAACAAAATCGAGCTGTTCCCAGGTAAATTCATTCCGTCCGAAATGGCCGTAAGTAGCTGTTTTTCTGAATCGTGGCTCTTTAAGCTTTAGGCGATTGATAATGCCTGCGGGAGTAAGGTCAAATACTTTTGAAATTGCTTTGGATAGAGCCACATCACTGACTTTCCCGGTTCCGTAAGTGCTCACATTGATCGAAACGGGATCGGTTACGCCAATTGCATAGGCCACCTGAACCAGGCATTCATCAGCCAACTCGGCCGCAACGATATTTTTGGCAATATGGCGGGTTGCATAAGCCGCACTGCGATCCACTTTTGAAGCATCTTTTCCAGAGAAGGCCCCACCGCCATGTGCTCCGCGTCCACCGTATGTATCCACTATAATTTTTCTGCCTGTCAGTCCTGTATCACCATGTGGCCCTCCAATTACAAATTTACCTGTCGGATTCACATGGAAAATGGTATCAGCGTCCAGCAATTCAGGGGGAATTACAGAAGAGATAAGATGATTTTTGATATCATCTTTTATCTGAGTCTGATCAATGCCTTCATCATGCTGAGTCGATATTACAACTGTATCAACTCGTTTGGGCCTCTTATTCTCATCATATTCAACCGTAACCTGGCTTTTGCTGTCGGGGCCAAGGTATGGCATCAGATTCGTTTCTTTTCGAATTTGAGCAAGCTTTCTCAAAAGATCGTGTGAAAATTGGAGTGTCATTGGCATATATGCTTCTGTTTCAGTGGTTGCATAGCCAAACATCATCCCCTGGTCACCGGCACCCAGTTTTTTATCATCTCCTTCATCAACACCCTGTGCAATATCTTCGCTTTGCTGGTGAATGGCAGAAATCACTCCGCATGAATCCGCATCAAAACGGTAACTTGCTTTTGTATATCCAATATCGCGGATTACCTGACGTGCAGTCTCCTGAACATCTACATAAGCTTCAGTTCTTACCTCCCCGGAGAGCACGGTTAGACCTGTAGTTACAAGAGTTTCAACAGCTACTCGAGAGTCTGGGTCGCCCTTCAGCATAGCATCAAGAATAGCATCCGAAATTTGATCGGCAACTTTATCCGGGTGTCCCTCTGATACAGATTCGGAGGTAAATAAATTTTTCATAACAACTTTTTCGCTAAGATAGTCAGGTTCTTACTTAAGCATGCAAACTTACAAAAAAATCAGCCTTGTTTCATATCAATAAAACTGCAAACCAGATAAATGCATTCTTTAATTATCAGCTGGTAAAATAAGAGATTCAATAGCATTAACAATCAGCAAAGTTTGTTGTAGGCGTTCATACCTGTTTAGCATAGCATGCCCGGAAACATTTGCTTTATTTTGGTTTCGACTGCTACACCAGGAAACCCCAATAAAGATTAAGATAAAAGAGAAATTTATCTTATAAATACATATATCCTTAACAATCTGTGGATATCTTATAAGTAGATAGAAAGTCTCCCAAACACAAATTCTATCATAAATTGTCTGAATAACTACATAATAACTACTAAAATGAACAGAGAGGTGAGAGATCATGAAAGACAAAAGACTCAAACCCAATTACGACATCCAACGTAAAAAGCCCGAAGCAAACCTTCGCAACTACTACACCATTTTGCTCGAAACAGGTCTTATCCTGACACTAATCATAGCCATTGTAATGGTTCGGATTGAGTTAGTTTCGGCAGATACAGATTTGATTTTTGTTGGTGAGCAGGAAGCGATTGAGATGGAAGAGATTGTACAAACTCAACAGCGTGAAACCGTACCGCCACCTCCCAGGCCTCCGGTTCCCGTTCCGGTACCCAATACCGAAATTATTGAAGATATTGATATTATGATCGATGCTGAGCTTGACTTTAGTGCTCAGCTTGCACTGCCCCCTCCGCCTCCGGCGCAGGCTGAAGAAGTAGCAGAAGAGGAAGAGGATTTCTTTATTCTTGTTGAGCAAATGCCCGAACTGATTGGTGGAATGGCAGCTCTTCAAAGAGAAGTCGTATATCCCGAACGCGCCTTACGTGCAAACATTCAGGGAAGAGTTTATGTACAGTTTATTGTAAACGAGAAAGGAGAAGTGGAAAACCCAAGAGTCATTCGTGGAATTGGAGGAGGGTGTGATGAAGAAGCCATTCGAGTTGTGAAATTGGCAAAATTCACTCCTGGCATGCAAAGAGGGCGTCCGGTTAGGGTACAGTACAATCTGCCTGTCATATTCATGATCAGAAGCTGACCTTCCAATTGAAAAAAATTCAGAGCCTTTAGTAGTTGAAGGAGACAGGACAATGTAAAGTGGGCCCGGGAACGGGCCCACTTTCCCTACTTTTTCTTATCTTGTCTTCATGAAAAACCGTATCAATGTATATGATTTCGGAAGTGTTCCCTACCGCAAGATGTGGGACCTGCAGAAAAAAGCCCAGCAGCGGCTAATTGACCAAAAAAAGCATTATCGCGACGGTATAATCAACGAACGGCCGGTTAACGATATGCTTTTTTTCGTTGAACATCCCCACGTATATACTCTTGGTAAAAGCGGCGATCAGGCTCACCTGCTCAGAACTTTAGCAGAACTTGCCGAAATTGATGCTGAATTTATCGAAATAGACCGCGGCGGAGATATTACTTACCATGGCCCCGGTCAGATAGTGAGTTATCCCATCCTCGATCTCGACCGGCATTTTACGGACATCCATAAATACCTGCGTTTTTTGGAAGAGGTTGTGATAAGAACATGTTTGGATTACGGGATCGAAGCGAGTCGAATCGAAGGGCTAACCGGCGTCTGGTCAAACGGAGAAAAAGTCTGTGCGATGGGCATTCGCTGTTCAAGGTGGGTTACCATGCACGGCTTTGCGCTAAACGTAAATACCGATCTCTCCTATTTCAGTCATATTGTACCTTGCGGGATCAGCAACAGGCAGGTAACGAGCCTGAGTGCACTTAAAGGCCGAAAAATGAATACGAAAGAGGTTAAAAAGAGAATATTAAGGCACTTTGCAGATGTTTTTGATGTTGAGATAAATGAGAAAGATTCACTTACTGATCCCAAGTTTCAAATTTCGTACCTTTAGAAACAGAAGAATAAAAGCCATTCACGGGCATAGCGATTTTATTTATGATTAAAGAACTTGATGTAATCGACAAAAGCGGTCCGGCCCAGAGACGCCCGGACTGGCTTCGTGTAAAACTTCCATCCGGCCAAAAGTTCAAAGAAGTTTCCGAAACCATCCGAAAGAACAATCTGAACACAGTCTGCTCAGAAGCGCGCTGCCCCAATATGGGCGAATGCTGGGGAGCCGGAACGGCTACATTTATGATTTTGGGTGATGTATGCACCCGTTCCTGTTCATTCTGTGCAGTTAAAACCGGCCGGCCTGTTCAGGGACTGGACTGGGATGAGCCCCGCCGTGTTGCCGATGCCGCATCAAAAATGAAACTGAAGCATGTGGTGCTGACCTCAGTCAATCGCGATGAACGGAATGACGGAGGTGCACCCATTTTTGCCGAATGCCACAAAGTACTTAGAGAAACCATTAATGGCGTTACCATTGAGTCGCTCATACCTGATTTTCGCGGTGTTTGGGAAGCTTTGCAGATAGTGATTGATACTCCCCCCGATGTATTGAGCCATAATCTTGAAACAGTACCGAGACTTTACAGAACGGTGCGCCCGCAAGCGAAATATAAACGCTCTCTGGAACTATTGCTCCGCTGCAAAAATAAAGGGCTGCGGACCAAAACCGGTATTATGGTTGGGCTTGGGGAAACGCGGGAAGAAGTTATTCAGCTTATGCAGGATTGCGTAGATCATAAAGTGGACGTTCTGACCATAGGTCAATACATGCAGCCCACGAAAATGCACCATCCGGTAGTGGAGTGGATTCATCCCGATCAATTCAACGAATATAAAGAGATCGGTGAAACACTTGGTATTGAGCATGTGGAAAGCGGACCACTTGTTCGGTCTTCGTATCATGCCGAGCGACACGTTTGATTTTTTAATACAATGCCTGTTTAGTTCTTCTGAACAGCATTTCTAATTTTGACGGTGATTAAACCCTGAACGGAAACGCTTCCAATGTTATCACTTTTAGTTGTTGTCTTGCTTTGTTATTTAATCGGTGCCATTCCAAGCTCATTGTGGATGGGAAAGATTTTTTACAAGGTTGACATCCGGGAACATGGAAGTGGTAATGCAGGAGCAACCAATACTTTCAGAATTCTTGGCTGGAAAGCAGGCACCATTGTACTTCTTTTTGATTTTGGTAAAGGCCTTTTATGTACTACGGTCATAAGCGGACTGGCGTGGTACATAGGTGACGGACCTGTTTCATTCTATGCCAATTGGGAAGTTGAATCGATGTTGTTGATTTTTTCAGGTATTGCTGCTGTAATCGGGCACATGTTTCCTGTTTATGCGAACTTCAATGGCGGAAAAGGAGCGGCTACAGCATGTGGTATGCTTTACGGTATTGAGCCGGTTTCCATCAGTATCTCACTTGCGCTTTTCTTGATTGTAATGTTCACCACCAGGTACGTATCTCTCGGTTCTATCGCCGGAGCCTTGATTTATCCTTTTTCGCAGCTTACCCTTCGTTATGGCCTGGGTTCGGATATTGATGGAAGTATCATTCTGTTTACCAGTATTATTGCTGCAGTAATCGTCTTTAAACATAAAGGAAATATTAAACGCCTGCTGGAGGGCAACGAAAACCGCATTCAATCGTTCAAGCCATCCAAAGGCAGAATCAACGAAGAACATTCAACTGCGTGAAGAAAATAAGCATTATAGGAGCAGGAAGTTTTGGTACAGCCATTGCTGTTGTGCTTGGTAATAGCAAATACGACATCACCATCTGGGCCAGAGAATCCGAGGTTGTGGAAGGGATTAACCGGGATAAAAAGAATCCGGCATATCTTACCAATGTTTCGCTGCCCGGAACCGTAAAAGCAAGTAGCTCACTTGAAGAAACCATCCAGGATTCTGGTATGGTTGTCTTTGCCACCCCATCACACGCTATGAGAGAGGTGGCTGAAAAAGCAAGGGCGTATCTTTCAGGAAAAGAAATTATTGTTTCCGTAGCTAAAGGCATTGAACAAGACACACTGATGACCCCATCTCAGATTCTTACAGAAGTTTTGGACGGGGTGGTTTTGGAGGATCAAATTGGTGTGTTGACAGGACCCAGCCACGCCGAGGAAGTAGGAACTTTTAAGCCAACCACCGTGGTGGCATCGGCCTATTCGAAGCGGGCAGCGCGGATTATCCAGGAAACATTTATGACACCCAAATTCCGGGTTTATCTGAATTACGACATTCTCGGAGCAGAAATCGGAGGAGCTCTTAAAAATATTATGGCTATAGCTGCCGGTATTGTTGACGGAGCTGATCTGGGCGACAATGCAAAAGCGGCACTTATTACCCGAGGGCTTCACGAAATGAAGCGGATGGGCAGTGCACTCGGAGCTTCTCAAGACACCTTTTCGGGTCTTACTGGGATGGGTGACTTGATTGTAACCTGCACCAGCCGCCACAGCAGAAACCGGTATGTGGGTTACAATATCGGAAAGGGAAAATCGCTCCAGGAAATAACTTCAGGTATGAATATGGTAGCTGAAGGTGTAAAAACCGCCCGATCTGTTTCACAATGGTCCAGAAAAAACAATGTGGAAATGCCAATCACCGAAGCCGTGTATAAAGTTCTTTTTGAAAATATAAACCCAGGTGATGCCGTTCATGAACTAATGACAAGAAACGCAAAGAACGAAATCATGATTTAAAATAACACCCTGTTCCCGGCCGGAATGACGCATAAAAACCCAAGCTTATCAAATTCATGGATCGGCAGACGGCCCCGTCTTCATGAAAGATTCAAATTGATTTAAGACCTTCCATCATCAAACCTATTTGACATTATGTTACTCCCCAACGGCGAAATCGTCATCTCCGATATGAGTCCGGCGGATCTGAGAAATCTGATTCAAACCGGCGAAGGCACGTATCTCGAATTTAAAAAAACCACTCCGTCTCCCGAAAAAATAGCCCGTGAAATTGCAGCATTTGCAAACACAAAGGGCGGTACTATTCTTGTCGGTGTGGATGATTATAAAAACATAACTGGCATAAGGGCTTACTACGAAGAGGAATATCTTCTTCAGAAAGCGGCTCATGAGTGTTGTGTTCCACCCGTACCCATCCGAATTGAACTGGTTCATAGCGGCCAGATCGATGTGATAGTAGTGAAAGTTCCGGAAATGTCAGAAAAACCGGTTTACAATAAAAGCAAGAAAAAACGACTGGTTTTTGTTCGTGAAAAGGATGAAAGTGTGCTGGCCAGCGATGAGATGGCAGAGATTCTGAAACAAAAATACTCTGATGAAGGCGTTACCTTTGAATATGGTGAGAAAGAGCAGATGCTGTTTCGGTATTTGAATGAATATGGTGAAATTACCGTTATAAAGTTCTCACAACTGGTGAGTATAAACAGCTATCGCGCTTCCAAAATTCTGATTAACTTGGTGAGTGCCGGAGTGCTGAAACTTTTTCGCCGTTCTGAGACGGATTATTACACATTTTCGAATTCAACGAAATAAACCCGATTGACCATGGCAGTTCAGGATGAAAATTTGAATGATGTTATCGCATCACTTATTGATGTTGAAGAAGAGGAAGAAACATATTCTGCTCCTACCCCGGAAATGAAGTCTGATGCCGATCCGGTTTCACTTACCACTCGCGCTGCCCGACAGATTAAAAAAATAAGAGACAACGAAGATCTGGACGCAGATCTCTACCTGAGAGTAGCTGTTGAAGGTGGTGGCTGCTCCGGCCTGAGCTATAAACTGGGTTTCGATATCCGTACTGATGAAGACAGGCTTGTACACAGCCAGGGACTTGATATCATTATCAACCCCAAACACCTGATGTACCTCGGTGGTATCGTAATTGATTACCCGGACGGCCTGGATGCACGAGGTTTTACCTTTGATAATCCAAACGCAAGTGAATCTTGCGGATGTGGTTCATCTTTTGCGGTTTAGCAGGCTTTTCAGAAGGTTAGAAAATGTGGTTTTCCAAGAAATAATGTATGTGTAGTTTTAAAATGGTCATCAATTAAAGCTTTCAGACATCAGCAGGCAGCTATTCAGGAACATGAAGTGTCATCTTTCAATCGGTCGGTGATCAGTCGCACGCCCCGTTTGAAGGTAATATAGTGCCATACCCATTCTGCAAATACACGAAACCGGTTTCGGAAACCGATCAGAAAAAAGATGTGGATGAATGACCAAAGCATCCACGCAACCACTCCTTTGAATTTGAATCCGCGAATATCTGCTACTGCCTTGGCCCGTCCGATGGTTGCCATTGTTCCCTTGTCCACATAACGAAAAGGCCTGACTGAGGATATATCGTAACCTTTTTTTATTAATTTTCCCACATATTTACCCATTTGAAGTGCAACAGGAGCCAGGCCGGGAAGAGCCTTTCCATTTTCATCTTCCAGGTAAGCGGCGTCCCCAATCACAAAAATGTTTTCTGTACCGGGAATGGTAAGATTCTGATTTACTTTTACTCGTCCCATCTTATCGGTTTCACAGTTCAGTGTTTTCAACAGGGGCGAAGCTGTAACCCCGGCTGCCCAAATGATGTTGGGTGTTTCAATGAATTTACTCTCAATCTGAACACCATTTTTACGGATGTCGGTAACAGGATGATCCAGAAGTACAGTAACACCCATCTTTTTTAGATCTTCTTTGGCTCGTTCCGATAACTGATCGGGATACCCGTTCAGCACTTTTGGCCCGGCTTCAACAAGGAATATTTCAGTCTCATCCGGTGAAATGTTTCTGAAATCACGCATCATATTTCTTTTGGCAATTTCAGATATTGCACCTGCGGTTTCGACACCCGTTGGACCTGCCCCGATAATTATATTACGCAGATATGGTTTGCGTGACTCATTGTCATCCATCTGATCTGCTTTTTCAAGTGAGACCAGAATCCGTTCACGAATATCAAGCGCGTTGTCGATTGTCTTCAGCCCGGGGGCATGTTTTTCCCACCCATTGTTTCCGAAATAATTGTAAAGTGTGCCAGGCGCTGCAACAAGCATATCAAAAGAATGGAGCTTACCACTTTTAAGTTTTACAGAATTACTCTTTTTGTCGATTTCAACCACCTCACCAAGAATGGTTCGTACATTTTTCTGCCTTGTGAAAATGGCACGAATCGGCATGGCAATATCGCCGGGTGAAAGAGCTGCTGTTGCTACCTGGTACAACAAAGGCTGAAAAAGGTGGTGATTCTTTTTATCGATGATTGTAACCGAACAGTCTGTGTTCCGAAGAGCTTTTGCAACAGCAATACCTCCAAATCCACCCCCGATAATGATGATCTTTTTTTTTGATTTCATTTGCTACTCCCTTACATGATTATTATGAACTGGAAAGCGACAGATACAATTAATTAAAAGATTAACAATCAATTTAATTTTGCCTGCGCTGACTCGACGATTGCACTGATCTCTTTTTTAGAAACCGTATGTTTTTTTCCGCAGAAATGACATACCATCTCCTGATCTTCACCCCTGAGCTCTTTCAGATCATCATACGAGAGTAAAGAGAGTGCATTTTTGAACCTGTCGGGATTGCACCGGCAAAAAAAGTGCACCGGCTGCCGATCCAGTTCTCTGATGTTGTACGGTGCCGAGGCTTTCTTCATGATAACATCAATATAATCGCCGTTTGCTAGTAATTCAGGCACACCCGGTAAATCGGGAAGCCTGGACTGAAGAGTTTCCATTACAGAATCTTCGGCATCGGGCAAACGCTGAATCAGAATTCCACCTGCTTGTTCTACATCTCCGTTGTCTTTAATACTCACATCCATCAGAAATGCAGACAACACTTGTTCCGATTGGGCCATGTAGTGTGCCATGTCCGTCAAAATATCACCTTCCATAATCTGAATGGTGCTTGTACGGGGTTCTGCTTCGTTGTACAGAATTTTTGAAACAGTCAATAAACCGATGCCGATGCCATCGCCTATGGTTGTATTCTGTTTGTTATAGTCAAGTTCGGCTGCTGGATTTTGGACATATCCTCTAATTTCTCCAACGCGATTAGCTTCTGCTGTAATCATCCCAACAGGCCCGTTTCCTTCAAGCCTGATCTTTAATCGTTCTTCACCCTTCAGCTCCGATGCCAGCAGCATAGCAGCGGTCAGGGTTCGTCCGAGGAGAACTGTATTCAGCACAGAAAGACCATGATTCTCCTTAGCAGTTTGTACCACATCCGTTGTTTTAACTACACTGATTTTAAATTGCCCGTTTTCTTCAATACCCTTGATAAGACGGTCTTTAAACTTAAATTCTTTTTTCAGTGACATGAAACTCGATTTTTTAGAGATGTATCGATATAGCGTAGTCTTGAAACCATTTATTATGTTACAGCAATCAAAAAATGGTAAAAATAATAGTTCAAAAATAAAAAAAATTGGAGGCGGTGAACCCCCAATTTAAATGAAATAATACTGATTAATTAAGCAGTCTTATCCTTCAGATTTGTCTTTTTTGATTTCATCAAGGATCTCCTTGGCACCGTCAATGCCTTCATTGAGAGCTTCTTTTACAGAATCGATGGCTCCGCCACCAACTTCACGTGAAGCTTCCAAAGCGGCCACAATTGCAGTTTTAGTAGCCGAAACGGTATCTCCGCCCACCTGCTTTACTCCGTTTACAGCGCCGCGAACTGATTCAACAGCTACAGATCCTACGTTTAATCCAAGGTCTTTAGCACTATAGATCGCCTGTTGAACGCTGCCTCTAACTGCATCTTTTTGTTCAACACCCTGTTCCATAGCCCCCTGAACGGCACCATTCACAATTCCCTTAACTGCTTTCACCACAGATATGCCAATATCTGTAATACCATCCAGGGCACCTTTTACAATAGATGCAGGCACCTGGATTCCTTTAATCACTAATTCTCCAGCACCTTTAATGGTGGTGACAGTAACATCTTTCACAGAATTTACAATGGTTGAACCAACATCCGCAGTTCCTTTTAATGTGGATGTTATACCACCCTTTACACCATTCACTAATTTATTTACAAGTTTGATAGCCATAATCCTATCCTCCAATTTTATTATTTGTATGTAGATTGTAGTGTGATAATATTGCCACACTCCTACATTAATAATTTTACCTATAAATTAGTTCCGTGAAAAAGATGATCCTCAAGCCTTAAATATTGTCAGATATGGGTTTACACTTTTCGAAGTACTGGCTTCATACTTTTGGCCAGTAACCAGATGGAGGATACAACTGGCAAAAATGCCAGTACCATAACCCAATAATAGGTATTCGGAGGAGTCCATTCCGGAGGCCAGTATCCGCTGATAAACAGAAGTGAAACCAAAACACCAAACACTGTAACTGCAAATAGAAACCTGGCAATTTTTTTGGATTCTGACAGAAACATTTCGAACAGAACGAAGGAGACAAAACCGAGCAGCAACAGGTGGAGATAGAGCACTCTCAGGCCATGTTCGCCCGGCCAGATGCTGGTTGGCAAAATGGCCAGCAACTGGAAAACAATTTTGATAGCCAGTAAGACCAGTACGGAGCGCCATATAAATCCACGGAACAGGCCGCTTCTTATAAACATCCACAAATTGAGTGACAGTGAAATCACGATCAGTATCAGGCCCAGTTTCGCCGAAATATGCATGGCCGGTGTTACAAGAGACTGCGATAAGCTGAAGGGGAAAATCAGCATTGAACCGAACAACACCGGCAGCCACAGCCAGCCGGTGTTAAATGATACGCGGATATCTTTTTTCTCTTTTTCGGCATGATGCCACATCATCCCGAGAATTCCCAATACAGCCCAACCCTCTGTAAACACAGAGAGGAAAAAGTGCGTCATCGCTGATGAAACCATCGGGCTGTCGATATCTGTAAACTGGAAGATGGACACGCCCCAGGCTCCGAGCGAACTGATCATCAGGGCGACCAGGCCGGCATCAAACAAGCTGAATGAAACCAGTCCGTCACTCGTTTTTTTGTGTTTGTAATATATCCACGCAAACCAGTACCAGGTGATCATCACCAGGCCGGAAATAATAGCTGCGAGAGGCAGCGATGCACTGCCAATGGATACAGAGTGATACCCGTATAGAAGGAAAAAGGGAAACGAAAGAAAACCCAGAAAAAGCATGGTGTAGAGACACCAGGATGTGCTTCTTTCGGGCAGAGGTGACCCGTGCTTAAGCAGGCTTTTCACAAACCAAACCATTATCGGGGGAGAAATCCAGTTGAAGAACATCAGGTGAGAATGAGCATGTCTGATATTTGCAAAATTGAGCCAATCCGGCATTGGGTAGAGCATTCCGTAACGGTAGAGAAAACCTGTAAACGCTGCTAACACAAAACTGATCAGTGATAATTTCCAGACAATGTTAAAGGAAGGTGGTTTCATTTATTTGACTCTATATCATCTCAATATTCTTTATTCAATACTTTCTGTTTTAATTCCCTTTAAATAATGTATAAAACCGATTGCCACTCCAAAGAGAATCATTGCAAGCGCCTGGTGCAGAACACCCAGCCAGACAGGCACATGGTAAATCAGGGTAAAAACCCCAACTGCGTATTGAATTAAAAGCAGGGCAAACAGAGAGAGAGCCCATTTTTTTGTGACGAATCGGGAATTTAACTGCCAGGTACGAAGCCAGATCAAAATTACCATGAGCCCTAGAAATGTGCCTATGACGCGATGAACCCACTGAACAGTTACCATATTTTCCAGAAAATTGATAAATAGCGGTTCCATCAGCCAAAGTTCAGGCGGTAACCAGTATTGGTGCATTTTTGGGAAGGTATTGTAAACGTGGCCTGCGTGATGGCCCGCCACAAATGCCCCCCAAATGATCTGAATGATGAGTAAAACCATAAATAGGTTCAGCCATATTCGCAATTCACCACTACTTTTTTTCGGAACTGTTGGTTTGGGCTTCAGGTCCAGTGCAAACCACACGCAACATCCGAAAATGATGAAAGCAAGCATCAGGTGTGAAGCCAACCTGTATGGACTGACTTGCGGAATATCCACAAGGCCGCTCTGAACCATGTACCAGCCCAGCAGTGCCTGGCTCAATCCCAATCCGAGTAAAACTAATGCACGTATAATCTGTGTTCTATTCAGTTTTTGTTTAATAACAAACCAGGCAAACGGGACAATAAAAACTAAGCCCAGGGCTCTTGCAGCCATCCTGTGGACATACTCCCAGAAAAAAATAAACTGAAAATCCGATAGCGTCATACCGCGGTTTAACTGTTGATACTCGGGAAACTGCTTGTATTGCTCAAACAGATCATGCCATTGTGATTCAGTGAGCGGAGGGATGACTCCCATTATCGGCCGCCAGTCAACTATAGAAAGACCGGAGCCGGTCAGACGTGTTATGCCTCCGATGATCATAATCAAAAAAACCATGATAGCCCCGCTCCAGTACCAGATACGGAGGTGCTTTTTGTCCTGAGGGATCATTCGCTGAAAGATGAATATATTATTATAGAAAGTTTCTTTTTTAAGACCCAAAATAAAGATAAAAGAGTCTTAAAACAATAATAAGGCCTTGGAATTTTGTTAGAAAAAGTACATCTCAAATGGCTTCATAAATTATTCAGTTGAAAGCCAAAGGGCTAAGGTCAATCATCCTCCAGTACTTTCCTGAAGCGAAGATCGCGAATGACTGCAAAGATGTAAAGGCCTACACCTGCAAGCATTACCGGCATTCCCAGAAAAACACCCAATCCCACACTCCAAGCCTGGAAGCCTGCAAGAAGAAAAAGCAGTACAAGAAGCATACCTGCGATTGTGAGTATGACTGCCGTTCTCACCAGTTTATCGATCTCTTTCGGTTTGGTTGTTTCATTACTCATAAAATCTCTCCACTAAGTTCGTAAGTTCTTCAGCACTGATTTCTGTTGCGGTTTGAGCCATCCTGAACAGCTCTCTGTCCGGTACATCTTCCCGTTCTCCGGGAGTGGGGTGTGCCGGTCCGTGGCAGGAGGTACAGCTAACTTCATCGGCCCTCATTTTTTGGGAGAGTGCCTGATGGCTGACTACCTCCATGAATTTTTGGGTTCCGCCATGGCATGCTGTACAGTTCTGATTCGGATAACTGCCCGCAAAAGCGATCGGCTCTTCCCAGGTTTGGGTTACGTAGAGCAACCAGTGACGAAAGCCATCTCTTTTACCTTCAAAGGTTCCGTGTGCACCATATGTAGTGTGGCAGGTATAGCACTGATATTCCGAAATCCACCGGTTTTTATAGTGGCGTGCTGCCAGTGTGTTGCTTTCGGGATTGAAAAGATCGTTTACAAAGGGATCCATCACATGGCAGCTTGCGCAGGATTCCACTGTTTTTGTGGTTTCCAGAACGGTGGTACCTGTGCTCAGAACGACAACCACCGGCAGGGCAAACATCCCGACCATCATCAGCGTGCGGTAGTTGAGACGGCTGATCTGTTTTTTGTAGAAAAACTCGATCATCAGCAGAATAATAACTGCAATTGTGATAGAGATGATCCCGGCCCATCTCATCAGTTCACCCACGGTAAATCCTTTTTCAGCCTGAGGCGCCTGTGAAATATTGCCACCGGCCTGGAAATACATCGGAATTACTGCACCGTAAATCGTGCTGCGGCTTTCAACCATTTCCATGTCGAATTCGTGAATCTCTTCAAGAGTATGAGATTCTGATTCCGGCTTGGTGTCCACAAAATAAACTCCCGCTGCGGCAATCAGAACTCCGAATGAGATCATAACTGCCAGGATTTTGAAAAGAAGATTATTGGGTTGAGGTGATCGTTTCATAATTAATTACTAAAAAATGCGGGTTAAACTTTTTCGATATTTACCGCACAGCGTTTATAATCGGGCTGACGTGAGAGCGGGTCCACAGCATCGCTGGTTACTTTGTTGATCAGGTGTTTGGCAGAGTGAAAGGTTGCAAAAACCAATCCCTCACGGATGTTATCGGTAATTCTCGCTGTAAAATCTGCTTCTCCCCGCCGGCTGATTACACGCACTGCATCGCCTTCAACAAGGTTGTAAAATCGCGCGTCGGCGGGATGAACTTCTAAAAAATCGGTACGCACACCCTGCAAGTCTTTCACACGTCTGGTCATTGTCTCTGTATGCCAGTGTTCCAGTACTCTGCCTGTTGTTAGCGTGAGCGGATACTCATCATCAGTGGGTTCATAAGCAGGTTGCTGTTCATGCATAAATATAATTGGTCTGCCGTCTGGCCTGCCATAAAAATCATGACGGACATTCTCTTCAGTTGCCATCGGGTCTTCGCCGGGTAAATAGCGCCGGCAAGTTCCGGGATGGTCTTCATCCGGGCAAGGCCAGAGTAAACCGGGCTGATTTTGAAGACGCTCATAGGTAATTCCTTCAAAATTGTAATCTGAATGAGCTGAGATCTTTCTCCATTCATCCCAGATATCCGCCTGGGTCCGGTTCGGGAAAAGGTCGCTGTGGCCAAGACGGTCAGCCAGATCGATCAGAATATCAAAATCGCTCCGGGCCTCACCACGCGGTTCAACCAGTTTGGGCACGTAGTGATAGCGGCGTTCAGACTGACTGAAAACACCACTTTTCTCTACCCACATAGCAGCGGGCAGAATCACATCTGCATACTTTGTGGTTTCGGTGGGATGGAACGCATCGGCAACAACCACAAATGTCTGTTCCATTGCTTCTCGGTAAGGTAGAATATTAGGGAGTGACTGCATCGGGTTGGTAGACATAATCAGCGTACAATTCACATCACCCCGCCCCATTGCCTGAAACAGCGATATGGCATCATGGCCGCGGTTCGGACTAATCGTTCCTTCCGGCACATTCCAGAGTTCTTCCATCTCGCGACGGTGCTGAGGGTTGGTGACGACACGTCCGTTGGGGAGGGCATGAGCCAGTGAACCGGTATCGCGCACGCCCCCGCCTGCATTGGGTTGCCCGGTAAGTGAAAAAGGGGTGGCTCCGGGCCGGCCGATCTGTCCGGTGAGCAGATGCATCGCCATCACAAGCTGGTTGGAGGCGGTACCCTGGGTTTGCTGATTCAGTCCCATCGTCCAGAATGACATCGCAGCATCCGAATCGCCAAATCGAAAGGCAGCTTGCCGGATCTGTTCGGCCGAAACCCCGCAGATCGAAGCTGTCTGTTCAGGTGAATAATTTTCAAGATTGCTGCGAAACTGCTCGATGGTGATGGTATCATCACCAAGTTGAAACCGCAGGTAATCATCCACCATCTCTTGATCGATGGTGCCGCGTCGGAAAAATTCATAGATCATTGAGTTGTAGAGTGCCACATCAGTGCCGGGACGGATTTGCAGATGGAGGTCTGCCCGTTTGGCCGTGTTGGTTTTACGCGGATCCACCACGATGATGTAGGTGTCAGAACGGGCGCGTTTCCGGTCGAGCACCCGCTCCCAGACAATGGGATGGCAGTCTGCCATGTTGGAGCCGGTGATAAAAAAACAGTCAGCATGATCTGTATCTTCGTAACAGCCCATCGGTTCATCTTTACCAAAAACAGTAGTGTAGCCAACTGCCGCAGATGCCATACAAAGGCGTGGATTTCCGTCTACATTGTTGGTGCCGATCCCTGCTTTAAACAATTTGTTCGCGCTATAACTCTCTTCAGTGAAAAGCTGTCCGCTGCCGAAATAGGCCACACTGTCCGGTCCGTTTTGAGCTATTGATTCGTTGAAACGAGAAGCAATCAATTCCATCGCTTCTTCCCAGGATGCACGTTCCAGTTCACCGTTTTTTCGAATCATCGGGTAGAGAAGGCGGTCTTCCACATACAAAATCTCCCGGTTCAGGATTCCTTTGATGCAGAGCCGCCCCCGGTT
The DNA here is from genome assembly GCA_020832285.1 of Balneolaceae bacterium. GTDB lineage: Bacteria > Bacteroidota > Rhodothermia > Balneolales > Balneolaceae > Rhodohalobacter. The sequence continues at coordinate 39,061 of JAFIFB010000017.1, forward strand.
GTGCGCAGCGGGATCACCCTTCACATCCACTACTTTTCCGTTGGCCATCCCGATCTGAATGCCACAGCCAGTTCCGCAAAACCGGCATACACCCTGGTGCCAGCTGTCTACAGGAATCACATCCTGCCGTTCCCACAGCTCACCGCATCCGGCCATCATAGAACCGGCGAAAACACCCGCAGCCGAGAGAGAGGCAAGGCGCATAAATTCGCGGCGGCTCAGGCCAAATCGTTCATCTGAAGGCTGATCGGGTGAAGTTTCCCCGTTTCGTTGGTGGTTGTGATTAGGCATGACGCTTTTTTTAAGGCAGACAGTTTACTTGGCATTTTTAATCCAGCTTGGAATAACATAGTTTTCAAAATCCAATGGTTCAACTCATTTTTGTTATTTATACTCAATTTACGAATGAAGATTTCAAATCAGGTTCAGGATTTAACAGTCGGGGATGCACTCAAAAAAGTTTTAACCGCGACTGATATTCGCATGAATATAGAGACAGTTCCGGTTTCAGAATCTCTGAACCGGATCACTGCTGAAGAAGTTACCTCCAGGCGCGATATCCCCCGGTTCGATAACTCCGCAATGGACGGATACCTTTTTTTGACGAAAGATCTGAATAGTGGCCGGCGAACTTTTCCAATCACGGGTGAAATCCGTCCCGAACATGAAAAACCGGATCCGCTGAGAGCCGGAACTGCTTCGAGGATTATGACCGGAGCACCGGTGCCTGCGGGAGAGTATACCGTGGTGCCGGTGGAACAGGCTCAGGAAAAAGAGAGGCAGGTGACAATAAACGCTATCCCTGAACGCAACCCCATCCGTAAACAGGGAGAGGGCTACAAAACAGGGAAACCTGTACTTGAAAAAGGAGTCCTGATTCGCCCTTACGAAATCGGCCTGCTGATTGAGTCGGGTAACCGGTCATGCAAAGTGCTGAAGCCGCTTCGAATTGCAATTCAGGTAACCGGCAGCGAAATTGACGAAGAGATGGACAGTAACGGCCCGGTTTTGGAGGCGCTCAGCGCAGCGTGGCCTGGAACAGTGGTGAAACGATGGCCGGTGCTTGACGATGATCCTGAAAAAGTGACTGTGCGAATGAAGGAGTTGAATGAATCCTCAGACCTTGTTTTGACAACCGGTGGAATCTCTGCCGGACGTCACGATTACATTTTACAGTTGATGCTGGAACTGGGTGCAGAAATCCTGGTACGCAAAGTGCAGCAGAAGCCGGGTAAGCCATTCACGGTTTCCCAACTGAATGGTGTTCCTTTTTTTCATCTTCCAGGCAATCCGGTTTCTGCGGTTTTTACGGCAGAATATTACGCAAAACGCAGAGTTCTGAGTGCACTTGGGTTGAATGCTGAACCGCTGAAAGCCGTCATTATGAATAATATCGAAAATCATCGCGGTGGCAAGACGCTCTTTCTCACCGGCAGGCTCGGTTTTGATGATCAAAACCGTCTCACCGTTACTACAGAGAGAAGTATGCGATCTCACCTGATGCAGCTTTATCACGGGAATCATGCCTACGTAAAAATCCCGCCGGAAACTGCATTTGAACCGGGAGACAGGGTTGAAATATCTCCGTTCGGGTTCGTTTATCAATCATAACCCACTTATTGCCGGACTGAACCGAAAGGTAAAACGCCGGCACCTTCAAACCGGGCGTTTTCTCCCAGGTCGCGTTCAATCCGTAAAATTTCGTTCCACTTTACCATTCTTTCAGATCGTGTGAATGAACCCACCTTCAACTGTCCGGCATTCGATGCCACAGCCAGGTGAGAAATAAACGGGTCTTCGGTCTCTCCCGACCGGGCCGATACCACCGGCGACCATCCAAACTGCTGTGTTTGACGGATGCACTCCATTGTTTCGGTTACTGTTCCGATCTGGTTTAGTTTTATCAGTACACTGTTTGCCAGGCCTGATTTTTGCCCTTCCTTCACCCGTTCCGTATCCGTTGTAAACAAATCATCCCCGATGATCTGGAGCTTGTTACCGTATTGTGCCGCCAGTTTTTTCCAGTTTTTGATGTCATCCTCAGCGAACGGATCTTCAATGGAAATTATGGGATAATTGCTGCACCAGGATGATATCAGGTCATAATACTGAGCGGGATTGAGTAATCTGTTTTCAAGCGCAAGATGATACTTACCAGAAGAAAAAAACTCGGATGCTGCGATATCGAGCGAGAGATGAACATCTGTTCCTGCACGATATCCGGCTTGTTCTATCGACTGGAGAAGCATATCAAACACCTCCTCGTTACTGCTGAATTCAGGCCAGTAACCGCCTTCGTCCGCAACCCCTGCAAGCCGTCCTGTTGATTTGAGAATCTCCCCGCACTGGTGGTATATATTGAACGTCATTTCCAGGCACTCCGAAAAGCTGCGTGCAGCTGTACAGATGATCATAAAATCCTGCACATCAATCCGCCCCGAACTGTGAGCACCCCCTCCGATAATCTGAATTTCGGGCAACGGAAGAAGGTAACCCTCGCCGTTTGTAAGTGATTGAAAGAGCGGTACACCCTTCGCCTTTGCTGATGCCCGTGCGATGGCCATCGAAACACCTACAATTGCATTTGCTCCTAAAACCGATTTGTTCGGGGTTCCGTCAAGTTCGCACATCACCCGGTCGAGTATCTCTTGCTCCAGCACATTTTTTTCTTGCAGTGCCGGTGCAATACGCGTTTTCACATTTTCAATTGCCTGAAAAACCGACTTTCCTTTAAACCGCAACGGATCGCCATCGCGGAGTTCCAGCGCCTCGAACTTTCCGGTGGATGCACCCGATGGAACAATGGCACAACCTCTGACACCGTTTTCCAGAATCACCTCTGCTTCAAGAGTCGGGTTACCGCGTGAATCAAAAACCTGGAAGGCGTCAATTTGTTTGATGATCATGAAGTTTCGGTTTTAAGTTGATCTATCCAGTTTTTATTGATGGCTGACAGCTCAAAGTTTCTGCTCAGGAGGTTTCGTGATACAAATGACCTGACGAATTCTTTCTCCGGCTCATCGAAATACTCTACGGGCGATTTTCCATCGATCCGGGCCAGCATCAGAAGAAGAAGCAATTTGCCGGTTCTGTCCTTCAGGTTTTGGGGTGATTCCTCACCTGCCTTTTCAAAATAAACCTTCCAGAAAATCGGTGCCAGGTTTTCGCAGGATTGCCGACGAGTCTTGCTCCAAAGCATCTTCAGATGAAGGTGATTCAGCAAGAAAGCCAGGTCGAAGGCCGGATCACCCAAACAGGCCACTTCGTGATCGAGAAGCACCACCCTGTTATTGCTTGCCAGAATATTTTTCGGGCTGAAGTCTCCGTGAATTACTGTTTCTTCCTGGTGGTTCAGCCGTTCCGCTTCTTCAAAAAAGATATTTCGAAACTCAGGATGTCGCTCTCCCGTGGTGATCAGATAGGGATCAGTCCGTAAATTTTTGAAATAGCTCTTATCTTCGAACATAGCGCGGGCTTCTGTTTGATGACGGTTCAGCCGGTGCAGATCTGCCAGCAGTTCAGCCGCTTTTCGAGTGGTTTTTGGATCAAAATCTCCGCCCAAAAGCTGCTCTTTCCAGTTTTTAAAGGATCGCGGATCGAGATATTCCATTACGAAAAAATTGAGATCGTCATCCGCAAAAATCACTTCCGGTACGGAGCCGGGCAGGATCTGCTGCATATACTCCGCAAATTGGCGCTCTGTGCGATTGCGTCTTATGTCGGAAAACCAGTCATCCTTAACTTTCAGTTTTTCCAGCGCCTGCTTCACGACCAGCCGGACTGAACCGACTGTCACCAGGAAAATATCAGATGAAACACCTCCCTCAAGAGATCTGATTTCAGGTTTTTGGCTTGAAATCAGTCGGTTTTCAAAAAGTTTTTTGATGATGTGGCTGCGATTCATGTTATTTCAATAAGATAAAATTAAGTTTTTCGTCGGCAATTATTTTAGTAGGTTTTTTTAAACAAATTCAAAAAAGAAAAATAAACATGGCAGACACCAACAAAAAACTTCGCAGCACGGAATGGTTCGGTAAAAAAGGGAAAGACGGGCTCATCTACCGGGCGTGGATGAAAAAAACCGGAATTCCCAATCACTATTTTAAAGAAAAGCCAGTGATTGGGATCTGCAATACCTGGTCGGAGCTGACGCCGTGTAATTCACATTTTCGTGATCTGGCGAAGTCAGTAAGGGAAGGAGTTATTGAGGCAGGAGGATTTCCGGTAGAGTTTCCGGTGATGTCGCTCGGAGAAACCCTGATGAAACCTACGGCGATGCTCTACAGAAATCTGGCGAGTATGGATGTGGAGGAGTCGATCCGTGCCAATCCTGTGGATGGTGTGGTACTGCTTTGTGGTTGCGACAAAACCACTCCCAGCCTGGTGATGGGTGCATGCAGTGTAGATTTGCCGACAATTGTAGTCTCCGGCGGCCCGATGCTGACCGGAAAGTTTAAAGGAAAGGAGATCAGCACAAGCGACGGCTGGCGGTTTGCCGAAAAGCTGAAAACCGGGGAAATGTCGTTTGCCGAAATGGAGGAAGCTGAAGGGTGCATGTGTCGCAGCGACGGGCACTGTGCTGTGATGGGAACGGCCAGTACAATGGCCAGTATGGTAGAATCACTGGGGCTATCCCTTCCAGGAAATGCAGCCATTCCCGCACCCGATATGCGCAGAAAGCTGGTGGCCTATCACTCAGGGCAGCGCATTGTGGATATGGTAGATGAAGATCTGAAACTTTCAGATATTCTCACCCGCCGTGCGTTTGAAAATTCTATTAAAATTAACACTTCTATAGGCGGATCCACGAACTTTGTGGTGCATTTACTTGCAATTGCAGGCCGCATTGGTGTGGAGCTGAACCTTGCCGATTTTGACGAGCTTTCCCGCGACATTCCTCTGCTTGCGAACCTTCAGCCCTCGGGTGAATTTTTTATGGAGGATTTTTACTACGCCGGAGGGCTGCCTGCTATCATCAAAGAAATGCTGCCCCGGCTGGATACAAGAGTAAAAACGGTAACCGGCAAAACGGTTTCTGAACTGTACGAAGATGCTGAATGCTACAACCGCGACGTAATCTCCACCCTCGACAAACCGTTAAAAGGGGAAGTGGGCCTGGCCATTCTGAAGGGAAATTTGTGCGAGGAAGGAGCTGTAATCAAGCCATCGGCAGCATCACCTGAATTGTTGACCCACAAAGGCCGCGCCGTGGTGTTCGAGCAAATAGAGGATTACAAAGAGCGTATCAGCGATCCCGTTCTTGACATAAAAGAAGACGATATTTTGGTTTTGAAGAATGTGGGGCCAAAGGGATATCCCGGAATGCCGGAGGTGGGTAATATGGGTCTTCCCCAAAAAATTCTCGAAGCCGGAGTGACTGATATGGTGAGAATTTCTGATGGCCGGATGAGTGGTACGGCGTTCGGAACAGCGGTTCTTCACGTTTCTCCCGAAGCGGCAGATGGCGGGAACCTGGCATTGGTTCAAAATGGCGACATCATCGAGCTGGATGTCCCGAACCGGACTCTCACCCTGCACGTATCAGATGAAGAACTGGAAAAGCGAAGAGAATCCTGGAAACCTCTGCCGATGCATATGGATCGCGGCTACTGGCATCTCTATCAAAAACACGTACAGCAGGCGCATCTCGGCGCCGATCTCGACTTTCTGCGCGGAAAATCCGGCAGTACAGTCAAACGCGATTCACATTGATGGATTCAGATTTCAAAAAAACTCATACACAATCTTAGCCTTGTAATTTTTTCCGGGACGAAGGATGCCGGACGGAAATTCAGGCCGGTTCGGTGCATCGGGATAGTGTTGCGGTTCAAGGCAAAATGCACAGTGTTTGCGGAATGGAATTCTTTCGGGTGATTGCAGAGAATTGTCCAGATAATTGCCTGTATATAGCTGCATGCAGGGCATCGAGGTGTAAACATTCATTCTTCTGCCGCTTTGCGGCTCCTCAACTTCAGCCGCAAGTGCCAGCTCTCCTTCTGGCTTGTTTAGTACAAAATTGTTGTCGAAGCCTATTTTTGTCTGCCCGATATCTTCGCCGATCGGTTTGAAGTCTCTGAAATCCAGTGGTGTGTCCTGAACACTGTCCACAGCTCCGGTTGGAATCAGTTCTTGATCAGTGGGTGTGAAGGAGTCTGCATAAAGTTTTAGCTGATGATCATAGATATTTTTAGACGGATCACCGGTGAGGTTAAAATAGCCGTGTGAGGTAAAACTGATAGGCGTGGTTTTATCTGTCATCGCGCCAAACTTCAGGGTCAATTTGTTGTCGTTATCGAGTGTGTAGGTTACCGAAACATGAAGGTTTCCGGGATAACCTTCCTCGCCATCGGGGCTTACATAGCTTAGCCTGATCGATTGGTCATCAACCACCTCCACCTCCCATAAAATTTTTTCAAATCCCACAAGTCCGCCGTGCAGGTGATTTTCTCCTTCATTTTTTGCCAGTTTGTATGTTTTACCATCCAGATCAAACCGTGCATTTGAAATCCGGTTCGAGACTCTCCCTACAAGTGCACCGAGGTAGGGGTCATTTTTCAGGTACTCTTTGAAACTTCTCAAACCCAGCACAATGTTTTTAAAAACACCGGTTTTGTCGGGCGTTTTGATGGATGTAATGATCCCGCCATAATTGGTAACGCTGACCTCTACATCGTTCACGTTGGTAAGTATGTAAAGATCGGTTTTCCTGCCATCGGGGAGGAGTCCATACGGTTGTTGTTTCAAGGCCATAGTATTTTAATAATGTGGTTTGGTGCTGAATTTCAGGGGTGATGGGATGCCATAGTGAAAAGAGATGGGATGCTAACAGTTTCAATAGTACATTTAACAACGATATTTTGACAGATCAGTCATCGGGTAATTTTTTTCTGTAGTGGAAATTTTTCAGATAGCACACGAATCGTTAACCTGCGAAGGAGTTCACCGGAACGCCTTTTACGGGTAATTTAACTTTGAAGATTGAGCCTGAAAGCGGGTGTTGTTCCACTTCTTCCCGGCTCATGTGTTCTCGGCAGGTGGTAATGTAGAGTTCATCCAGATTTTCACCTCCGAAAGCACAGGAAGTGGGTTTGGGTACAGGCACGTTAATTTCGGCAACCAATTCTCCATTTTCCGGGTTGAACCTGCGCACTTTTGAGCCTGCATAAAAGGCTATCCAAAGATAGCCTTCTTCGTCATTGGCCATTCCGTCGGGATAGCCAAACTCCTCCGGCAGTTCACGGATTACTCTGCGGTTTTTTATATTCCCGGTTTCCCGCTCATAATCGAACGCGGAGATTTGCCGGGTGGGAGTATCGATGAAATAAAATGTATCTTCATTCCGATTCCAGGCCAGGCCGTTGGAGATCGTCACACCCGTTACTTTCTGGTTAACAGACATATCGGGGTGCAGGCAATAGAGAGAGCCGGCGCCTTTTTTCAGGTCGTAGGCCAGGGTCCCTGCCCAGAATCGTCCGGCCGGATCACATTTGCCATCGTTGAAACGGTTTCCGGGCAGATGAGATTCGGGATCAGCAAAACGCTCAAGTTTTTCGTTTTCAGGATCAAAAAAGGCGAAACCGGACTGTAACGCCAGGACCAGTCCTCCTTTTTTTCTGAGTACTGCCGCTCCCACATGCTCACCTATGTTGAAACTACTGTTCCGGCCGGATTCCGGGTCGTACTTGAACAGTTTACCCGACAGAATATCCACCCAAAATAATTTTTGAGTTTTGGCATCCCAAACCGGGCCTTCGCCGAGATGAGCGTCCGCTTCCAGTTCCAGTTTTGCTTCGAATGTTTGTACAGACATAGCTTTATTTTTGTTTTAATCGGCTCCGGAACCACCAATTTGCACACCGATTCCACCGTCAATTCGAATCGGATGGCCATTCAGGAAGGAGCCTTTTTTACTTGCTGCAAATGCGGCCATTTCAGCGATCTCCTCTGCTGTACCCATCCGTTTCACAAGGTGAATGTCGATTGTGGCCTGTCTTGTTTGCTCAGGGTTTGGAGATTTTTCGAACGCCTCACGATTTAGTGGCGTGTCAATACCTCCGGGACAGATCGCCACGCTGCGAATTTCAGGTGCATAGTCTACAGCAATACTGCGGGTCAGCCCCAGCATGGCGGTCTTGGATGTAGTGTAAGCAGCCACTTTGTCCTGTGAAATGAATGCCTGAGCACTCGACATGTTGATCACAATACCGGCTCCCCGTTTCTGCATCTCGGGGATGGCATATTTCGCACAGAAAAACGCTCCTTTCAGATTGATGTTCATGACGGCATCCCATATCTCTTCTGAGGTATCTGTGACCGTTGCGTATTTCAGAATGCCCGCATTGTTTACCAGAACATCTACTCCGCCGAAGGTCTCTACAGCCTTATTTATCGCTTCTTGTACCTCCTTTTTGCTGGAAACATCGCACTTCACAAAAAGCGTTTTACTGCCAAGCTCCTCACTCAGTTTTTTTCCAGTTTCAGAATCAATATCCAGAATGACCACGTTTGCCTGTTCCCGGTGGAATACACGCACACAGCCTTCACCGATACCTTTAGAACCACCGGTTACAATAACTGTTTTGTTTTTAAAGGACATGATTAAATGAATGATTTTAAGGGTTAGAATCTGCTGTTCGAACCACAGGATTTATTATCCTTCGTATGCCCGCACGGTTTGTTTCGAAACTCCCAGTCCATCGATGCCGAGTTCCACTTCATCACCGGGTTTGAGATATTGCGGGGGAGAGAATCCAAGACCGACACCGGCCGGTGTTCCGGTTGAAATAATGTCGCCGGGATGGAGTGTCATAAATTGTGAAATGTAGCTTACCAGAAAGGGGACCTTGAAAATAAAGTCGGCCGTTGAACCATCCTGTTTCATTTCTCCGTTAACTTTGAGCCAGAGACGCAGGTTATCCACATCTTTAACTTCATCTTTGGTGACAACAAACGGCCCGATAGGTGCGAAGGTGTCGCAGCTTTTGCCTTTAACCCACTGGCCGCCGCGCTCAAGCTGGAACTCCCGCTCGCTATAGTCGTTGTGAACGCAGTAACCGGCCACATAATCCATCGCCTCTTTTTCGCTGACGTAGCTGGCTTTTTTCCCAATCACAACGGCCAGCTCCACTTCCCAGTCACTTTTTTTGCTGTTTTTGGGAATTACCATATCGTCGTTTGGCCCCACAATGGCAGAGGTGGCTTTAAAGAAGAGTATGGGTTCTGCAGGAATATCCATACCGCCTTCTTTGGCGTGATCAGCGTAGTTTAGTCCTACACAAACAATTTTGCCGGTATTAGCTACGGGCGGGCCCAAGCGTACTGTGTCGGCTACTTTCGGGGCGGAATCAGCATTGGAGCCCAGCCATTTTCCCAGCTTTTCGAGTCCGCCAGAGCTAAAAAACTCCGGGTCAAAATCATTTGTAAATTCAGATACATCAACTTTTGTCTTTTCATTGATGATGACGCCGGGCTTTTCTGCACCCGGATTTCCAAAACGGATCAGTTTCATAGAGGTCTTAATTTTTGGTTAATCGTTTAATCATAATTTTAAAAAAGAATCCTGACAATAATTAAATAATTAATCATCATCATATGAAACAGCAAATTATGAAAGCCGTTATTATTACAGGCTCTCTGATTGCTGTCTTCAGATCTTCAGGGTTGTGAAGCCGCCATCAATCGGGAAGTTTGAACCGGTAATGAAAGAGGCTTCATCGGAGCAGAGATAGAGCACAAGCGCCGCAATCTCATCAGGTTGCCCCATCCGGCCGATGGGCTGGGTTTTTGAGAGTACTTCAAACATCTCCTTCTCTCTGCCGGGGTAGTGCTGTTTCAGGTAACCATCCACAAACGGTGTATGCACACGCGCCGGGGATATGGCATTGCAGCGAATCTTTTCATCGAGGTAATCCCTGGCGATGCTGAAGGTCATTGCCAGCACGGCACCTTTGCTTGTGGAATACGCGAAACGGTCGGGGATACCCATGGTTGAAACGATCGAAGCGAGATTTAAAATCACGCCGCCTCCACTTTTTTTCATCTGCTTCACACCGGCTAACGAGCAGTTGTAAACGCCTTTCACATTTACAGACTGAACCCGGTCAAAATCTTCTTCGATGGTTTCTTCGAGATTGCCAATGGCCGCTACTCCGGCATTGTTCACCAGAATGTTAAGCCTCTGTTTTTCATCAAAAATCTCCTGAAACAATTTCAGGGTTGACTTTTGATCGACCACATTGGCAGGATGAAAGCGGACGCTCCCGCCTTCAGCTGTGATTTCATCAACGGTTTGAACCGCCGATTCCTCATCCAGGTCCAGGATATGAACATCGGCACCGCGCGCAGCAAAAAGCCTGGCGATAGCTTTACCGATTCCTTTGGCTGCGCCGGTTACTACGGCTGTTTTCTTTTCAAGTGAGAACATACGTTACAATTCATTAAGTAGTTAGCAGACACCCGTTAATATCTCTATTGATTCCTTTGCCTGCAAACGAAAATATCAATTCAAAGGCTGTTCATCATGAAGCAATCAGAACAAGTTGAACCAATTTCAGATATTGTAAACGGCCGAAAAAAGAACGATCATCGGGAATAACAACTTTTTTGATGATTTTTTCACTTTCAATCTCACCTGTATGAAAAAACAGATCTTCAAAAATGAAGGCGCAAAGGCCCGGATGGAAGATTGGTACGAGAGATTTCTCAATCGTTCGGCGATCTCAGCAAAATCTATCGAAGTACCCACATCTTTCGGCAGCAGCCATCTGTTAATTGCCGGAAACCCTGATAAACCTCCTCTTGTTTGCCTGCACTCAATGCTGACCAGTTCAGCCCATTTGTTGTCGGAGCTGGACAGGCTTTTTGATCAGTTTTATCTGATTATACCTGATATTCCCGGACAATCTGTGCGTGGTTTGCCGCTGCGCCTTTCATATACTGATGATTCTCATGCACGTTGGCTGAAAGAAATCCTCGATGGACTAAAATTAAAAAAGGTACAGCTTTTCGGGGTGAGCCTGGGTGGATTTGTTGGCCGACAGTTTGCCTCACTGAACCCGGAGAGAACAGAGTCTCTTGCCCTGTTGGTACCTGCTGGTATTGTTCAGGGCTCAATGCTGAAAGGTTTTGCAGAAATGGCTCTTCCGATGGTTCTCTATCGAATACATCCTTCAGAAAAAAACCTCAGTCGGCTGGTTCATCCCCTGATGACCACTTGGGATGATGACTGGGTACACTATCTCGGAGATTCATTTCGAGATTTTGTACCCAATTTGAAAATACCTCCATTGGCATCCGATAATGAGCTAAAAAAATTAACGATGCCATGTCTGATTGTTGCAGCAGAATACGACATTTCTTTTCCCGGCCGGCGGCTGCTTGAGCGTGTGATCAATGCGATTCCCGGTTCCGAAACAGAACTTATTAAAGACAGCCGTCACTGTCCGCCAACAACACCCGAATTCAGGCGCTGGCTGGCCAAACGGATGATCTCTTTTCTGAATTAAAAGGCGAGTCACCTGTAATTTGTCTTATCCGGGAATTTCTTGCATCGGAACGACATAACTTTAATTTTAAGTTGAAGTAGCAGAACACAGCAAACGTAAACTTCAGACCACTTATTTATTATGGAAGAAATTATCATTACTGGAGCTTCGAGAGGTTTCGGTCGTCATGTGGCTCATCAATTGGCGAAAGAAGGGCGCCGCCTTCACCTCATTTCACGTGGGGAATCCAAAAAAACCGCAGGTGAGGTACGAGACAGAGGAGGCGAAGTAATGTCCTGGCCGATGGATCTTAGTTTAACCGATCACCTTGAGGGATCTTTTAAACCCGTCCTGAATGAAATCGGCAAAGAGGCAGCAGATTTTATCGGGCTGATTAACAATGCAGGCACACTTAAACCGGTCGGCCCGCTCGGCAAGTACGATACTGGTGATTACCGTTCTCATCTGGAACTGAACTACGTGTCTCCCGCATTGCTGACACATCTTTTTGTAAAACGATTTCAGGATGTTTCAGCTACCAAACGAGTGCTTTTTGTCGGGTCGGGTGCTTCACGGAGGCCAATTCACGGATGGAGCCACTACTGCAGCAGCAAGGCGGGTGTGGACATGCTGGCAAAAACCGTTGCTTTGGAACAGGACACCATGAAGCATCCTGTAAAAACCACTGTTTTCAATCCCGGCCGCATTGAAACCGATATGCAGAAACTGCTTCGTGAACTGGATAAAGAAGATTTTCCCCTGGTCGATGATTTCATTGCCTCTGCCACCGATGGCCGCAATCTTCCACCGGAGCAGATGGCCGAGGAGCTGGTGGCTATTTTTACGGGAAATGAGTTCCCGCACGGTGAGATTACAGGCCGATAAAATATGATTCATTCCCGGAAAATGAACGGAATCTTATTGAAATAGTAAACTTTTCAGGGATATAAAATTGCACTCTTCCAATATGATTTCTGCATGCTGTTCAGCGGTATATTATTATCAGATAATCATATAAACAGGTTTTCAGCATTCAACAGGCAAGACAAGTATTGGATTGCTGATTGTTGCTGATCCCTTATATTGTTTGGTTGAATCAAATGTCGTGTCAAAGATTGATCGAGCGAAAGTCAACGGTCGAATTTTTCAGTAATCAGCCAATTAAGGTAATTGGGATGATCCAGGATCGACTCGTCTGATGACTCTCTCACACTTTTACAGTTGACAGGACACTAGGAATAGACATTCCAATATTGCCCAAACTCAATAAACTAATGAAATTTATGATTACCCGATCCACGATTTACCCTTTTGCACTATTGTTAATTTTTCTTTCTGCATGCGGAGAAGCAGAGCCTCCCGAAACTCAATATGATCACACTCCCGAAGAGGCCGGTATGACCCAGGAACTGAGCCCTGAGCAGATCGCTTTTTGGGATAATATCCAGCAACACTGCGGAAATGCGTATGAAGGCGTTCTGGCGGATGCCACTCCTTTCTATCACTCTTTTGATGTTGACAGGATTGTAATACATGTGCGAAATTGCACCGATACGCTCACTCATATCTCACTGCACCTCGATGATAATCACTCTCGAAACCTGCTTCTGACCAAAGCCGATGGAACACTCCGTCTGAAACACGACCACCGCAATGAAGACGGCACGGAAGAGGAGATCACCCAATACGGCGGCGACGCCCCAAAGCCCGGGCTCGAAACCCGTCAGATTTTTGAGGCGGATGCACACACTGCCGAAATCCTGCCCGACCGTTTCGATAATTTTTGGTTCATGGATCTTATGGATGAAGAAACATTTGGCTATGGTGTTCACTGGCCCAAACACGGTAACTCTATCCGGATGGAATTTGATATCAGTAATCCAGTAGAAGCACCGCCTACTCCCTGGGGATATTGATCTTAAAATAAGGGGTTTTATTTTGCATAACTTAAAATTCATTTTCATTCTATCCATCACAGATCGTTGATTATCAAAATTAATCTCTGAATTGAACTTTTCACGCGAAATTTTACATAAACGCCACCGGCTCTCGCATGCTCAAATAGATCAGCTTTTGGGGGAAGAGACCGCAAAAAAATATCTGCCTCAAAAACTTCACCGGCTTAAGCAGCTTGGCCTGTTTCTTCAGCTTACAAAGGATCTGCGTGAGCGGGATATCTGGTTTATGATTATCAAAGGGCCATTGCTTTCGGAGCGGCTTTATGGAGATCCAACATTTCGTGTAATGAGAGATTTTGATCTGCTGGTGAAGCCAGTGGATGTAGGAAGGGCAGTGCAAATTTTTGAAGCATACGGTTATGAGTCAGATAATTTTTCATGGCCTCAATCAGAAAAAAAACAAAGGATTGCCGCTTCACTTACCAATCAGTATTTAATGAGGAACCGTGACGACAATATCGTGGCTGAGCTCCACTGGAATCTATTTACAGTCCGTCTGACCAAACCAGAACGGCTACAAAAAATCCTTGATAGCAATTCCGAAACAACAACATTCAGCGGGCAGCCTTTTCACGTTTTCAGCAGGGAGTTTGAACTGCTATACCTGATCATTCACGGCGGCCTTCATGCCTGGAACCGGCTTAAATGGCTGGCTGATATTCGCGCATATCTTGATAAACTTCCACCGGATAATGAGGCGTTCAACAGACTGGTTACCGAACTGCACGCTCACCGGTTTGTTGATTTGTGCAATGCCGCACTTGAGAAATATTTTCCCGGAGCACTCCTTTTGCCAAATCAGGGTACAGATGTATCAAAGGCGGCGGCGTATGTTTTCGAGCAAATTGAGCATGAATCGGGAGACCCTAAAGAAACACTTTCAGAAAAAGTGGCAGAATTTCGCTATAAGATGAGTCTTTCTGGCTATCTTCCATATAAAAGAAGCCTGGCTAAGGTTTTCGGATCCACAAAAAATGATCTGAACTACGACTTTTTACCACCTTATAAACTCTTTTTCTATCTGTTCCGGCCCTTTGGTTACCTGCACAGGAAGTTCAGTTAATCTGTTTTAGAATGTTTATCAGATACTTCTAATTATACTTTTCGTTCCCGCACAAGGTATTTTGCCACGGCTGCAAGTACTACGGAATGATGAATCACTCCATCATCTACCAGGCTGAAAAATTGTTCCAGCGGCTCAGTGTGAACCCGGATATCTTCATGGCCATCGGTCTGCTGCTCGGTGATTTTCCGGCAATCTTCTGCAAAATAGAAATGTGTGTAGTTGCTTAGAATAGCAGGGTTTGAACTGGCTTTACCCAAAAACGTCCAATTATCGGAGTGGTAGCCGGTCTCTTCCTGGAGCTCTCGTTTAGCAGCTTTAAGCGGTTCTTCTCCCTTGTCTACCATTCCACCGGGAATTTCAAGGGATACTTCGTGGATTCCTGCACGATATTGCTCTACGAGTACGACCTCTTGTTTTTGGGTAAGTGCGATGACATTGATCCACTCAGGTGCATTTAGCACATAAAAAGGGGCTGGATCTTTCGATTGATCGGGAATCAAGTCTCTCTGATGAAGTGAGAAAATGGGAGTTTGCAGGAGTTTCGTATCTTTCGATACTTTCCATTTAGGTTTCGAAAATTCAAACTTATCAGACATTCGTTTCAGATCAGATTAACATGAACAAAAGAGTTGAAATCGCCGGCAGTTCCTTATCAGAATCTAAAGAACTTGACCAGGCAGTAAGCGTTATTTGTGATTTAATGGAGAAGATATACCGCGAGGGTGACTATCCAAAATTAATGGTGAAGCGGTCATGGTCGGAACACAACCCGATTATCACAGGTGAAATGGCATTACCGGGTGCCTACCGGTGGTATTTGATGAGAGAGATCAAAAAATTGCTGGAGAAAGGAGCTGAAGTGAAAGTATTTCCATCGCGGCCAAGAGTTGCAATGAACGACCCTGTTCTTTTCGACAATGCCGATGAGGATGAGTGGGACATTACTCAGAAGAAATTGTTCCTGTTCAGCCCAGAGCGTATTGACCTCTCACTGAACCGGCTGGAACACTATACAGGTACACAACCTAAAGATTTCCAGCGGTATATTCTGTTCACCAACTACGATATGCACGTGGAGGTGTTCAATAAACTTTATCCCGATTGTGTAAAACCAGACCGCCCGGTGCAGATGCCTGCCTACCATCACAAACTGCCCGATAACAAAGGGTTTTCACTTGTAAACATCGGTGTGGGGCCATCGAACGCCAAAACTATTTCCGATCATGCGGCTGTATTGCGTCCGGATGCGATGATTATGGTGGGCCACTGCGGCGGGCTTCGCAATCACCAGGAGATCGGGGATTTTGTTCTGGCAACCGGTTTTATGCGTGCCGACGGTATTCTGGATAATATCCTGCCCCTGAATATTCCAATTACGCCGAACCATCTGCTCAATATTTATATGATGGAAGTACTGGAAAACTATGAGCGAAACTTTCGTCTCGGCACCGTTTATACCACTGCCAACCGTAACTGGGAGTTTATAAAAAAGCGAACGGTGGAGGAAATTCACGTCAGCCGAAGCGTGGCCATCGATATGGAATCGGCCACTGTCGCGACAAACGGATATCGATATCGGGTGCCATTTGCGACACTTTTATGTGTGAGCGACAAACCGCTTCACGGCAAACCGAAGCTGAGTGGTGGTGCGCAAACATTTTATGAAAACTCTAAAGAGATGCACCTGAAAATTGTGATTGATGCCCTCGAAATGAGTAAAGCCAATAACCCCGAAGGACTTCCCAATGCCAGCGTAAGAGCCATTAACGAACCGCTGATGGGCGGGGCGGAGTAGTATCATGCATATTTCGATTGTGGTAAACAGCCAGTAAAGTGGTATCAGTTTAGCGAACTGACAGTGTTGTCAGGTTGTTTGATTCGGACCGCTAAACAATTACGAAAAATGAAATTACCCGGCAGTATTGGAGGGTTTTAATTTGATATGCTAAAATATGATTATAAAAAGCAATAAAAAGGAATTGTCAGCAGAGCAACGGGAAGAACTGCTTAAAATATTAAAAGCCCGATTTGAGAAAAATATGAACCGTCATAATGGTCTTAAGTGGTCTGCGGTAAAAACCAGGCTTGAGCTGCCAGCTTGCGAAGATAAACTGTGGTCACTCAATGAAATGGAAAGAACTGGCGGAGAACCGGATGTTGTTGGTTATGATGTAAAGACGGACGAATACATTTTTTATGATTGTTCAGCGGAAAGTCCGAAAGGCCGCAGAAGTGTTTGTTACGACCGGGAAGGGCAGGAAATGAGGAAAGAGTATAAACCGGAAAACAATGCTGTTGATCTGGCTGCTGAAATGGGCATAGAGATTTTATCAGAAGAACAATATCGGGAGCTGCAGAAATTTGGTAATTTCGATACGAAAACATCGAGTTGGCTAAAAACACCATCTGATATCAGAGCGCTTGGTGGTGCCGTTTTTGGGGATTTACGCTACGGCCATGTTTTTATATATCATAATGGAGCTCAATCCTATTATGGTGCCAGGGGGTTTCGTGGTTGGTTAAGAGTCTGAATAATTCAGGCCGGATTTATACGTGTTGGGCTGGACACATTTTTTTATCGATTTAAATTGATAGCCGGACAGCACAAATGGGAGATAGTTACACTCCTCTTATTTTGATTGTGCCTCATGATGTTCTTTGACCTTCAAGGATACATATCTTGTTCGGGCATTTGCATCAAGCGGCAGTTTTTTCTTCTTACACCACTCAACGTATTCATCCAAATCGATTTCTATTTTGTATACAGTGACACTAAGGTCCTGAAAGTTATTAAATGTATTTTCAGCAGTTTCTTTCCATTCTTGATAGGAATCATCAAAAATATGGCTGTCGGAACTGATCTGTTTGGCCTTTTTCCATTGATCAGGCTTCCACCAAAGTATTCCGGTGACTGGTATCGGGTTATCTTTCATGTTTTTCGATCGAAATGTTGGATTGCTCTTTGAAAAGCTCGTCTGACGAGTATTCTTTTCCAAGCCCTTTCACAGGATATGAAACTGGCGGTTTACCATCAATCTCGATATACCATGGGGCTCTATCTTGGATCTATATAAAAAGTTTTATTTACAATTTTCCATTGTCCATCAATTTTAAGCATCGACATGTAGTCGGTATAAATTCCGTTTGGATAATCAAGTGTAATCGTTACAATTGCAGCATTTCCGGAAATTTCAATGTTATCAATGCTTCTTATTCTCTGATCTTCATCTTCCCCGGGAGTACCATCAAACAATGCTATATACTCTTCAAGAGTGTATTGTGCAAGTTCACTATCTCTTACAAAATAGAGATTGGCAACCGGGTGGAAAGCCTCTCGCAGATATTCCCCGTTCCCCGTAGCGTGTGCCTGAAGATAATATTGAATCGCTTCACGCACCTCTTCTTTTTCAGTATCCTGCTGCTCTGCTTTGAATGAGGAAAAAACGATGAATAAAGTTAAAGAGGCCAGAAAAAGTTGATTTATTTTGTACATAGATTGAATCTGTTTATTAGAAATAGTCTTTCATTAATGTAGTGTCGTTTTGTCTGGAAAATTCTTTCGAAAAATAAAATAAGCCAACTGTGAATGAATTTTGTATTGACCATAACTTATTTTTTGATTCCATTTTTCCATTATAATAGAGTAATAAATTCCATACTTTACTCCAACAACCTTGCGTTCGGCAAACCTCTTTAATGCCGGGGATATTTCTTAATCAGACAAATTGTACTTCTTCAGAATCTAAGAAAAAAAATCTGAAGGTATACATACATGAAGTTTTCGGACTAACTCAAATTAAAAGCGTTTCCATTTTTCTTTCAGTAAAAATTTCATCAATTCCGCTTTTAAAAAAAGCTGCAACTCCTTACCTTTTCAAAACTCAAAACTGAGCTGATGAATCTGCTTCAAAGCAAACTATTAAATATTAGATTGTCAACCACCCGATCCGACGCGGTTTCCGATGTCGGATTTTTTTTGGGCTTCATTTTTGCAATTCTTCTAACCGGCAATAACATTTTATCATGACCCCGACCACTCCCGACCATAAACCGGCAATTCTTGCACTTTCAGACGGAACCGTTGTACGCGGCAGAGCTATTGGCATTCAAGGCACGACCGGAGGTGAACTCTGTTTCAACACAAGTATGACCGGGTACCAGGAAATTTTTACCGACCCGAGTTATTACGGCCAGCTGATGATGATGACCTATCCCCACATTGGCAATTACGGCACTATGAGCCGTGACGATGAAGCACGAAAAGTGATGATTTCCGGTCTGATTGTTCGCTCTTTCTCTGACGATTTCAGCAACCCAATGGCAGACGGAAGCCTTCAGGATTATCTGGAACGAAATAAAGTGATTGGTATTTCCGGTGTGGATACTCGAATGCTGGTTCGCCATATCCGAACAAAAGGCGTGATGAATGCTGTGATCAGTTCCGAAATTGATGCTGCTGATGAACTGGTTAAAAAAGCCAAAAACTGGGATTCGATGGTGGGGCTGGAACTGGCCACAAAAGTGACCCGAAAAGAGGCTCAAACCGTGTCTGCCAATGGCTCCTACAAAATTGCCGCTTTTGATTACGGTATAAAGCAAAATATTATCAATAATTTCGTGCAGAGGGGTTGTACACTCAGAATTTTTCCTGCCGAGGCCGAACTTGAAGAGGTAAAGGCATGGAAAGCGGACGGCTATTTTTTTAGCAACGGTCCGGGCGATCCCAATGCCTCTGCTCATTACGGTCTCCCCATTGTGGAGTATGCAAAACAGTCGGGTAAACCGCTTTTCGGTATCTGTCTCGGCCACCAGTTAATGGCGCTGTCTGAAGGCATTCCCATCAAAAAAATGTTTGTTGGGCATCGCGGGGCAAACCAGCCGGTAAAAAATACGGATACCGGTCTTGTGGAAATTACCACGCAAAATCATGGTTTTGCTGTAGATGAAAAAGCCGTCGATGATAGCAAAGTGCACGTTACTCACATTAATCTAAATGATAAGACAATTGAAGGGCTGAGGTTTAAAAAGTTTCCCGGAATGTCGGTTCAATATCACCCCGAAGCTTCTCCCGGTCCGCACGACTCTTCCTACCTGTTCGACCAGTTTCTGGAAATGGTGAAGGAAGCTGCAGGTGAAAATGTGCAAAAAGAAGAAAAATCCTCTTGAGGAACTCAATATGATGAAGCACTAACAGTGCATTTTGCAGAACCAGTCTCAAAAAGAGTCGTAATCAGAATTAAGAAATCGTAAACATCAATCAAAAATCGTTTAAATGCCACGTCGTAACGACATCAACAAAATTTTAATTATCGGCTCAGGGCCTATTGTCATCGGGCAGGCCTGCGAATTTGATTATTCCGGTACACAGGCGTGCCGGTCACTGAAAGAAGAAGGGTATAAAGTGGTGCTGATAAACTCCAATCCGGCCACCATCATGACTGACCCGATGATGGCCGATTCGATTTATCTGAAGCCGCTTACTACACAATCCATCAAAGAGATTGTTGAAAAAGAGAAACCCGATGCTGTACTGCCAACCATGGGTGGGCAAACCGCGCTCAACCTTGCCCGTGACCTGCAACACGAAGGTTTCTGGAGGGAAAATGGAATCAAGATTATCGGTGTGAACATGGATGCGGTGGATATCACCGAAGACCGGCAGTTGTTCCGCGACCTGATGGAACGAATAGGAATTGAACAGTGCCGCAGCCGGACAGCCAACTCCCTGCTTGATGCCAAAGAGATTGTTGAAGAGCTTGGAGGCCTGCCGATTGTCATCCGTCCTTCATTCACTTTGGGTGGAACCGGGGGCGGAATTGTCTGGAATGAAGGTGAATTTGAAAGAAAAGTGTTAAGGGGGCTCGAGATGAGCCCGGTGCACCAGGTGCTGATTGAAGAGAGTATTTTTGGCTGGAAAGAGTTTGAACTGGAACTGCTTCGTGACGATAACGACAACGTTGTGATTGTCTGCCCTATCGAAAACCTCGACCCAATGGGCGTCCACACCGGAGACTCCGTAACTGTAGCTCCCACACAAACACTCACCGACAAACAGTATCAAATTCTGCGAGATGCGGCTATCAAAATGATGCGTTCAATTGGTGATTTTGCAGGGGGCTGTAATGTACAGTTTGCGATGGAACCGGGCAGTGACCGTCTGGTGGCCATCGAAATTAATCCGAGAGTAAGCCGTTCCTCGGCACTGGCATCGAAAGCTACCGGCTATCCGATCGCAAAAATTGCCACTAAACTGGCCATTGGCTATACGCTTGATGAGCTGCCAAATCCAATCACACAAGTTTCATCGGCTTGTTTTGAGCCATCCATCGACTATGTTGTTGTAAAAATTCCGCGATTCAACTTCGATAAATTTCCCAATGTAGATGAAGAACTCACCACACAGATGAAAGCAGTTGGGGAGGTGATGTCCATCGGCCGAACATTCCCCGAAGCGATGAATAAAGCGTGGCAGTCACTGGAAATCGGCCGGTCTGGGTTGGGAGCTGACGGGTACAGTAATCCCGACCGTAAAGAAGTTCGGCAGCGGCTGCTCAAACCCTACTGGGATCGTACTCTGCAAATTCGCAATGCATTTAAACTGGGAGCAACAGTAGAGGAAATAGCAGATATTACAAAAGTAGATCCCTGGTTTTTACAGCAGATCCGGTATATGGTCAGCCTCGAAAATCATATCGAAGGCCTGAGTCTCGATACGATCACCCGAGAAGATCTTCTTGAAGTGAAACGCGCCGGATTTTCAGATGTACAGATCGCCTGGCTGCTGAGTAAAGCAGGAGAAAAGGTCAACGAAAAGGAAGTTCGCAGCAAACGCCTTGAACTGGGATTAAAGCCAAGCTTTAAATTGGTGGATACTTGCGCAGCCGAATTCCCGGCTGAAACCCCCTACTACTACTCTACTTACGAAAGTGAAAATGAGAGTGTGGTAACCGACCGTAAAAAAGTAATGATTCTCGGCAGCGGTCCCAATAGAATCGGTCAGGGTATTGAGTTCGATTACTCTTGCGTTCATGCTGTGCTTGCCGCTCAGGAGATGGGTTACGAGGCCATCATGGTAAATTGCAATCCAGAAACGGTATCCACAGACTTTGATATTGCCGATAAACTCTATTTTGAACCGGTTTTCTGGGAGCGGGTGCTGGATATCTATGAGCATGAAAAACCCGAAGGAGTTATCCTGCAAGTTGGCGGACAGACGGCGCTGAAGCTTGGTAAAAAGTTTGTGGAAAACGATATAAAAATATTTGGAACCGAGTTTGAAAAGATTGATTTCGCTGAAGACCGTGGGGCGTTCTCCAAATTTCTGAAAAGCCTTCACATACCCTTTCCTGACTATGGCACCGCCCGAAATGGCGATGATGCCGTGGCCATCGCCAATGAGGTGGGTTACCCTGTTCTGATTCGTCCGAGCTATGTACTTGGAGGCCAGGGAATGCGTATTGCAGTGAAAGAAGAGGAGCTGCGCAGATATGTCGAAACCATTCTGAAAACGCACCCGGAAAATGACTTTCTAATCGATAAATATCTCGATAAAGCCATTGAGGTGGATGTAGATTCTGTATATGATGGTGAACAGCTCCATATTGCCGGTATCATGCAGCATATTGAACCGGCGGGTGTCCATTCCGGCGACTCCACCGCAGTACTTCCTCCCTATTCACTCAGTAAACTGGTGATTGAAACGATAGAAACCTACCAGAAACGGATTGCTGAACAGATGGGAATTGTGGGTTTTCTGAATGTACAGTATGCGGTAAAAAATGAGGAAGTGTACGTACTTGAGGCCAATCCCCGCTCAACACGAACCATTCCTTTTCTTGCCAAAGCTACACAGCGACCCGAAGCCAAGATTGGCGTAAAAGTAATGCTGGGTGCCAAACTGAAAGAATTTGATCTGACATCAAAACTGAAAAACTGGGCGATTAAAGAGCCTGTATTTCCGTTTGACAAATTCCCTGAGGTGAAAAAAGAGCTCGGTCCCGAGATGAAATCTACGGGTGAAAGCATCTATTTCATGGATAATTTTGATGACGAACGGTTCAAGAAACCTTACGAATTCAAGAACCTCTACCTGAGTAAATAAATATGTACAACGGGTCGCTGACCCGTTATCACTCTGATCCCGGGAATTATGAAGCCGGAGTGCCAAGCCGGATGGTTGGTTCTGACTCTTTATCCTCTCGATTTCAAGTTTCTTTGATGCAGGTATGAAGTGATTTTGTTGAGGGATGGGATTTATAAGGATTGAACTTAATACGTTTGATCCTTTACAGGTCAATGTTTCGATTGGAATACCAGTGAAGTCGCAGGGTTTGCGGTGTGGAATAGCCCGCATTTCTCAAAAAAAAATTATGAATAAAACTATAAATTTAATTATTAACGTCTTAGCCTGCATTTTCAGCGATAGTGCCAAAAACACCTTGTCAGATGCTGCGAAATTTGCCCGTGGGCTGTGTTGTCTCTGAAATGGCTTGCTCAACGTACTTGGGCACGTTTCCGCCACAATTTTCTCCCGACTACTGTCGGGATTGCCCACAACCAAATTTCTTGGTGAGAATTGCGGGATAGCCAATATATGGCCCAGTAAAAGGGTAAAGTCTGTTAAGTTTCTATTTGGTTACACTATTACAAAAACTCACATAGAAGGCGTAAACGGCACTGATGAATGGTGCAGATTGATTTTGAGATTGCCGCTGCTTTCTTTCACATAACCAAATGTGTACTCCACTTTTTTAACGGCTCCGCTTCCTTTTTCCGTAAAAAAGTAATTACCCATTGCAAGAGCACTATTTTCATTCAGAATGATGCCGGTGTTTTCAAAACGCACATCACTCCATGGCTGCAGGGCAAAGCCTTCATCTTCCGGAAAATTACTATTCCCTCCGATAAAATAGGATAGTGCTCCCTCTTTGGTTCCTCTGAACTGATCTTCAGCAGCACGGGTTGGTTTAAAAAGCACCGGTCCGAGATCAAAAGCATAGAGGGAATCAATGACTTTTTCCGCTTCTGCTTCACATACGGCGCGATTGTCTTTTAATGATCCGATTTTAATGAGGGCATCACCCCAGGTTTTCTGAATGTTGAGTACGTCTTTTTCAGTAATCATCTTTTGAATTTTTTTGCCTGACAAATTAGTTAATTTGCCGACCATTCGGAAGAGTCGTTGTTATTGCAAATGTCCATAAGTGCATACCGGTCATCCTCGGTTAACTCTAAGCCTGGTCTTGCCTGATTTCCCATGAGGCGGTACATCACCGATTGAGGATTATCAACATGCCCGATTCCAAGTGCATGGCCCATTTCATGTGCAAGAACAAGCATCAGTTCATCCTCATCCAAAAAAGAGTACACGTTTATGGATCTTTCATTTCCCCTTCGCTCGTAGGAACCCTGGGTAAACCTTCGGGTTCCGCTAAATGTTTGGTTATACTCCTCTATCAGGCTGTTTTTTTGATTTACTTTTTCGTTAATCCGTTCAACTTTCCGGTTCAGGTTTCTTGCAGCCTCATTCAGTCTCTCATTTCGTTGGTTCAGTTCGGCAGTAAGTGAATCTATTTCATTTTTTCTTTCTTGAAACAGTGGCATTTCACTCTCTGTAAAACCACCTTGCTCATTTTTTTCGGAGACCCATCTATTCAGGGATACTACTTTTTCCTGCAATTGGCTCATATCATCCTGGTGCTGCTGTACTCTCTGCATATATTCACTGTCCATCTGTTGGTACTCTTTTTCCACAGAATTTATTCTGTATCTTTCGCTCTGAATTCGATCTCGGAACTGCCGTTCCCGGTCTGAAAGTTCCTGCTGTTCGGCATAAACGAGATTTACGCGGATGTGTCCATCATCGGCATACTCCATAACCGGCTGGCCGTAAGCATCCGACCAAATTTCAGCAACCTCTCTGAGAAGGTAGAATAATTCTTGTTCTGAGATTGAATAACGATTGTCAATTTCCCCTATGTGGTATGTGTCGGGTTCCGCGCATGGTACAGGCTGAACAGCAGGGGAAGTCTTATTTTGGTCAAAAGTAGTTGCTAAATAGATTAAGCCGGTGAGCAGAATTAAAAAGAATGAAAATAATTTGTAAATCCCTGTCTGCATTTTTCAGATTGTTTATAAGTAGTCAGCCTAAATCTATCAGTGCACTTCGGCAATTTAAAAAACTTTTTAGAATCATCTATTACACTGTATGTTTGATTCTCAGTAGTCCAGTCTCCAGCGCAGGTCTATTCCTTCCCTGGAGTCATCTCCCTGGGTTATAATCAGCTCAAGATTATGCCGAAGCAGGTATTCCAGTGTAAACAAGGTTTTGGGCCTGGCACCTCCAACCTCGTTCAGAATTGCAAAAAATGTACGCTGGTTCAGATACCACCCGGTTTTGATGGACGTGGTGCTGCCGGAGCCCGATCTTGCGTTATCGATCTGAACCACATCGATTCCAAGCCGCTGCGATGCGAGCATTTCCACACGATCGAGTAATACTTCGAGGGCAAAATCTGCAGCGGTTGGACCAGTACCGCTTCCTGCAACAACCTGTTCCCAGGATTCCAGTTCATAGAAAGGCTTTCCAAACAATGTGTAGCTGATAATATCCTGGAGTTCGAGCGGTGGTTCACTATCGAACCTGAATTCAGGATCCTCGAGTGTACCTTCAATGATGTATAAAATGTGAACCCCTGCTGCCTGGGGTGGGCTGTACCGGGTGGTTATGTTTAGTTCAGGATTATCCAAAGGGCCGGCAAAAGCCACACTTGCTTCATCCAGTTCAAAGTTTCTGCCAAGTGGGCGTGCAAATCCTCTGATTCCTTCCAGTGTTCCGAACATCTGCAACTCCTCTTGTCTCTGTTTTACAAGGTCGAGCTGGCCACCCAGTAAAAGTTCCATATCGAGATATTGACGATTTCGGATTAGAAACTGCCTTCCGAAATCTACACTGAATTCAATTGCAAGTGCATCAAAAAAATCTGATGGCTCAGGCTCTTCCTCATCTTCAAGCACAACATCTTCCACAGCACGCTCTCCAAAGTTTAGCAAATTTACCTGGCTTTGCAAAAATGTAAGGCTGCCACCAAGATTGGGTTCCTGAGCAGTTCCGGTGAGATTTGCACGAAGATTTACCAGGAAATTATATTCCGGGGTGTTAGCAGCCCTGAATTGGTTGGCCGTCATATTAAAGTTGATGTTACCGGGAGTAAGGGCATCCAATTCAACGGTTCCACTCGCATTGAGACGTCCCGGTCCGCTTCGGGTGGAAAACTGCTGAAGGGTGATCCGGTCTGGTTCAAATAAAATATTAGCAGCCATCTCAGTAAGAGTAATCCCGGCCTGAACCACTCGCATATTTCCACGTGTAAGCCGCATCTGTCCGTTGGTTTCGAGATCATCCACGCGGCCAGACAGTGTAACATTTCCTTCCAGGCGGCCGGACAATTGCCGTATCACATCGCGGTCAACATAATTGCTTAGCATGGCGAGGTCGAAGTCATCGGTACGGAAATCTACAAATACGCTGTCTTCATCGGCGGGTAATAATACTTCGGCTTGCTGAAGGTCTACCAGGAACGGAAGAATGGCATTGAAGCCTAAAATGGAACTGTTGTCCTTTATTATCGACCCATTCATGCTTACGGTTTCTTCTTCATGTTCGTAGGCAAGATCCATTGTAAAACGATCAATAGAAATTCCTGAAAAAAGACCTTCGCGAATAGACAGATTTCCGATTAACTCCGGACTGCCTGCAATACCACCCAAATCAGCACTTAATGAAATAATGCCTTCTGTTTCTTCAGGAGCACCCTCGGGAAAAAATGAAAACCAGTAGTTAAGATCGGTTTCCAGCAGAGAGAAGTTTCCTTCTACATCTCTTTCAAAAAACTGTTCATCAAATGTCATCGGGTCACCGAGAATAAACGGAACTCTCAAAAATCCTTCTGCCAGTTTATCTCCGAGGTGCCAGCTATGCAGTTCGGCCTCCAGCCATTCTTCTTCGAGATTTGCGTCAAACCGGAGCGAGTCCATCTCTCCCTCGCCATACTTAAAGTTGTTCAGAAGGCCGGTGGCTTTCACTTCAAGTCGTTCAGGACTGTTATAGGCTTCTATAGTACCTGACAGATATCCATCAAAAAAACTTTCATCCAGGATTGCTTCCTGAAGTTCACCAAGATTCAGCGTACGGGCATCGAGGCCGGCATGTTGGGTGAGTGAATCCACATGAGGCACCCAAAGTGTGAGGAATGAGACGTCATCATCTGAAGCGATGGTGAGCGTATCAACCCGAAGAACGTCGTCGGCCCAGGTCAGGTCAAATGGTTCAACCAGTTTAAGTGTGCGGATTTGGGTAGCAAACTCAAGATCATGAGTGGTTAGTCTTACTTCTGTTGAATCGACCCGAAAATCTCCGCTGTGGCTAATGGAGGTTTGGTCCCCATTGGTTAGCACAAGATTCATTCTGCCGAATGTCTCATCTTCGCGAAGGGTAACGTAAGTATCAAACTGAAGATCCTGTACACCTGTTTCGAAGACAGCTGGGCGGGTCAGTTTCACACGCAAGTCGGCTTCCGGTTCATCCTGAATCAAAGCAGTAACAGAGCCTGTGAACTTTTCTGAACTGAATATTGAATCCACCAAAACATGCTCCAGGTCTACGTTCCCATCAAACTGCAACACTCCGTTGTTGTTCCGTGCCAGACTACCGCGAATGGTTCCGGGTGCCTCAAGCCGCTCAAAACCGAATAGGGGTGCCAGTGGGTAGAGATCTTTCACCGATGCATTAAATTGAAGGGTGTTGTCGGGATTGGTTGTATCAAGGATATGCTGTTTTACAGTAAAAGCGGCATCGGCAATAGGACTTTGCAAAACTCCCTCATCAATATAGAGAAACTGATCTTTTACCTTCAGAACTACCCGGAGAGTATCTATTACCTCGTTGTTTACAATACTTGAGTCGAACTCAGCTACAGCTATCAGGTTTAACTGCTCAGGATTAAAGTAGGAGCCTTCTCCTCTTAAAGTGCCATTAATATTGGTATGAAAATCATCGAAACCTTCTATTTCAGAGGCATTGAAATTTCGGATAGCAGCAGAAAAACGGTATGAAGGATCACCCTGCCAGTTTGAAGCAGAAAAATCGGTTTCGAGTGTGCTGCGGTCGAGTTGCCCGCGCAATAATCCCTGAACATCATCCTGATCTATGGAGCCGCTGAAACTCAACTCAGAAAAAGCCTGATCCCCAAACCGGCTGCCCGAGACCATCAGGTCTGCTGTGGCAGAAAACTGTTCAGGATCGAAACCGGCACCACTCAGGTTCGCCCTGATATTCAGATCACTGTCGAGCTCTTCATTCTTTAGCAAATCTGCGATATTCAGGCGGTTCGTTGTGAGCTCGAGGTCCCATCCGGGCATTTCATCAAAAAGGCTGCGCAGTGATGCTTTCAGATTCATGTTTTGACCATTTGCCGAAAGTTCGGCGAGCAGATCAACATTACTGTCGGAGAGTTCATATTCAGCGTGAAACCGGTTGATGCTGTAGATGTCGTATTCGCCTCCTTCAATCAGTAGTTCACCCGTCCAGTCTGATTGATCAAGTTGGTCTGCTGCAAGATTGCCGCTACCTAAGAACTCCACATTATTGAGAACAGGAAGTTCATCCAGCCCGGTTAATTGTGGCAGATTCAGTCCCGTTGCTTTCAAATTTACATTTTTAAGAATCGGCTCATCAGTTACATTCATACCAACATTCAGGTCCAGTTCATCAAGCCCGGCAGCTGTTACAAAAAGAGAGAGGTTCAAATTGTCCAGGGTTCCCTCTGCACCCAGGCGGATGTCAAGATCCTGTCGAAGGGGCAGGTCTTCGGCATATAGGACCAGGTCTTGCCAGGAGATCGGAGATACTTCTGTTTGTAGCTGAATCTGGTCCGGCTCCCTGTACTCGGCTGATGCCCTGAGCGCGGATCTTCCGGTATTGAGTACAAGAGACTCCAGTGTGATTCTCTCTTGTGCTGTGTTTCCTTCAAGATAAACAGCAATCGGTTCAGGCAGACGAGCCTCACGGAGAGAGAAATCGAGTTTGTCAATTGTTGCAAAAAAACCCTGTTCCCGGGCTCCCAGAGAAAGACTTGCATCCAGGGCGTCTATGTTCAGAAAACCGTCGGGCAAAAGATATTCGGAGCGCACATCTGCATTCAGATTGTGAATGCCAATGTTATGAAGCACCCAGTAAACGGGATCGGTTTCTTCAACTTCTTCAGTTTCTTTCAACAGAGTTTGCACGTTCCAGGTGGAATCTTCTTTTTGATGTAAAAAAATATTGGCGCCGTAGAGATTCAGCTCATTCAGCTCGTGAGTTGAACGAATAAGGTTCATCAGGCGATAATTAACTACAACTGAGTCAATTCTGGCAACATCTTCTTGATTTTCATCCATCAGATGTAAGTTGCTTATTACAAAGCCATGCAAAAGATCACCCCGAATTGATTCGATACTGAGGGTACCGTTGATATTTTCGGTGGCCTGTTCCATGGCAATATCACGCACCATATCGAACAGCCAGTCGCTCTTCAGGGCAAGCCTCACTCCTGATGCCAGAAACAGAAGGATCAATACGATGATCATCACCCCTAAAGGCCATCGTCTTTTTCGATATGTGGATTTGTCGTCGTTCATCAAAAGGCTTGTCCTATACTGAAGTGAATTCCGAAGCGATTCATTCGCGATCCAAACTCCTGCCCATTGTAAATGAGAAGATCTTCATCCGTTGGGTTCAGTTTGTAGGCGATATCAACCCTTACTGGCCCGATTGGGGACTGGTATCGCAATCCGCCTCCTGCTCCAAACTGTACGGGACGTTCATCCAGTGAACGGATGTCCCGCCAAACCTGTCCGCCGTCAATAAAAGCGGCCATGCCGACATTGGGTATAATTCCGCTCATATCCTGTCTCAGCTCCATGTTGAAAGCTAAGGCCGCTCTTCCCCCGATTGGTACGAAGTTATTGAACCTTCCGTCATCGGAAAAAGATGGCACACTTGGCCCCAGGGTTTGCCTTGCCCAGCCTCGAACCGAGTTGGTTCCTCCCGAAAAGAAACGGATATTGGCCGGCAGGTCAATATCCCTGGCATTTAATATGGCTCCTGTGTTGACCCTTTTGGCAAGAGTTGTGGTTCCGGTAATAGGTGTAAACCTCCGTACATCAAGATTAATTTTCTGAAATGAATAAGTAGCTTCGCCAAAAGTACCGGAAAACTCTGCTGAAGGCTGGATGACCCATCCCCTCGGATCACGGCCGAAACCCTCACTATAGTAACCAGAAAATGTAAACGAGGAAACCTGATAGTTCAAAACGGTATCGGGCAGTTCAACCCCATGGTCGCGAGAGAGCTCTTCATTGAAAGAAAACTCGTATGAAAATGTGGCTGTCTGGTTCCGCCTGACCTGGTAGATCAGGCTGCTGTTAAAACCTCCCTGTAAGAGCTCATAGGCAGGCTCCAGGCGATGAACGCCAAATAGCGAGGCTACATTACTGCTTCGAGAATTAAAGACATAAGGAATCAAATAATCTGTTCCTGCACGCTGTTCAATGAATGATGCCCGAATATTGGCCCCAAACCGGTGCCCTGTACCCGAAATGTTGCGATGCTGCCAGGCCACCTGACCTCGAACTACTTCTTCGCGGCCCACACCCACTGCCGCCTCTACAGTTCGTTTGGAATACTCTCTGACACGGATCAGTGCCGTAAGTGTAGAATCGCGCTCCTGTTCGGGAAGTGTGATGGTTGCGAACCGAAACAGATGGTGGTTAAAAATACTTCGCTGAGCGGTCTGCATCTGGCTTCGGCTGTACACATCTCCCTCATTGATGTCTGTCTGCCTGATGAGCACCCGCTCTGGTACTGAGAGATCGCCCTCGATCTGAAATTCTGTAAAGTAGGTTTTTGAATTTGGTGTGAGATGGATTCTTACATCCACCTCGTTGGTGGCCGGGTCTCTGTCATATTCCACCGACACGTCCGGCCAGGCATATCCAAGATTTTCAAGTGTTTCGCGGAAGAGTCCTTCCACATCGGGTTGGCGGATTAACTGGTGAATTCTTCCAGTTCTATAGTCGTGCCGATTGGTTGCGCGGATAAAATCCCTGGCTTCCCGGATCTCCTGTTTGGTTTGTTCGTCGGCATCAATAATAATTTCAGAAGATACGATAGGTGAGGGAGATCCCTCCCGGATGAAAAACGTTACATCTTTTTTCCATTCTCTTCTGCGGTCTTCCACCTCAAAATGAACGTCAACATCGGGAAATCCGCGACGTTGATAAAATCGTTCCAGGCGAACTTCATCGCGCCGCAACTCTGTTTCACTGAACGGGTAATCACTTACCCTTCTGAACATTTTTTGGAAAATCCGCGGCTGTGAAGTTGCAATAACCTGGCTGAGAACCATACCCCGAAACTCTTCATTACCTTCTATGTTTACATTCCAGACAACCGGGTCGCGCTCGGTATCATCCATAGCAAATACGGCGGGTGTCATCGTGAATAAAATGAGAAGACCCGAAAAGAGAAACGTTCCTGTTGAGATGATATAATTTTTTTGAACTGACAATTGAATAAACAGAACTGGAATTTTATATAAAAATAGCAATATTGATCTAACGTTGTTTGCAAAAAGATTTTCTCTCACAAATAATATTTATCCAGTCATTTTGATGAAACTTCAAAAAATCCACTTTATTCTGTTTCAGCTTGTTTTAATTATTCTTTTTGCATCATGCCGTACTACAGACCCGGAAGTTTTTACAGGTTATGCCTACGACCCTGCCGGTGTTACAGAAACCTCCGACAGGGAAATTATCCCTCAGCACAAACGAACGATCGGTTTTTTGTCAGACGGTGTGTGGATTTCAAATGAATTTCCCGGATCACGTGCTAATGATATTTACCGTACAGATGAATTTCAGTACACAATAGAGATTCGCCCGGAGATCAGCCCGGTCAACAACAGTCCGTGGTATGGTTTTAAAATCTGGAGCAGTGATTCAGCCCGCGTTACCGTAGAACTTGCCTACCCTGAAGAGGGTCGACAGCGTTACACGCCTAAAATCAGCACCAACGGTGGTGCGGACTGGAAAACTGTTGATCCAAAAAATTACCGTTCCGGCAGCAACGGAATTCTTGAACTGGATGTCTCACAAGATACGCTCTGGGTTTCCGCTCAGGAAATCTATACTACCGAACACCTCTCTGCCTGGCTCGATTCACTTTCAGAAAAATCGTACATCAGCAAAAGTACAGCCGGATACAGTCACCAGGGCAGACCGATTTCATTGCTTAAAATTTCTGAACTTCCATCAGAACTATTAAAAGGTGTAATTATTGTTTACAACAGACAACATCCCCCTGAAATTCCCGGTTACATTGCCGGTTTAAAATTTCTTGAAACCGTTGCCGGAGACACAAAGCTTGCCAGCCGTTTCAGGGACTATTTTGAAGTATGGGCTTTTCCGATGATGAACCCCGACGGTGCGGATAACGGCCATTGGAGAACCAATGCTGCCGGTGTAGACCTGAATCGCGACTGGAACTATTTCCGGCAGCCGGAAACAGCCGCTGTTCAAAAAACACTTCTGCCACTCAAAGAAAAACCCAACCGAAAAGTTTTTTACGCTATCGATTTTCACTCAACGGGACGCACTTTATTTTACCCGATCATCAAAGAAATTCAAACATTTCCCCTTCATTTTACTTACAGATGGGCCGATGAAATCAAAGCTGCACTGCCTGAGATTGATCTTGATATTGAACCGTTTGATGTTGTATCCCCAATTGCAAAAAACTGGACATTTAAAACTTTTGGTGCCGATGCGGTAACCTTCGAAGTTTGGGATGAAATGCCGCGGGATCAGGTTCGAAAACTTGGTGTCCGTTCTGCCGAGCTGTTTATGAAACTGATGATTGAAGAGTATCAAAATTACATTAAAAATTAACCCGGATTTTTCACAGCAAATTTTCTAAACGAAGTGAAAGTTATTGATATATATTTCTTTATGATCCAATTTTGGGATCTTAAAGTAAAACACCCTGTTTTTCTGCGATATTTTCCCCTCAGCTTCGTTGAATCTAAAATAGCTTGCTCAACGTACTCATGTACGTTTCCGCTGCCATTTTATCTTCGCCTTGCTGAGGAAATAATCTCTTGGTGAGAATTCCGGGCTGACCCGCCGAAACTCACGTTTATTGAAAGTATTTCATATCAGATTCACTAATTTCCTATACATTTATTCTGATTAAAAAAACCAAAATTTGATTTATGTTACCATTTCAAACATTCTTGAAATCATTCCTCTTAATTTTTTTGGTATGCGCATTTGCCATCAGTTGCAGTTCACCCGGACTGGATGATTACAGCGATGTACGGTTTGAACTGACCAACCAAAATGGCGAAACAGTAGTCTTTCCCGATGATTTTGAGGGCTCACCACTTGTGATGGGTTTCATTTATACCAACTGCCCCGATATCTGCTCATTCATTACGGTTAATGTTGGCAAAGTGTACGAAGAGATGGATAATCCCGGCGATACACAGTTTGCCCTTGTTACCTTCGATCCGGAGCGGGATACACCGGAGGTCCTGAAGCAGTATGCAGCAGCTTTTGAAATGGATAAGCCACCCTTTCAGTTTTTAACTGCTGATACGGAAACCATTTCAGCTTTCATGGAGAGGGTAAGTGTTCGAACACAAGAATCTTACTCCCGCGATTCTGAAGATGGAGATCGCATGTATTTCATCAATCACTCCGATAAAATCCTTCTTATCGATCAGCGCTCCCGCCTTATTTTTGATTATGGCGGAAGTATGACTCCAGTGAATATCATCATCGAAGACCTCGAAAAATTATGAAAAAACAGATTTTGCTCACTATTCTCCTGCCTGTTATACTGTTAATTTCATCTTGCAGCGGGGGTGAGGAACCAGCTCTAGCGGAACGGGAATTTACCTTGCCTGATGACGGTATTGAGCTGGTGGATGCATGGGCGCGTCCCGGCCGGGAAAATGGTGTATCAGCAGTATATATGCATGTATTGAACGGTTCTGCTGATACCGATACTCTAAAGGCCCTATCATCATCTGTTGCCGGACTTGTTGAACTTCACGAAACCTATGACCGTGGTGACGACATGATGGGCATGCGTGAAGCTGAAGATCCATTTTTTGCCCCCAGAAGTGTAACTGCTATGAAACCGGGTGGCTTGCATGTGATGCTGATGCAACTTAACCGGGCACTTACCGAAGGGGATGAGATAGATGTAACTCTGACCTTTGCCCGTGCTGGTGAAATTACGATAAGTGCCGTAGTTCAGTCTCCCTGACAACACACTCGGCGTTATTTCATCTTAAGATCAGCCTTCTCGGCACTAAAACCGGTAACTTCGCTCTCTTTTTCTTCGCCAAGAGCTTTTTCCATTTCAGATCTGAGCTTTTGAATAGAGAGGCCGCTGGAAAGAGCTCCGTTTTTTGCGATTGAAATCCGGCCAGTTTCTTCCGATACCACAACTACAAAAACATTATTGGTTTCGCTGATTCCAACAGCCGCCCGGTGGCGGGTTCCAAACACCGCCGAGATATTGGGATTTTGCGAGATGGGAAGATAACAGCTTGCAGCCACAATACGGTCATCTTTAATGATCAACGCCCCGTCATGCAGCGGTGTATCTTTCTGAAAAATGGTTTGAATGAGCTGGGCGTTTACCCTTGCGTCCAGTTTTACTCCTACATCGACGAGATCCTGGAGAGATGAAGTCCGGGCAAAAACGATAAGCGCACCGGTTTTTGTTTGAGCCATGTTACGCACGGCTTCAATCACTTCAGATATCATTGAGTCTGAACCGGTTCGTCCGATAAACCGGCTGAAAGATGTATTCTGACCCAGGCTGTAGAGAAGTTTTCGTATTTCAGGCTGAAAAATAATGAAAACAGCCAGAACTCCCACATCCAGCACACTTCTCAGCATAAAATTCAGCGTGGAGAAACCAAGCAAACTCACTCCCGCATTCAGTAAAATAATAAACAGAAGCCCAAGGGATGCCTGAATAGCAAAGGTTCCTCTCATCCATCTGTATAGATAGTACAGAACCAGCGCAATAACCAGCGTTTCAAGCAGGTCTTTCAGGCCAAATTCTATGAATCCTATGGGTATCATTTATCTGTTTAATTGTAAGTAAAAATTATTGAGTAATGTATTTTAAAAAATGCTGATGGCTGAATATGTTTTTTGTTAACAGTGAAAATTGAATACAATCCATTTTAATCTCTGCGCAAAATGCAAAATTGTTTCACAGATCAATACCTCCTACTCTGTACTCTTTCTTAAAGCATTAAAAACCCGGATAGAATCTGCTGCTTCCTGAACGTCATGAACACGCAGTACAGCTGCACCCTGCATAAGACAGTGATAATGAACTGCGAGTGTACCCGCAAGCCTGTTTTCCACCGGTCTGTTTTGAAGCAACTCACCAATCATTGATTTCCGGGATGCACCCACCATAACCGGACAGTTGAATTTACTGAATTTTTGAAGGCTGTCAATAATTTCAAGATTGTGCTGTAAAGTTTTCCCAAACCCGATTCCAGGATCGATGATGATCGATTTCACTCCATTTTCTTTTAATTTTTTAATGTTTTTTTCAAAAAAAGTTCCGATTTCTCCGACAGTATCCTCATACTCCGGATTTTTCTGCATGTTTTTGGGGTTGCCGATTGAGTGCATGAGTATATATCCTGCATTGTAATCTGAACATAGTCTGCCAAAACGAGGTTCTTTACGAAGTCCGCTAACATCGTTAATAATATGAGCTCCTGCTTGCAGCGCTTTTTCGGCAACATTATATTTCGTTGTATCGATTGAAAAAATGATGTCTGGAAATTCTGAGACGGCTTGTTTTAAAACAGGTATCACACGGCTCAATTCCACCTCTTCAGAAACAGGATCGGAGCCGGGGCGTGTCGATTCCCCGCCGATATCGATTATTAAAGCTCCTTCCTGAACCATTTTACGCACCTGTTTGACTGCACTTTCAACTGAATTGAATATCCCTCCATCAGAAAAGGAATCGGGGGTTGTATTCAGAATTCCCATTACAACCGGGGCAGAAAAATCGATGATTTGGTCTCTTACGGATAGTTTGCCGGATCTGGTATTCCTTGTTTTCATTTCATGCCTGTCTGCTTCATTTTACTGAGTACACTGTCACAAAATAAAAAAGCGCCCCTGAAAAGCGCTTTCTTATAGTAATGGATCCTAAATCTTTGGCTTTTGAGCTGAAAAAACGGGTTAGTCCCAGGTTTCTTTCAAAAGGTCAAGTTTATCTTCTTTTTCGGCCCAATCATCGGCATCGGGCAGTGCGTCCTTTGTTTCGTTAATGATGTATTCATCCCACTCTTCGGCAAGGCGTTCATTCAGTTCAATATAGTGCTCCCACTTTTCGGGCACTTCATCATCAGGGAAGATTGCCTCGACCGGGCATTCAGGCACACAAGCGTCACAATCGATGCATTCGATCGGATCGATTGTCAGAAAGTTGGGGCCTTCGCGAAAAGCATCAACAGGGCAGACAGCCGCGCAATTTGTGTATTTACAGTTTATGCAGGGTTCAGTTACTATGTATGCCATTTTTTGTAAAAAATATTTATTTAGATGTTAAAAACAACTTAACATTTTATTTGAAATCAAATTAAGATGCAATCCAAACTACAGATTTTCTGATGATATACAAGCTATAATTCAAAATTCATACCGGGTCATCCGATATAATTATTCATTTTTCAGCAAATGCCGCAGTTTTTCCGGATCGCCATCATTGGAGGCCGGCTCAATATTCAGCAATCTTGCCATTAGTTCATAAATATGAATCGCTTCAAATGCTCCGACCTTCTCTCCTGAGATAAAATCGGGGCCACTTGCCGCAAAAAAAGTTCTCATTTCGGCGGCATAATTATCAAAGCCATGAGTGGCTGCAAGAATCCCACGCTGTTCAAAGTTCTGCCGTGTGGTGATGGTGTAGCCTACATCTGCAATTATGATTATTTCGGGAATCCGGTAATGGTTTGAAAAATGAAAGCGCTCCGGCAAATTCTCTTTTTTGTAAACGCGAAAGTTCCCATCTGCGACTTTTAAAGCCTCATATACCTCGTCTGTTTTACCTTCTTCCGGACGGATTAGAGAAACGGGAGTCCAATCAAGTACATCTACATCATCAAGGTTGATCAATTCTTCCAAAAAAATGAGTTTTGTTTCAGAAAGGTCTGCCATTCCATGATCAGAGAGAATAATCACATTCAATGTTTCAGACAGCTCTTTTTTTTCTATTTGATCCAGCAGGTAACCAAGCAGGCCGTCCATTTCGATCACGGCATCGTTAACTTCCGGTGAATATTTCCCATAAGAGTGTCCCCGGCTGTCCACAAAACTGAAGTAAAGCGTACTGAAATCAGCCTGAACTTCGCCTTCGGGTGAAGGATTTAACCAAGCCATTACACTGTCTATACGGGTGTGATTAGAAACGGAACCGTCGTAATCTGCCCAGCGGGTTGGCTGCACTCCATTATAGGAAGCCTCCGATCCCGGCCAAAAAAATGTTGTGGCTGTTTTTCCCTGGTTTTCTGCCGTGATCCAGATCGGTTCTCCGTGCCACCAACGCTCGTCGTTGGGCAGGTCTTGCGGACCAAATGCGAACTGGGCATCCAGTTCATAATCGTAAAAGCGATTTGAGATGATACCGTGGTTTTCCACGTAAAGCCCCGTTACGATAGAAAAATGGGTCGGGAAGGTTTTGGTAGGAAAAACCGGAATCAGGTATTCGGCCTGCACGCCATTAGTCAAAAACCGGTCGAAGTTGGGAGTTTCATTTCTTTCAATATATTCGTTCATAAAACCGTCTATCGAAATGAGAAGCAAGGGGTTTGTTGATCTGCTTTCTTCTGTCTGTGATGGCTGACAGCGGACTGAAAGCAGGCAAAAGAGTACCAGAATGTTTATAAAAAAGGTTTTGCGGATCATTTGTTGAATAGTATCGGGTTTTTAAACGCAATAAAAATAAAAAAAGATTGATTAATTAATCCGGGAAAGACGTTATATGCAATTACCTTCGAATTAAAAAAAGGCGGCTGGAAAACCAGCCGCCTTTATGAAATACAACTCTAACTGTCGAAAAGTTTAGTTGAACATATAACGAATACCAAACTGTGCACGCCAGGTATTGTCAATGGTAATGTCCCTTCTGTGACTTTCAACATATGGAGTGTCATCATCTTGGTAATTTACAGTGAAAGTGGCACTACCGGCTTCATCAGCGCCCATATACTGCATAATACTTGACGCATATTCTTCCCGGGTTACTCCCCATTCACTGTTGATCAGGTTCCCCACGTTCAGAATATCGAATGTGAGCTGGATTTTGTGCTGATTTCTAAACAGGTTTACATCTTGTGCAATACGGAAGTCGAAACGGTGCAGCCAGGGCAGTTTTGCACCATTTCTTTCGGTGATCTCTCCTCGCTGGCCGCTCAGATATGAATCTTGTTCAATAAATGCATCCAGGTCATTCCATTGCTGCTGGGCTGTACGAATGACAGATCCATCATCATCAATGAGATCAATAAGCTGGGCATCCTCAAAGCTTTCGGGAACGTACATTAAACGAACCCCTCCGCCATCTCCAAAGTTACCACCGAATGTGTAACTGTAACGCCCCTGATCTCCACCTACATAAACCATTGAAAAACGTGTGAGGTTATTTTGGCTGATGGTGCGGGTATCAAAAGAGACCTGGCCCACAATTCTATGGGGCTGATCGAAACGAGAGTAGCCGGTTTCGGGGTTGTTTCTGTCCTGGATTGCCACATTTGGCCAAAGTGATTGTGCCTGTGAACCTCCTATTAACCCATAATCACGCGACTGGCTCCAGGTGTAGTCAAATCTTGTAAACAGACCAAAATCGAACGTTTTTTCAAGGCCAACATTCATCGATACATATGAACCGGAGTTGATATTTGTGAGGTAGTAAATCTCCTCGAGGTTGGTTCCTTCAGCTCCCGGCACCTGAGACCTATATAACGCATAATTACTTCCGGCTACATTTACAGACTCTCCAGTCGGCTGGTGAGCCAGATTTACAGCCAGCGGGCTGTTAAAGTCGACTGAATAGATCACCTCAAATGTACCTATAATACCGTACGGCAGCCGCTGATCCAGCGCCAAATTCGATCTCCAAACCTGCGGTAGTCGAAAATCATCGGCAGTAATGTTGATCTGATTTGGAATTTCAGCATCAAGTGTGGCAGGTTCTGGCCTGTAATGGTTTACATCAGGCTGGAATCCTTGCCATTCCGGATTTCCATCAACACCCCAGTCTTCCGGAAAGTACCCTCTCTGTCCGCGCATCACGCCGTTTGCATTGATTTGGTTAGAAATCCAAACGAAAGGCAGCCGGCCAGAAAAGATGCCGGTACCACCACGAAGCTGGCTGGATCTGTCACCGCGAATATCCCAGTTAAATCCAACTCGTGGAGACCACAGCGGGTTCAGATCGGGAAATGCACTCACATCCGGGCTGATATTATCTCCGCCCCGTGGATTTGGAATAGAAAGGTTCATGTTCTCAACATTCTGATTCCTCGGTGCATCCATTGGGTAAAATGGCATATCAACACGCAGTCCTGCTGTTAATTTGAAGTCCGGATTCACCTGAAATTCATTCTGAACGTAAACACCTGCCTGAGCAAAATTTACCTCATCAAGCGGAAGTGCACTCGGGTTATCTTCATCATAGGTAAAGCCGATCGCAAAGTGCGAAGGTCGTACATCCGGGTTTTGGTTAATTACAGATTCAACAAAATCATCGTATGTGGCATAACGATACCATGAGTTCCAAACCGGGTTAAAGGCGTTTGCAAATGTCATGTATTCGAAATTCATGCCTGCAGTAATGGTGTTCCTGCCTGCGAAATAGGTAAGATTATTCGAAATATTAAACACATCATTCTCAAGCAGATTCCCTACAGTAAACAGTTCATTCCCCATTGACATATAATATACATTGGGATTTCCGCCCTGGGGTTCCATCACCTCAATCATCGGGAATGTCTCACCGCCTGGAACACTTCGTTGCGGATCAGTAATCCAGGTGTAACCTATATTGAAGCTATTTGCAAGATTATCTGAAAATGTTGAATTCACTTCACCAACAATCGATGTTATAACATTATCAACGGAGTAATTTGCATTCCGGAATGTAATTGCTTCAGGTCCAAAGCGGTTTGTGTCTGTATAACGCTCGGATGCAGGAAATCCCCGAATACTGTTTCCATTGATATTTACATCATTAAATGCATCATAACGGTTCAGGCGAACCATGGCACGATGATTGTTATTGATGTTCCAGTCAATACGCGCGTTCAGCCGTAAACCTTCATCGGCAAAAGGAATGCTTTCAAATCCACCTGTATTGTAGCCGTAAAGAGAAGCCATCTGCTGCTGAACAAATTCCGCTTGTTCAATAGGTACACGTGTAATTTGAGATCCGTCAGGTGACTGACCGGGGCGAAGTGCAAGTCGGTTATCACCGGGATTATCTGCTTCTTCTTGCTCAATTGAAACAAAGAAAAAGAGTCTGTCTCGTAAAATCGGACCACCCAAAGATACCCCGCGTACGGAAGTATATGAATCTGCAACACTAATTTCGTTATCTCCGATCCGGTCGCCTACCAGATTCTGATTTCGATAATATTGATAAACAGTTCCGCGAAATGTGTTACCGCCACTTTTTGTAATTGCGTTTACACTGGCTCCGGTGAATCCACCCTGACGTACATCGTAGGGCGCCAGGTTCACCTGAACTTCTTCAATAGCATCCAGGCTGATAGGATTGCCTCCGGCAAATTGAGAACTGCCCAGACCGAAGTTGTTATTATACACATTACCATCAATCGTGTAATTATTAAAACGGTTATCGCGTCCCGCAAAACTTGTGCCGCTGCTTTGGGGAGTCAGCTTTGTCAGATCATTAATACTCCGGTTGATGGTTGGAACATTCACAATGCGGTCGGAAGTGACGTTGGTGCCCGCTCCGGTACGTTCCTGATTAAAAATGCGGTCTTCAAGAGCAGTTACCACCAGTTCATCCAATTCCACAGCTTCTGAATTGAGTATTCCACGCTGATTATAAGTCTCGCCAAGGCTCAGATAGACATCTTCAACAACATACGAGCGGAACCCAACAAAAGAGAATGTGATGGTGTACGGGCCACCTACTCTCATATTGGATATCCTGTAACTGCCGTCTGAACGTGTTGATGTGCCGTATGTAGTGCCTGAAGGTTCGTGAACTGCAACTACGGATGCTCCAGGAAGAGTTTCTCCTGTATCATCAGCAACAACTCCGGTGAGAGATGCAGTTGTCACGCCCTGTGCCTGTGTTGTTTGCCCACATAAAACAAACAGAAGAACCATAGCTGTTATAAAAAGATAATAGTATCTGTTAAACATAGATAAAATGCTTTATTATTCTTTTAATTTAAACGAGAAAGATATGAATGCAATGTTATCTCGTCAGTAGTGTCCGGTTAAAAGTCAAAGAGTCCCAATTGGTTACGGGATTGGGGGTTATAATCCGTGAGTGATTCATCGGAAAATAGCTGTTTAAGCGTCATACGGCCCAATATAGCCACGCTGAGAATTTGCATCATTGTG
>JAFIFB010000026.1 GCA_020832285.1 Balneolaceae bacterium
ATCATCTACCTCAACTTTGGTTACCTGCCAATCGGGGCCAAAGTTTAACACATGTTCAAATAATTCAGAAATCTGACTCATTCTTTTTTCAGTGAAAAATATATGTACATTGATTTACCCACAAACTTTCCTGTAGATCCAAAAAGGGAAAGATTATGCAGCGATTTGGTGTTCATTTTTAAAAGTTGATATTTATTCTCAGAAAACTATGTTGATTTTCAAAAAAGTTTGCAATTGATTCAAAAATCGATGCTATTTTCGAACTGGAATATGAAAGATCTTTCCATATCTACTGTTGAGTAAATGGTATTTGCCCTGTTATTAAATATAGCACCATGATGAAAAAAAGGCATCTTAACAGATTTTTCATATGTCCCGGTGATCAGATTATACCTGTCAAATACACTCCATGGCTCTCCTTCCCATTCCCCGCGGGTGTTCTTTTCACCCGGCAATCGTGTGTAAACATATAAAATGTCATCTTCTTCAATCCATCCATTGCGATAAAAAGAGAAGTCCGGGGCAAAGGATAAGGCTCCATCCCTCCTCGTTACTGGAAAAGCCAGCCCATCCGGTGCCTTTAGAACGTTTATTAGTTCTCCATTCTCCCGATAATGATAGATCAGACTTGCATAAAGTGGTAAATAAATAAATCTATCTTTATAGTTTGATACAACATTTCCATCAAGAGAAAGCATATGCTGCATCTGATTTTCAATAACCTCACCAAATTGATGCCGTTCATTGCCTCTATAATCAAAGGTACTAAAGAGCAACTCAGCGCCC
This sequence comes from Balneolaceae bacterium, assembly GCA_020832285.1. Classification (GTDB taxonomy): domain Bacteria; phylum Bacteroidota; class Rhodothermia; order Balneolales; family Balneolaceae; genus Rhodohalobacter. The sequence continues at coordinate 787 of JAFIFB010000026.1, forward strand.
ATCCATTGTACGATGAATGTATTATCAAGACAAGCAATTCTTGCGGGACGGCGGTCAACTGAAAAGCTGGTAATATAATTACCCGTATTTACGGAAAAGGAACTGATGGTTAAATTTTGACTGTCCACCGCCCAAAGTGTATCGCGGATCACATCAAAATCTGTCAAATGCTGAAACTCTCCCGGTCCCCTTCCACGTTTGGTTTCAATTTTACCAGCCGGACTGCCATCAATGTCATATATATAGATGCTGAAATCAGAAAAATCAGATATATACACTTTATCTCCGGAAAATTTTATATGTGCAGGTCTTAACACCTCCGAGGTATCGGTTAAATCAAGGGGTTCAAGATGTTTATATGTTTCTAAGTGCCTGTTGAAAACCTCGGGAGTAGCATCCAAAGATCTAACAAACTCAAGGGACCCATCCGATGGCTTTATGAGTAAATAAATAATTGTAAAAATCACTATCCCAACAATCACAAAAAGAAGAGTTAGCTTGTTCATAAGTCTTTAACCAGTGTTAATTATTCCCAGATGCGGGATTACTTCCCCGCATCTAGAGTTAATAATAACAGAACAAATATGTTTTGATCAATATCTATGACAAAACTGAGTTCCTGAACCACAATCCATTGCCGTACAAAAATTAAAACTAGGAGGACCACAAAGTTCTTCACAATAACCTCCTGAATGGCAATTTTCCGATCCACTACTTGCCAGAGTTTGTATTCCACTCAAACTAATATCTGTTTCCATTCCCGTGTTTTCCATTGACACGCTCACATTAAACAACATCAGTGCTGCAAAAGCACAAGATGAAACAAAGATTAAAATTTTCTTTTTCATAAGATGTCTCCTTAATTATTTGATTTGGTTTCCCAACATTCTATCAACCGACAAGGTTTTCAGAAGTTGTTTTTCAAATAAACCACTCAAAATCAATAAAAACCACCTAAATAGCACACTATTAGTAAACTGTTGTACACTATTCGTAAAGCTGCCTGTTATCCGTGCCGGAGTTTGGCTGTTGGAAGTTCTTTTTAAGAATCTCCTGCCTGAGTGTGCTAAATTTTGTGTCTTTGTATTGCCTCAAAAAGTTACAGAGCCTCCTCTGGTCCCAGTGCGGGGCCACACGCCCTGCCACATCGTCGGCCGTGGCCTCCGGGTGGTTCCGGATTACAGCCCGGATCTTTTTGTGCCTTTCCTCCCTGAGAATGGCATTCGGCGTCATCCCGTAGTGCATCTTCGTACAGGCTGCCAGCCAGCTTTCCGAACAGCCGGCTTCCGATGCCACCCAGTCGTCTACATTCCGGATCTGCCCCAGTTTCTTTATCAGGTTTCGCCGGGCACGTTCAGCCACAAAACCCGCCTGAACATGATTTACCCCCCCCCCCCTTTTTTTGTTTCTCGCTCTGATGTCCCATCATTCATGCGTACCTCGATGTTTTAGAAGTTACTGTTTTCCGCAGGCGAACTGCTACCTGATGAATAATGCAAAAAACCACTCCTTTATTAATTAAAATTAATTCGAAAAAAGCAAATCATTGTATTCTTTTTTTTACTTTCTACTTTTTTATTTTAATTGAGCGTTGAATAAGAAATGAAAAGCATAAAAAATGGAGACCAGGCACCCGGCATTGGCTCCCCGATTACATAAGCCGCCGTGATGGATAAACTCCATACAACTGCAGATTGCCACCAATGGCCTGCAATAACCCGCCAACTGCCACTGCAAACAGAAACCATGGAATAATTTTGGATCCGGTTTGCCGGATTACTAAATAAAGAAGAGCCAATCCCGGTAACTCATAAAACCGAAAAGAGAAACCGGGACACACCCAAAATCATAGGTATTTAATAAGAATTGAACTTCGTGATATCAGGCAAATCGTATACGTAAATTTCATGGAGACTGAGAGGAGTGAAACCATACAGTTTGCCATGGTTTTCCGATACTGTAAATCCGTGAATGGCTCTGTCGAACGAAGCTCGATATACAGGCTTACCTTCCCAATCCCAAATTTCTAATGAAGTTTTGAATGATTCTGGATTTTCTGAAATTTTTTCTCTTTCAGCGTGCCAGCCTAAGCTGTATAAATAATTATCAGAAGCCCATTCCAAAGTGCTGTATAGAAATGAATCACTAATAGTTGCCTCATTCGTTAAATTACGGTCTTCTACTCTTTTTGCCTGAACTTTTTGACCTTCTGAATTGAATATCTTAAACATATTGTGATACACATAAAAAGCCGCAAACTTTGACCCATCATGTGATGCAGTATTGGTTTTTATGTACTTAAAATACCTCTCCGGTCCTTCCAGTTCTGTACTTGGATATTTGCCGAACGTAAATATGGCTTCTTGTTGATCCGGAGCCAAAACAATATACTCATGATTTGTATCTTCGAATGACGTGCCATAATCTGCAACAAAATAGCCGTTATTTAATTTCTGTACATGCGTTAATGGGTCAATCTGACGGTTATGAGAAAGAAATTTTTCATCCGTATTAATAAAAGCAGAATCACTAACTTTATAATATCTTAGTTGTTGCAAACCAATTTCATAGAGTATCAATTCATTTTCCTCAGATGTATTTATTTCTGTCACTGGAATTATCAAAAATTCATCTGGTCCCCTTCCTGTTTGCCCCCATGAATACAAAAATTCAAGTTCAGGCATGTTGAATACCTGAAAAATTCCCTCTCTCCTGTTATCGCTGATAACCAGGTAACTATCATTAACATTTACTATTCGAACCGGATGAAGCAATTCGGTTTCATTTTCAAAAGAAATCACGTGTGCACTTAGTGTATCGGCGACTGGTAACGCCGGAATGGATTCAAAAAGTTCTGTACCGGTATCAACTCTGCCGCAAGCACATACCACACCAATTATCATCAAGAACTGAAATAACAATAGGTTGATCAGTGATTTTCTCATTATAATATGTTGTAATATGTATGTTGTACTCTGTTTTAGAGTATTATTAATCATACCTCTTTGATCCAATAGTTATCCGCGAATAACTTCCCATATACTCATTCTCTCCCTAATAATTACAAGTTCCTGTGCCCGAACCTAAACCAGATACATATTTCATTTCTCAATCAAATGCAGTACATATTCATCCATGTACACAGTTCCCAACTTCTGACACATGATGGTGGGATCATTTAAACATATCCGTTTACCTTTACAACTATCAGCAGAGCTGCAATTCCAGTCAAGCTATTGTCTGTCGGCAAATTTTCATGTTTCTTCTACACAGCTACATTATTAAGTATCAATGCCGCAAATTCGCAGGATGGTATGAACTATTCCAAAAGTGAGGTCAGGTTGTTTTCATAAATTCCCAAATAAACCTCTTCATCAATCATGTGCAAAGTGTATATGTGCAGATCATCTGCAACAATAGATCCAGATCCGGATAAATATGGAAGTTCTACGGATGCAAGATACCGGCCATTATGTTTATCATAAAAATCCAGAAGTTGCCTTTCCCGTATTCGTTCGCCGGCATGGAGTATCATCAAATAGTCATTATAAACAGTAAAACCAATTGCCGAATAATACCCTGTCTCAGTATATTGAAATGATCTTTGTTCTCCACTTAAAAATGTCACATAATTGGCCTCACCTGGAAAGTCATCAATTGTAGCAATGGAGTACTCCAAATTACCTTCCTGGTCCCATTTTTTTAAAATATGTTCTGAAAACCCGGCATAATAAAAATATTCTTCATCTGTTAAAGTCGATCCAGAATACATGAGTGGATTGTAATTGTCTTTTGAAATTTCGCCGAAACTTAAAATCCTGTTGCCATCTTTATCTATCGTATGAAAAAGATGATCAGACCCCGAAGATGTAGCAGACAAAATGGTAATACGCTCATTTTCCCACATATTTAGTCTGTGCGGGCTTATTTCATCCAATATAAATTCATTGACAAACCTTCCGTCAGTTTTCCATATCTGAATTTTCATTAGACTTCCATCAGTAATAATGATATAGGGAGAAAAAACATCAAAGGTACCAATAGCTGTTATCTCTCCCGGACCCCTTCCTTGAGCTGGTGATATAGTGTGTTTGTATTCAAACGTTTTTTTATCTATTACAAATATTTTGTTTAGTGCCGATGCATCACGGATGTATAGATTGTTATTATCCATATTTAAGACACTGGCATTAATCATGCCAAAAGCTTCATATAGCAACAGGCTATCTTTTATAGCCATTGACCCTATCAGTATACGATCCGTTATATTTTGTGATTCTTTTATTAAAAAAGGATTCTTAGCCTCTTCATGGGAGCAGCTTGCAAAAAAAATAATTATTGCAACATAGAAAATAAATATATGATTATTATACACGATTTTATTTGTTTAAAAGATCTACCCTGAGTAAACAGACAGGGCAGGTCTTTTCTTAATTATTGTTTTTCTTGCCACAAACAGCGAGGAATATAACCTAAATAGAAATTATAATGTTAATAATTAGGTCTATAACAGTATGTTGTCGTACCACCACCAACGGGTACAATAGCGCCACAATACCAGCTATCAGATGAGTCATGACAAGTGCCACCCCAACCAAAACAACCTGAACAACCACCAGTGCATTCTCCTGAAGAAACAGCTAATGCCGAAATCCCGCTCAAACTAATATCTGTTTCCATTCCCGAGTTTTCTATTGACACGCTCACATTAAACAACATCAGTGCTGCAAAAGCACAAGATGATATCAAGATTAGAATTTTCTTTTTCATAAGATGTCTCCTTAATTATTTGATTTGGTTTTCCAACATTCTGACAGCCCATTAAGGTTTTCAGAAGTTGTTTTTTAAATAAACCACTCAAAATCAATAAATACCACCTAAATTGTACACTATTGGAGAACTAATGTACACTATTCATAAACCCACCTGTCATTCGTACCATGAATTTGGCTGTTGGAAGTTATTTTTAGAATCTCCTGCCTGAGTGTTCTAAAATTTGAGTCATTGTATTGCCTCAAAAAGTTACAGAGTCTCCTTTGGTTCCAGTGCGGGGCCACACGCCCTGCCACATCCGCAGCTGTGGCCTCCGAGTGGAATTAAGTGGTGAAAGCATGAGAAAAAAACAGTAATATTGTCATAGCTAATAAATCAATGTAACCAAGTCCAAGGTGGGGCAGTTTCCCCAGACTGAGGGGTCAGCTTGTCCGGAATAACTACTATTGGAACTCATTACAGAACACCATCTCATTCGGCATATAACCCTGGCTATGAATTGAATCTTATACACAATGCAGAAAACTCTTCTATCTTGCATTATTCATAAAAATAAGCTGATTGGGGAATAATGCAGGATATAACAACGAAAATAATAGTTGAAGAAATTGTAAACTGCAACCTTATATTTATAGATGATATAGATTTATCCATATTTTTTTTCGGGAAACTGGACCAGCCAAATTTCAGCTGCTATTTCGCGAACTAACTACGATTTATGGCTTCAAAATAATCAGAGAGCTTTATATCCTATATGTAGCTGGTGAGGTGGATACGATTAAATGGTTCAATTGGAACTGTAAGTTAACATCAATGAGTTATTTAGCAAACATGGGATTTTAAAAGGTCTCGAGGCGTGTCCGATTTGAGCCGCTTGATATTATTTTACCTATCTTATAATTAATAGAATTGTAAAGATTATGATGAAGACCTCACGAATTTATCTTGACACTTCTGTAATTGGAGGTTGCCATGACAAGGAGTTCGCTCCTTGGTCTAATGGGTTAATGAAGGACTTTCGTTTACGGAATTTTATTCCAATCATTTCAGATTTAATATTTGAGAAATTAAATTTGGCACCAGAACCTGTTAAAAAGACTCTCCGGTAATTGACAGAACTTGATCCGGAAATAATCGAGATCAACGACGATTCACTCAATCTGGCTGAGATTTATCTGGACAGAAAAATTTTAACCCCAAAATATCGGGATGACGCCAGACACATCGCATTGGCAACCGTTGCTAATGTTGATGTATTGGTGAGTTGGAATTTTAAGCATATTGTCCATTATGACAAGATTCGGCTTTTCAATGCCGTTAATATTGAACAAGGACTAAAAACAATCGATATTTATTCTCCCCGGGAGGTGACAAATTATGAAGAAAAAGATTGATGCAATAAAGCTGGTTCGTCAGATCAGAGATGATAATTATGAGAAAACCAAGCGGTTGTCTCGAACTGAACAATTCGCAGACATTAAAAAAAGAAGTGCAGACGCTAGAAAAAAATTCTTATCTGATTCGAAAACATTACAAACCTAATTTATATCCAACCTTTGTTTATAGAGTGATAAAATAACATCTGAATACCGGACAGAAACAGAATACTGGCAATAATCAAGGTCCACCCCGGAACGGCCTGCTCGGTAAACAGCCAGATCCAAAGAGCGTAGCCTCCATACAGGAAGGATAAAAAAGCAAAAAGCCCGCCCAGCAGCAGCGCCAGCCGCAGCGGGGCAATGCTGAAGGAGGTAATGCCCGAAAGGGCCAGACGCACCATTTTAGCTGTCGAATATTTGCTCTCACCGGCAGCCCGTTCCCCCACATTAATTGGAATGGCCTTCTGCCGGAACCCCATCCAGGGGATAAACCACACAGGAACAGATAGTGTTCGCTTATCTTTCGAAGCTCGTCCACCACCCGGCGATCGAGCAGACATCAAGATGATTGGGATAATCCCGGAACGACTCGTCCGATGACTCTCCCACACGTTAACAGATGACACGGCATTAGAATGAAACACAATATAAACCGATCATTGCCCCGGATATCATGCGCTGCTGCCTCTATACACTCATCTCGTTAGTCACGGCCTTGCTGTTTTTATGGCTGACTTTCCGAAGCACAGACCTATACCCGAGACTTCCATAGATCAGGATTTCTGCTTTGCCGTATAATCGCAAATATACTGAGTACCTCTGGCTTTTCAACGTAAAAAACAGAATACGGAAAACGTGATACTAGTGCTCTTCGAACTCTATCTTTGTAAATAATTTGAAATTGCTCAGGAAACCGTTGAATCTCTGCTATCTTTGCATCCACACAACGCGCAAATTCTTTTCCTAAACCCTGATATTGCTCTTCATACCACCAATAAGTACTGTCAAAATCTCGTTGAGCCTGGAGAGTAATGATAGTTGGTTTGCCCACAGTGACTTATAAATAGTTTTTTCGGAACTCGTTCCAAGGCGTTCCCTTTTCCGTATCTTCATCAAGTGTTTTGAGACGCTCATCCAAAACAGATTTATGATGTTCTGGTAGCGGAACATCTTCCGGCTCGGAGGCGATGGAGTCCCATAGTGCCTCAACCAAAAGCAGTTTTTCACTCTTGTTTAGCTTTTCGATCTGTTTGGTCAGTGTGTCTTCCATAATTAAGCATCTTTATGATTCAATTCAATTTCCTTAAAAACGAAAAAGAAAGCAATTCATTTGAAAAAGTAATTCTGAAATACCGGGCAAAACCTGTCAGGTCTCAATCGCATTATAAGTTTAATGAAACTACAAGAAATCAGAAAATGTAACGGGTACGGTCTACTCCTGCTATTTTTTCAGGGATTGGCGCTGATATGATTTGTACTACAACCGGAAACCAAATACATGCACCTCATAGCCTCCATCACCTATTTTTAATGCATATAATCTGTTCTCATCAACGTGTACTAATCTGAGATCTTCCTCAAGGTCAAAACTTCCTGCAGGGGACCCTTCATTATCAAGTATTAAGTATTCAGGTGAGTCATTCGTTTGCAGCCAGATATTTTCATTTATATCGATAAACATTGCGTTGACAACCGGCTTAGTTCCTTGAATATGTTCACGTCCCAAAGATCTGAATTCACTTCCCAGTCTATCCAGAGCATCGTTTCTTTCTTCATTACTTACGGGTTGATTGGGAATGGGAACTGACAAAGAATCGACGAGCGTCATTTTGGCATCGTATATGGCCAATTCAAACTGCTCGTTCCAGACTAAATAGATATTCCCGTTTTGTATGGTTGACAATATGGTGGTCCTGCCAAAGGGAATTCCACGCATAACTCCACTATCCAGAACCAGATGCCCCATCTCTTTAAACCTGAGTACGTTTTCCTGATTCAAACCTGTTTCAAGGTTACCCGCAGAAAGTTCATGTTCATACCAAAATGCACCTGGTTCAGGGGATTGCGGGGGGCTTTGTCGTAAGATTACGTTATCATCGATATCCATACTTTCAATTCCGTACCTCTGGCCTTCAATCATGAAAATCTGTTCCGGCTCCCAGCCGTCATTCGTCTCAACAAATATGGTATTCCTGGCCTGTCTTACATCAAAAGTGACGAGCCGATCCTGCTGATCGATAAATATTCTTACTAAACTCTGAAACTCCCCCGGTCCGGACCCTTCCCGCCCAATACTTTTGATATAACTGCCGTCCTGATCAAAAAGATGTACGCTTAAAGCTTGTTGATCAGGGAGATAGATTCTTCCTTGCGAGTCACTTTTAACACCCGAAATCTGTAAAAAGTAAATATCATCCGGTTCAGTTATTGTGAATTGATGATCGAGCTCAATGAGCGGGAGTTCAGAGGTGTGGATTTCCGTTGTCTTTTGAGAGTCATTGCTGCAAGAAACGAAAATTAGCAAAAGTAAAATTATAGTCGGCAGTCCTTTTGAATAAAGCATAGATATAAGTGTTGGTTTCATCTTAATATTCTTTTCAGCATTTTTTTTCAAAGGCTGCTAACGGGTTGGCAACGATGCACGGCAAAACTTATGAATTAAAGCAAAAAAAAAACTGTGTACCAAGCCTCACGAAATACATCATGATAAACCTGCGTTACAATTCAATGGGTTCAAAAAGTGCAAACAGATGGTCATCAAGACGAAATCCCAGGTGGTAATCGGATACATGTGTTAACAAACCATCTTTTGGAAGCTGTACAATAGCAAGCTTTTCCCCTGCCTCTGAAAGAATCAGCCATTGCTGGTATTCACTTCTGTGATTTAATTTGAGCCAAAAATTATTTTGATCATCAATAATCATAGAATTTGCAATGGCTTTATATTCCGGAAGTAATGGCCGCATCGATCGCCATAAATCATCCCCGCTATCATCTCTGATCTCATTGATTTCATCCCTGGAAAGAGGCTCTCGCGACAATTCGAAACTGATTGTACGGGTGGTATCAAGTGATTCAGATAAACTCACTATAGTCGCCTCTTCTGTCCAAAAAGTGTAAAAGCTGGAATTGCGATGATTGAAATAGCGTACATGTTCGGGAGCATAGGGGACTGTGCGCCCGCCGCGAATTTGATCATTAACAATAATTCTGGCAAATGGGCGGTCGGACATGGTTACACTCTGAATATATCGCTCTGCTTCTTTGTCATATATGACAAAATAGGCTTCCGGTTCTGCATCTGGATTACTCAAATAAGCGATACTGCGATAGACAGTAAGCAAATGAGTTTCATCAAGCTCATAGACTTCAAAAATGCCACCTTTTTCCCATGGTTGTAGTATAAATTCATCAAGAAATTCTCCTGAAGCTGAAAATCGAAGAACCTTTTTATTCATTTGATCATATACAATAATGTTATTATCAAATGAACGTGAAATAAACGTGATGTCATGAATCTCTCCGGGACCTCGTCCATCTGATGAAATTATTGAAATCAGGTTTCCATCTGAAGAAACTTTGAAAATTTTATCTAAATTTCTATCTGGAAGAAAAACCGCCTCGTCTTCAAGTGGTATCGTTCTGTAAGCTATGTGTGAAAAGAAAATATCGTCACCCAATGATTCAATCTCTTGAATGATACCTGGAGTAAACAGGGGCAATTCGCCTAAGGGTATTTCTTCAGAAGCAGTCTTACAGCTCAACAGGAACAGTATTGTAAATACCGGCAGATATAAAAATTTCATTTTGAAATGGATTTTGGGTTTATGACGGTCTATGGTTTGTATTGACGTGCGATCAGCTTTAAAGTCGGCCAAAAAAATGTAACCGATCAATTCGAAAGCATTGATGTTATTGATAAATACACCAGATCGCCAGCTACCTTTAGTTATTGAGCCTTAATTCAAATATCATTATAAAAAAAATATAGTGTTCAAGATTAAATTCATGCCCCCAGTTAAAAACATCACTTCCGTTTTGACCGACTGAACAGTAATGTTTTACACCATTCTCTTCATAAGGCAAAATGTAATTCAGAAGAAAGAAAGTTTCACCGGGTGTGATTTCTTTTGTTGGACAAATCAGCTTGTCACAAACTATACTCATTTGTATAAACTGCATCAAAATCCTTTGTAGTTCTTAAATTTGCAAGAAAAGAATAATTGATTTAACGGTTTGGTGATTCATCGGTGAATCAAGTATTTTTGACATAGATACCAAATGTATTCCGCCGCTTTAACCACTTGTTGAGCTAAGCCACTTAGCTCCTTAGTTCAACAATGATATTGAGATGAGACCAAAAAAGTAATCTATAGTAATCAGAACATTGAATACAAGAATCTCTTAAAATAAGGTACCAATGAAATTACATTTGATTAAATTTAAAGGTATTGAATGGTTCGTCTGTTTTCTTCTTGTTATTTTTATTGCAAGTTGTTCGCTTGTAAACGATTCTTCTATGAAGAGTTTCACCATAAAAACCGATCAGGAGGTGTATCTTGTAGAAGATAATAGCGACAAAGTAGAAGTCACATATGCCTATATCAATAAAAGCAGTAAGAATTTTTATCCTGGCTCTTGCCTTGGAGCCACCGCAAGTATACTTGAAAAGCATGTTAATGGAGAGTGGATGACAGCTTATGCACCTTTCTGCGCCCGGCCGCTTGGTGCACCGATTAAAATCAATCCCAGAGAGGTATATAATGCATCAATCCAGTTATCCCCGTGGCTATGGGATCCTGAAAGTAATAATGAAACCTGGCTTGGTGGCGATATTGAAGGCACTTATCGTGTAAGGGAAAAGGTCTACGATGACTGGAATTTGCAAAAGTTTGACAACGGCACATTGCAATCTGAGATTATCGTTTCAAATGTGTTTGAGATACGTAAGGTGCAGTAATTACACTATAATTTTTCTGGCTCTCTTGAAAAATTCAGAATCTTCATCGATTCCATAAACAGGGATATTTGTATCAACCAAAATCTAACTCATAGGACAAAGATCGCAGGTCCTCTCGGTCTAGTTTCCCTTTCAATTTCAAAGATCGAATATTTGGCAGGGAGATCTTCGTTTTTCTCAAAGAAGCCGCTGGTCATTTTTCTGGTACTTGAAATGTTGAGATAACGATACCTGGACTCCCGTCCTGTTTGGTGTAGTTCCAAAGAATCTTGTTTCCATGGATATCCTGAAGAAAGGCATTCTGTCTTGGTTTATCTATGCGAAATAGCGGCTCTCCACCCGGAGTAAATGCGTACCATCCATGCTCCAGCTCTTCAGTTAGTAGTTCTACCCATATACGTTGTTGATCATCAACCAATATGTTAGTTGCAATAGGTTTTACATCTGGCATATGCTGAAGCATTACATCACGCTGAGGATTTTCCCACAGATTAAGGGTGCTGTCTTGCTCTGCACTTGTGATTGCAACTGGTGTGAGTGTATAAGAAAACGCGTTCTGTTTTTCGCCTTCAAGTGTGAAATAGTCAAGGTCAAGGTTCTCTGACCAAAGCGAATAGACCTTATTTCTATTATCAAACGCCTGCTGCGAGGTATTGCCAAAGATCTTCCATGCGACAAATGGACCATTAGAATCGTCAACTACGAATTCATGAAGCGGTACACTGAACAATGAATCCCGTATAACTTCCCCGCCATGTCCGATTAAACTTATGGCTGTATCTGTGGGATTATTCATACGTGAAGGGCTTAACATAATATCATTCTTTATTAAAATTCCTTTTTCTGTCAGACCGAGAAAATTTCCTAAAAGGCTCTGGTCTTCAATATTCACGGTTCGCACATGATCGTACTTTGTGTCTCGGTATTCAAAGACTTCAATTTTATGGGAACTGCCATCGCTAACGAATAAACTGTCATGAGCGGTTAAAATTGAACCAATAATTTGGAATTCACCGGGGCCTTGACCATTTCTTCCTATTTTCTGAATCAAATTTCCTTCGGTATCGAACATAAATACACTTTGCTGTGAAGGATCGGTGACGAGTACGTTACCGTAATCATCCATTTCCATGGATCGGATGTATCGAAATGCCAGGTCTTCTGATTCCGTAAACTCAAAAACGGTTTCTATCGGCAGAAGAGTGAATGAATTCATGGTAAGTCGAGTATGTGAATCGTCCTCATAGGTGCATGCAATACTGAACAAAGCGATGAAACCAATTAACCCAAAAGATGGTAATTTATAACTCGAATAATTGTGCATTTTCAACTAAGATATTGATATTTGGTATTTAAGAAATATAACAAACAAAATAATTCTTTAAAGACAATGAAAACTGCAAGCATTAATTTATATGAAAGATAGCTTTATCCTGAGTTATTATCTTTGCTTCAATAGTCGGGTGATATGTCGAGCTATAGGGTTTCCCCTCCTTATAAAGAGCCTGCCCCGATCATTCATTGACATAACACTATTTAATTCCACAAAGTGAATAATACAGATGAAACTTTATGGAAAATTATACTCAAACCGGTACACAGCATCGTTACTGTAGCTTGAACCGTAAATCTGCCTGTTCTCCTCATCCACATCAAAAGTGGTCAGTTCATATTCTCCCGGTATCAGATACTGCGTTATTGGATTGCCCTCCCAATCCATGATCCTGATTTTTTGATCTCTCCCCTCTTCATACGCTTTATACCCGGAGTATAGCAGATAGATATAATCATCCGTTGCATCCATGTAATTGTAAAAATGAATGTGATTGCCTGACCGATAGTCTTCAAGGTCAAACCGATCTCCGGGAGGTTCATCCAAAATAAAACGTGTCGGAGTTTTTGATCCGGCCTCAAATATCTCCAGTTTCGGATAACTCCTCATTATAACAGCAATTTTCGTTCTGTCTGGTGAAATGACAGGAAATCGTGCATTTAAATTCATTTCCGAACTTCTGTCGAAGGGTTCTATTTCAAGATTGTATAATGGAAAAACCTTTAATTCGGAGGAACCGGCATCAGCATAAAATCCCACCCGTTTTTCCAATCCCAGGGTTTGATCGCCTCTGTCATCATAAATTCCTGCCCATCCTCCATTTGGCATGTAAAATATGTTTGCCACTGTTCTCAGATCTCCAGGAAGCTCAGATCTGTCACTGATTACCAGGTCATTCTGCTCTATGGAGGACGTAAAATCTATTGACAAAAGTTCAGCCCCCATTTGATGATGAACCAATACTGTTGTTATCCCTTCAAGTTTCACGTCCTGGATGATCGGAGGGAAGGTGAATTCACCAGGGCCGCGGCCTTTATTCCCAAAGCTTGAGATGTGGTTCAACTCTCTATCAAAAATATGAATGAGTGTATCTCTGTTTACAACAGCAACTAGCCCGGATATCTCACCAAGAGATTTTTTCCTCAGCAAGGCGAAGATAAAATGGCAGCGGAAACGTACGTGAGTACGTTGAGCACGCTATTTTAGATTCTGCCACGGGCATGCCTTTGGCGAACGAAGCTGAGGGGAAAATATCGCAGAAAAACAGGGTGTTTCTTTCGTAGACATAAATTTTGGATTATTAAGCAAGTTTTATATCAGTGTTTTATACTTTGTTTAACATATTTAGTGTGAGAAATTCGGGCCAGCAGCGTATCGACCAGGCTCACATAAAGTAAACCTAATTCCTGGGCAAGTATGCTTGTTCCTTCCAGCTGGACAGTTTCAGGCCAATCTTCAATGAATTGACCGTTATAATCGTTGTTTTTACATCCAACGAATAAAGAAATTACAATTATTATGTTGACCAAATATTTCATTCAAAAAAATATTATGTACAGAATCTAATTAGATAAACAGATCAATTTATAAATAAATAGTTTACCAGTTCAAAAAAAGTTTATTATGGTTAATATTGTATTTATCGCAAAGATCGATAAGACTGTAATATTATATTAGTAGTAATTTTATACTGTTCAAATTTAGTTTTAGTGACACTGTCCGGAGTACAAAACAAAGAACCTAACCCGCATTTAGCGCCAAGAAATTTGGTTGCGGGCAAGGCTAACCCATTACCAGGAAATTCCGGACAAATAGACCGGCTCATTTGGTCATTTAAATAAGGTGATATAGTTCGTGAAAACACCTACATAAAGAAGTGAAGTGCCTGTGTCCTTTACGACACACCCATCTTAAGTCCCGAATATTTAAATTTCCCTTTCCTTAAAACCCGAAAGTTTAATACTTTCAAAAGAAAACCACATTTAATGCCCACATTTTTAGAATCTTTGCCGGAACTATTTGTATCCAATACGGAGATTTCTTCACAGGTATCACAGGCTGTTTCGGATGGAAAACTCAAAAAGATCGCTTCAAGATTGTACACGAAGAATTTTGTGGATGATCCCGAAGTGATAGTCAAACGTAACTGGTATCACCTACTAAAAGAGTATTATCCGGATGCACTGATTGCCGACCGCACAGCATTGGAAAACCGGCCTGCTGAGGATGGCTCTGTATTTATTATATCAGGTAAAAAAAGAAATACCGAATTGCCCGGAATTATTTTCAATCCGCGCAATGGTCATGGCCCACTGGAAAGTGACCTGCCATTTATCAATAATCTTTATATTACATCCGAACCACGTACTCTATTGGAAAACATGCGTCCCTCCCGTGCTCGAAAAGGTTATGTGAGCCGGACACTTTCCCAGGAAGAGATAGAAAAGAAGCTGGATAAGCATTTTCGCCTAAAGGGAGATAATTATGTGAATCAAATTCGGGACAAGGCCAGAGATATCGCCAAAGAATTAGATATGATGGATGAGTTCATTCAACTCGATGAATTGATTGGTGCTCTGCAAGGTACAAGGCAAATAGAATTAAAAACGAATGTTGCGATAGCAAGTAAAGGGAATGAGCCGTATGACCCCGACCGATCAGCTCTCTTTCTTAAACTTTTTGAGGATTTAAAAAAAGTAGCTCCCGATTCAAGGACAGCTCCCGGTACTTCCCAGGAGGAACGGACAAATCTCTCTTTCTATGAAGCCTACTTCTCTAATTTTATTGAGGGTACGGAATTTGAGGTTGGTGAGGCCGCTGATATCGTTTTTCGAAATGCCATTCCAAGTGAGCGGTCCGATGATGCCCATGACGTTCTGGGCACATACAGAATTGTCTCCAACTACTATGAGATGAATCAGTTACCGGCAGATTTTGATAGTTTTATTTCAAAACTAAAGTACCGCCACTCTGAAATTATGGCGGCAAGGAAAGAGAAGAATCCCGGACAATTTAAAACCAGTATTAATGTAGCCGGAAATACGCAATTTGTTCTTCCGGAACTTGTGAAAGGTACCTTGCGAAAGGGATTTGAAATCTACCGTGCGCTGGAATACTCATTTCATAAGGCAGTGTATATGATGTTTTTGGTGAGTGAAGTACACCCATTTGTTGATGGAAATGGACGGTTAGCCCGAATCATGATGAATGCGGAACTGGTATCGGTTCAGGATCAAAAAATTATCATTCCTATTGTGTATAGGAATAACTATCTGGCAGCTTTAAAATCATTGACAAATAACCAAAACTCCACTCCACTTATACGAACTCTCGATTTTGCACAAAAGTTTACACATTCTATTGACTGGAGTGATTTTGACCGGGCAAGAGACCAATTAGAATCCTGCCATGCATTTCTGGATCCCAATGAGGCAGACAGAGAAGGAATACGGTTAAGGCTGCCGGAGTGAATGCAGGGATTGTGCAGGATGTATTAAACCCCATGATTTAAAATTAATTTAGTATTAAATCCCGAAAAGTTAAATGTAGCACAAGTTTTCACTGCTTAAAGTTCGAAAATTTAGTTCTTTTTATTCGCTAATCCGGTTTATTGAGCAAGCAACGGGTAAGTCATCTGACGAATTTTTCGAAAAAAAAGCCACTTGAGATGATTGGAATAATCCCGGATCGACTCGTCTGATGACTCTCCCATATTTTTACAGATAAAATGGCATTAGTGTTATGTCAACTCTAATTTTTCGGATAAAAACCTGTCAGCGACCACGGCGTCCCGTAACCTCGGGGCACCTACCGGAATTAAAAGCTTGACACGACCCTTTCATCCAGCCTGAACCATTAAACAGCAAAAATTCTACCGGATTTTACTCCTGATATAACCGGTTTAATCTGTATCTTCTGCGTCCGACCTAAGTAGTATTCATCAACCAAAATTTTTAGTTTTTTTATGACCGATTCGCAGATGTTCAGCCATATCGCATCAACTCTTGAACTATCCCCGAAACAGGTTCAGTCCGTTGCCGGTTTTATCGACGAGGGAGCTACTATCCCATTCCTGGCCCGTTACAGGCAGGAAGCCACTGGCGGACTGGATGAGGAACAGCTTCGATCGGTGAGGGATCTGCTTGAATTTCACCGTACGCTGGAAGCCCGCAAAACTACCATTCTGAAAGCGATCAAGAAGCAGGATAAACTGACTCCGGAACTGGAAGAGAAAATCAAGGCGTGCAAAGACTTGAAAACACTGGAGGACCTCTACCTCCCCTATAAAAAGAAACGAAAAACCAAAGGCGATATAGCCAAAGAGAAAGGCCTTGAACCGCTTGCCCGGCTGATCTGGGAGCAGGAGACCGTAAAGGGCAATCCGATCGATTTTGCCCGCAATTATTTGAATGAAGAAAAAGGCCTGCCCGATGCAGACACCGCTCTTATCACCTCACTGGATATTGTGGCGGAATGGGTCAACGAGTCGGTGGATGTACGTGATGCACTTCGCGCGATCATGCGAAAACATGGCATCATCACATCAGAAAAAAATCCGGCCATTAAAGAACGAACCAATTTTGAAGATTACTACGAATTCCGAAATCGCGTGGCTTACATCAAGCCTCACCAGACACTGGCGCTGAACCGGGGCGAAAGAGAGAATATACTTTTTGTAAACCTGGAGATGAATGAAAACCGCACCCTCGAAAACCTGGACGATGTGGTGATCACCAACGACCTCTCCATTTTTACTCCTTATCTGCAGGATGCAGTTGAGGATGCCTACAAGCGGCTGCTGTTCCCCTCACTGGAACGTGAGCTTCGTAACGAACTGACGGAAATAGCAGATTTACACGCCATCGAAACATTTGCCACCAATCTCAAAAACCTGCTGATGCAGCCTCCGCTGAAGGACCAGGTGGTGATGGGTATCGACCCGGCCTTCCGAACCGGCTGTAAAGTTGCTGTGATTGATGAAACGGGCAACTACCTGGAAGGCTCTACTATCTACCCCACTCCTCCCCAGGAAAAAATTGAGGAGAGTGCTGCGGTTGTGAACCGGTACATCAACAAACATAACGTAACACTAATTGCCATCGGCAACGGTACCGGCAGCCGTGAGACGGAAAAGTTTATCGCTGATGTAATCCGCGATCGAAAGGATAATAAACCGGATGAGAACCTGAACTACCTGATCATCAGTGAGGCGGGGGCATCGGTCTATTCGGCCTCCTCCATTGCACGGGAGGAATTTCCCGATCTGGACGCAGCCCAGCGCGGCAATATCTCAATCGCCCGGAGGGTTCAGGATCCTTTAGCCGAACTGGTAAAAATTGATCCAAAATCGATCGGTGTGGGACTTTACCAGCACGATCTCAATCAAACCGCCCTCTCCAAAAAACTGGATGATGTGGTGGAGAGCTGTGTGAACGATGTGGGAGTAAACCTGAATACGGCAAGCTCGGAACTACTGACACACATCTCGGGGCTGAGCCGCAATGTGGCACGTAATATCATCGAATACCGCGAGAAGCAAGGGAGGTTCAAAAGCCGGGATGAGATCAGGAAGATTTCAGGGGTGGGAGATTTCCGGTTTCAGCAGGCGGCCGGATTTTTGCGAATCCCCGAAGCCGTTCATCCGCTGGATAACACCGCTATCCATCCCGAAAGCTACCAGGCCACCGAAAAACTCTGTAACCTGTTCGGTATCAATGTAGAGAATCTGTTTAAAGAGCAGAAAAAAATTAAGGTGGCGTTCAACGACATCGACAAAGAAGAGGTAGCCGGTCAGATTGGAGTGGGAGTTCCCACGCTGGAGCTGATTATTGAGAACCTCCGCAAACCGGGCCGCGACCCGCGTGAATCCCTGCCCAAACCTCTGCTTCGTCAGGATGTACTAAAAATGGAGGATCTTTCAACCGGCATGAAGCTGGAAGGGACCGTGCGAAATGTAGTGGATTTTGGTGCTTTCGTGGATATCGGCGTCAAGCAGGACGGGCTCCTGCATATCTCTAACATGTCGAAAGAAAAACGCGTGGAAGACCCGCACGATGTAGTAGCGGTTGGCGACATCATCAACGTGGAAATCACCAACATCGACCTTGAACGCGGACGCATCGGCCTGGCTTTGGTTTAATTACAGGCTGGTAATGGAGCACAAGCGGGACGCTTGCATCATCTTAGTTTAAGGGGCTGGCGCAAGCGTCCCGCTTGTGCCCCCTTTTACACCCCCATCCAATGAAAATTCAAACAAACTCTAACGCCAGGCAACAGCAGCAAAATAATTTTTTCATACACCAGCTTCTTCAATCACAGCCACGGTTTTTTCGAGACCGGTTTTGGCCACTTCGAGCAGGTCTTGTTCCCAGTATTGCGGATTAAAAAGCTGGAGTGATACAAATTCATTGAACCCGGTATTTTTCAGGTCTCTTAAAATATCGGCCAGCGGAAAAATGCCATCACCGGGATAGACGCGGTGCTCATCTTCGAGTTCTTCGCGGGGCGGATCGGAAGGAACATCGTTAATTTGAAAAATTGCAATAAAACTCCCCCGGATGTGCTTCAGCCCGTTGAAACCGGAACCCCCTGCGTACATATGAAATGTATCCGGAATGATTTTCGCCTCGGGGTGGTCGGCATTCAGCGCGATTGCACTCGCCTGCCCGATTCGCTGGTTGTGGGGCAAAAACTGCAGGAAGTTCAGGGCTGGTATCACATCATAGTCGTTGATACCCATTTCGAGCAGCTCATGAAATTTATCTGCCGCAAAATTCAGGTCATATTCCTGCCAGGGACGGGCAGGTGTTAGTACGGTCTGAATGTACTTTGCACCCACTTCCGAAGCCATTCTAAAGCGGTGACGATGATCTTCTTCCCTCTCCTCCCACTCTTTCTGTGTGGGCGGAATCGCATTCCAGAGCGCCACCACATTGGGCACTTTCATCCCGTAATCTTCTATTCTGCGGCGAAGGTCACGGATGTCACCGCCAGCCTCTTCGTACTCATTCAGCTCTCCCTCCCACGGCTCAATTCCGTCATAACCGGCTTCTCCAGCGATACGAATTTTCTCGGTAATCTCACCAGCCGGCCGAATGGTGGAAGTATCCAGTGAAACCGGCCAGGGGCTTCTCCCGTTTTGATATCGCGCGGATTCTTCTTTCACAAAAGTTGATGCACCGGATAAAACCACACCTGCCGCTGCTGCCGAACTGCCTGTTAAAAATTTTCTTCTGGAAATTGAGTTTTTATTCATTTTAATGTGTTGGTTAGGTTAATGGCTGGTTAAAATTGATGTTTTTACGGGGAGAATGCAACGATCATTTGTTAAAACATTAACCAAATCAATGCTATTGGGAAATTATTTTGGTTTACAATGCTGACAGATCCGGTGGTTGCTCAGTTTGTTTATTTCAAAACGTTAAATAACTACTGTCGTGTCAACTGTAAAAGTGTGAGAGAGTCATCAGACGAGTCAATCCGCGATCATCCCAATTATCGTCATTGGTATATATTTTGAAGAACTCGTCTGATGACTTACCCGACGTTTTATCTTTGACATAACACTACACTACCCTGGGCTAAGATATCTTAGGCTTTCAGGCTGCCATCAAGAGGTTATAATTGTAAACAGTAATGATACTTATATGTGCGGGCCTGTCTTAAGTTCTCCGCTAATCCTCTCTGCCAGGTCAATGCCATTTTTGATGCAATCAGGTACCGATACGCCGTTTCTGAAATTACCTGCGATATACAGACCGGGATTTTGAGTTTCTATTTTTTGAAAAGTATCCAGAATTTTATCGTAACCCACGTGATAGGCTGGTATAGATCGCGGCCAGTAAACGTGATCGAAATAGACAGGATCCTCTTTGATCCCGATAAGTTCCTCCAGATCTTTTTTTACGATGTCGTATAGCTTGTTTGTTTCCATAGAAGCAAGGTCGGGCTGCCGGCCTCCGCCTGCAAATACAGTAAGCAGATGATAGCCATCAGGAGCCCTTCCTTCAAACAGTGTAGAGGGAAATAGTGCACCAAGAATATTCCGGTTCTCCTTTTCGGGCACCAGAAATCCGAAACCGTTTAGTGGATGTCGTATCTGTTCTTTCATAAATCCCAGGTGGTAAACCGACAGCGGCGGATAATTCACATCCTGAAGCACGGCCAGGTCCCGGCTTTGTATCGGTAAAAGCTGATCGGTCCAAAAATAAAGCGGAATATTGACAATCACTTTTTCATACGGGCCGAACTCTTCATCATTAGCAGATATATACCAGCCTGCTTCTTTTTTTTCGATCTTATCCACGCGCTTTTCATATAATACTCGGTTAAGCCGGGATGCAATTTTCTTTGGAAGCTGCTGAAGCCCCTCTTTAAAAGAGATGAGTTCGCGGGGAATGCGTCCCTCCTCTTTCCGTTTTTTTGATCCAGATAAAGCACCCCAGGCTAACGAACCGTACTCCTGTTCAAGCCTGTGCATGGCCGGAAGAGCGTGACGAAGGGAGAGATTTTCCGGCTTGTTGGCAAAAATTCCCGCTATAAATGGATTTATGGCATAATCCAGGATCTCTTCACCAAGTCTTCTTTCTGCAAATTCTGCTACAGTTTGATCGGGATTTCTGCTTTTGGAGATAAAAGGCTCTTTGAAAACATTCAGTTTGGCTTGAATATTGAAAAGGGATGTTCCTATCAATGCAAAGAAAGAAGTGGGCAGCGGTTCAAGTATTCCATCCCGGACAATAAACCGATTGGCAGCATTATTATTAGCTTCTTGCTTATCCACATGAAGGCCGAGTTCCCTGATAAAATCCGAAACAATTTTGTCTTTCAGTAAAATAGTATTCGGTCCGTACTCGGTCATCCACTCCCCATTCAAAATAGTTTTGATCGCACCGCCCGGCTCGCTGTTTTTTTCAAAAAGATCCACTTCCACACCAAAATTTTTAAGCTTATAGGCTGTGGACAATCCTGTTATGCCGCTTCCTGCAATGGCTACCTTATTGATCTTCATACATTTAAATAAATGAAATTCTTTTTATGAACAAGCTCCTTGTTGTGTAGAATCAGTCTAAATAAACCTTGACATCTATTATGGATGATTTTAAATTAGACTCATTCTAAATAAGCAACATTTATTCCTTAATTATAACCCAATGTCGTTCATTCGAAAAACTTCTACTTTTCTATTTCTTACCTGCTTTCTCATCACCCCGGCATTATTTGCACAAGACGACAAAACCGCACGAACCGACACTACCGATACTATTGAAAAAATCATTCTGGACAGGATTACCGTTGTGGGAGCTCCTGTTTGGGCGAATCCGGTTCCGGGTGCTGCAAGTTATGTAAGTGCCGAGCAACTCGAAAGACAGAATTACTCCGATATTAATCGCATACTCCGCAGTGTAAGCGGAGTCAACATTCAGGAAGAAGACGGCTACGGCCTGCGTCCCAACATCGGTCTTCGTGGGGCCGGGGTTGAGCGCAGTACCAAGGTAAACCTGATGGAAGATGGTGTTCTGGTGGCTCCTGCCCCCTATTCTGCCCCTGCGGCCTACTACTTTCCAAGTATGAGCAGAATCAATTCGGTGGAGGTACGGAAAGGTTCATCACAGATTAAATACGGGCCAAACACCACAGGCGGTGCTATTAATCTGATCTCTACCCCTATCCCTGCAGAAATGAGGGGGCGCGCTGAACTGAGTGTTGGTGAGCGCAGTTCAAATAAACTCTATGCCAATTTTGGCGACCGAACCGGACGCATTGGATATCTGGTCGAGGCACTGCATATGTCTGACGATGGTTTCAAGCAACTCGACAATGGAGGAGATACAGGATATGTTTTGAGAGATATCATGGGCAAATTTATGTTCCGGTCTTCGGATAACGCCTCGGTTTATCAGCGTCTTGAACTGAAAGCCGGTTACAACAGTCAGCTTTCTGATGAAACCTACCTCGGCCTCTCCCGAGATGATTTTGCAAATAATCCGGTGAGACGTTATGCAGCCTCACAATTGGATCAGATCGATGTAGAGCAATTCCAGATTTCGGCACGCCATTTTGCCCTTTTTTCCAATAATATTGATTTGACAACCACTATCTACCGGCAGGATCTGACCCGGGCCTGGTACAAACTTCATGATCTGGACACTTCTGTTCCCACTGTAGATACTGGTGATCTGAGCCAAATACTGAGAAATCCTGATGCCTTTCCTACAGAGTTGGGTTATCTGAGAGGTGAAAACAGCCCTGATAATGCTCTGAATGTCCGAAATAATAGCCGTGAATACTTTTCGCACGGAGTACAGTCTGTATTGGGTGTCAATTTCGATCTGGGCTCTGCAGGCAACCAGGTTGAATTTGGAGTCCGTTTTCACCAGGATGAAGAAGACCGGTTTCAGTATGAAGACGGCTACAGAATGCAGGACGGCATCATGATCCGCACCAGTAATGGAGTTCCCGGAACTCAGGCAAACCGAGTCGGATCGGCAACGGCCTTATCGTTCTTCCTTCAAAATAAAATTAATTACGGCCAGTGGACATTCTCTCCGGGAGTCAGATTTGAAAATATCCGGTTTTCTAACCGAAATTACGGCAGTGTAGACCTGGACAGAACCGGCAGCCATCTCTCTGAGAATGAATACACTATCAACGAATTTGTGCCGGGTATTGGCATCACCTATCAGGTTGCTGATAGCTTTACGATCATTTCCGGTATCCACCGAGGATTTTCTCCACCCAGTCCCGGCTCCTCCAGTGATACCCGATCGGAGCAAAGCATAAATTACGAGCTTGGATTTCGCTATGCTAATGGCCTCTTCAAAACAGAACTGATCGGTTTCTACAATGATTACAGTAATCTGCTTGGTTCAGACCTTGCAGCCGGCGGCGGAGGTGGAACAACAGCTCAATTTAATGCAGGAGAAGTTCGCGTGTTTGGCATCGAGTTTTTAACCGAAATAGATGTGGCAGATTTCATCGGCACGAACACTTATTCTCTACCATTCAACCTGAATTATACCTACACGAATGCCACATTTCAGTCAGATTTTGAAAGCAACTTCGGGCCATGGGGCACTGTAACCAGCGGTTTTGAGATTCCTTTTATTCCACGTCATCAGCTCAATACAAGCCTCGGATTTTCGTTCAAAGACTTTTCTGCATACCTCAACTCAGTCTACTCTCCGCAAATCAGAACTGAGGCAGGCAGCGGTCCAATCGAAAATCAACTCAGCACTGATAGTTACTTTTTGCTCGATTTCAGCTCAGATTACCAGATCACATCTAATTTCACAGCATTCATCAATGTGAGAAATCTGCTTGATGAGACATACATCGTTTCGGACCGGCCTGCCGGTGTGCGCCCCGGACTTCCGAGAACGTTAATGGGTGGAATGCGTATTACCATATAAATCTTACCTCGACTTCGCCTTTTCGATTCATCCAATGTACACGATGAGGCGAAGTCAAATTTATTCTGATCTTTTCTTTTCTCGAATTCCTCAACTCTGTGGGAAGTCTGTAGTGTTATGTCAAAGATAAAATGTCGGTTTAAGTCATCAGACGAGTTTTTCAAATAATATACCAATGTAGATGACTGGGATGATCCCGGAACGACTCGTCTGATGACTCTCTCACACCTTTACATTTGACACCACAGTAGAAACAATCACCGACAAATAACATGTAATTTATTTTAGCTTATCATAAGCTATAAATTTATGATTTAATTACATTTAAATAACTACTGAACAAATCTTTGTACAAACCCCTTTTCATCTGCTCTTGACTTTTTTTACTGGTGAATGTATCATATTGCTTTATTAAAGGGTATAATTGATTAATGCAGTTCACTTCAAAACAACAACGCGTATAGAAAAAAGCTACGGTTTCACAGGTACTGGTTCATTATCATTGACTTTTTATTGCCTGTAATATTAACCTAAAGGCTAAACTCTTTATTGGCAGACAAAAAAACTATTAATGACGTCGGTGAAACAATATTAAATGCTTAACTTAAGTTATTTTAATTATATTTTAAGCGGTGTTTTTCTACCTTTATTTTAAATAGCTTCATCTATCATGAAAAAAACCCTCTACGCTCTGTTAATAGCCGCGATACTTCCATTCAGCGCCGTTCAGGCACAGGTTGGAATTACCGCTGTTCCCTTTTTGCAAATTGAACCTGATTCACGTTCCACAGGTATGGGAAATACCGGTGTTGCCATTGCCGATAATGCAGCAGCCATTTTCTGGAATCCTGCAGGCCTTGCATTTCAGAATCAAAGCCAGATCAACTTAACACATGCAAACTGGCTCCCTGCGTTTAATGCAGATCTTTTTTACGATTATCTTGTTGGAACATATTATATTGAAGGAATCGGAACAATTGGCGGGCATGTAACTTTTTTAAATCTTGGAGAACAGATCCGAACCGATGAAACAGGACTTGAATTAGGGCGCTTTAACAGCTTTGAAATTTCAACTGGACTTTCTTACGGATTCAGAATTTCAGATAATTTTTCAGTAGGTACCGGCCTTCGATATATTTACAGTTCTCTGGCTGACGGAGAAGTGGGCGGACAAAGTATTAATCCCGGATCAAGCATCGGAGTGGATCTTGCCGCTCTATATAAAACCAATCCGTTTACAGTTGCAAATCGTCAGGCTAATTTAAATCTCGGATTTAACCTTTCTAATGTAGGCCCTGGCATTCAGTATACAGATAACGCACAGAAAGATCCGCTTCCCACAATTCTTCGTGCCGGATGGGCCTATACAATGGAACTTGACGGAAATGGACTGAACACCATAACACTTTCAAACGATGTCTCTAAAATCATGGCCCGTAATGAACGTGTAAGTTCAGACACTGACGATCCGGAATATGAACGAATGGGTGTGGTGGAAGCCCTCTTTAACTCCTGGGGTTCATTCGAGCGGCATAACGGAACTGAAATGGTTGAAGTGGGTCTTGCCCAGCAGCTTATGTTCGGTTTCGGCCTTGAATACTGGTATGATAATCTATTTGCACTCCGGTCCGGCTATTACTATGAGCATCCCGAAAACGGAAACAGAGAATTCATCACACTTGGTGCCGGACTGCGCTACAATATTTTCGGTGTGGATTTCAGCTATCTCTACACCCTTGAAGATGATCATCCGCTTGCAAATACCATAAGGCTCAGCGTATTGATCAACTTCAGATAAGAGTTTTGAATGACATATAGGGTTCAAAAGAGCAGTGGTATGATTTTTCTATCACTGCTTTTTTTATGTCTGATTAATGCAGGGCATCTAACTGCTCAGGATTATTCCAACAGCTTTCACAAACTGAATGATGCTGCTTATGTTGCTTCATCCCCTAATGAACCAGTGCAGGGACAACTCAACATCCTTGCCGTAATGGTTGAATTTCAACCCGACACCAACCGGTTTACGTCAGGCAATGGTACGTTTGGACCCGGCAGCGTCCCATATCTCGAAGATCCCGGGACTACGATTGATGCCCTTCCGCACGACCGGGGATATTTCGAAGCTCATCTTGAATTTGCAAAGAACTACTTCGAACGGCTCTCCGGAAATCGGCTGTCTGTACAATACCATGTGCTTCCGGATGTCTACACACTTGATCACGAAATGGCGCATTACTCCCCCATTGGTGAAGATCCCGAACTGTCTTCTCTTGCTGAACTTGCAAAAGATGTATGGACACAAGTGCAGCAGAATGAAAACTTACCTGTTTCACTAAACAGTCACGAAAACACCGCTTTCGTTATTTTCCATGCAGGTATTGGCCGGGATATTCAATTGACCGGCACCACACTTGACCGAACACCACAAGACATACCTTCGGTTTACCTCAGCTTGCAGGCATTAAGGAACCTGCTCGGAGATCCCTCGTTCTCCGGATTTGAGATTGACAACAGCAATCTGCTCGTAAACAATACACTTATTTTACCAAGAACGCTCTCCCGTTCAGGGGAAGATATCGCAGGAAATCCATTCGTACTCCCCCTTTCAATGAACGGAATGATTACCGCACAGATCGGCAGTCACCTCGGCCTGCCCGATCTTTTTAATACAGTAACCGGTGAATCGGGTATCGGCCGGTTTGGTCTGATGGATGGGGCCGGAATATTTTCATATAACGGACTCTTCCCCCCTGAACTCTCTGCGTGGGAAAAGATTCATCTCGGCTGGGCTGAGCCGTTTGAAGTAAATACTGAAACCGATCATCCCATTTCACTGCCTGCGGTATCACTAAGGCAGAATAAAAGCATTGCAAAAATTTCCATCTCATCCCGTGAATATTTTTTAGTGGAAAACCGCCATCGTGATCCCGAAAATAACGGTGTAACCCTGACTATCCGGAGGCCCGACGGTACATACGTAAACCAAACATTCACAAACAGTGATACGGAGTTCACACGTCAGGAATCCGGGTTTGATGATCGGCTGGAACCCGGTGTGATCGTGGATGTAAGCAACTACGATTTTTCTCTGCCAGGCGGGAGAATCTCGGTTGACAACACGAACGGAACTGGTAATGGCAGGGAACTGAACGGCGGCATTCTCATCTGGCACATTGATGAATCGGTCATACAACAAAAACTGGGACGAGAGGGTATTAACAACAATCCCCGGCGGCGGGCAGTAAACCTTCAGGAAGCCGACGGTGCACAGGATATCGGGCGTCCGCTCTCTGCGGGGCTGTTTCAAAACGAGGTGAATGGCTCTGCATTTGATTTCTGGTGGAAGGGTAACAACGCCAGAGTAATTGCACAGAACGACACCATACAGCTCTACCAAAACCGCTTCGGCCCTGACACCACTCCCGATAACCGAAGTAATTCAGGTGCCCCTTCTCCCTTTGAACTGTATGATTTTTCCGATAATTTGCCGGCAGCCAGTTTCAGAATACGTGAAGTAAATCCATTCTCTGATCTTTACCATTTAAAGGATTCCCGTTCCGATCTATCTCTGTCAGCCTACACCGACCATTCCGATCCTTACTGGGTGCGATATCCGCTTGCTATGCAGCCCTACCCCACGGGAGATGAAACATATGTCATGATTCCATCCCAAAGCGGCATCCAGTTTTACAATCCGACATCAAATGAACTCGCAGATATCATCATTCCGTCCGAAAACCTTCAGCAGCCATTCATCGGGTTTGAAGAACCCTTGATCACCGTGGCCCCGAATCCGGTTCAACAAAATGAATCATTCACCGTTTCCTCGTTTACTTTTGACGGTTCGGAAGCTACTCAACTCTGGAACTTTGATACAGCACCCAACCACGGATTCATCAGTTCCTCCGAAAATTCCATTCTGGATTTTGATGGCACCCCGGTCCGGTTTGACGCAGACAATCTGGAAATTTTCGAAGCCCAATCAAATCAGTGGCTTTCGGAAGCCGCAGGCGGTTATCAGTCAAGAATAGTAGACGAACTGCTGATTCTTGATTTTCCCGGCGGCTCCGAATCAATCTTTCTGCAACATTCAGAATCATTTCAGCGAAAACATACCGGAATTATTGAAAACAGTGGCCATTCATTTCTGTTTTACCTGCTTCGCGATGGGAAATTATCTCTTTTTTCGTTTGAAAATGAACACATTAATGAAACTGTAATATCCGACACCGGATTCATTGACTGGCCCGCTTTTGCCGATTTCAATGGAGACGGCAGCCCCGATATTTTATACGTAGATCACAACACAAACCGGATTGTGGCAAAAAACAGGTATGGAACGATGTTTCGGGATTTCCCCCTATATTCACCCTCGGGCATAAGTTTTACCGGAACTCCGCTGATTGCTGACCTGAACGGAGATGGATCAAAAGAGATTGTAATCACGGGCCAGGATCAGTACTCTGTAAACCTTTTCGCATTTACAGACCGAGGAGAGCCGCTTCAGGGATTTCCGCTTCATGTAGGAGGAGTATCCGATCAGCAAAATCAACCCGTACACCCTCTTATTACTGAAAATCATCTCATTGCGGTAAGTCACACCGGAGACCTGAAAACATGGACATTTCCAAATATGCAGCGTATAGCCTGGTCATCAAAGTACGGAAACCGTACCAACAACAAAGTAAGCGGCTTTATCGATTTTGATGCACCACCCGCATTTGATTTCACCCTGCTGAACCGGGACGAAACCTACAACTGGCCCAATCCCGCTGCGGATGAAACCTATCTACGTTTTCAAACCAGTGAACGGGCTGAGATCAGAATTAAAATTACAACGATGAGCGGACGGCTGATTTATGATCAGCAGTTTGAAAGCAGAGCCGGCCTTGCCGAAGAAATCCTGATCGATACCTCTTCGTGGGGAAGCGGCGGATATTTTGCTCTTGTAGAAGCCAAAAGCAGTTCCGTAACCGAACGAAAACTGGTGAAAATAGCAATCGTCAGATAGTTGAAAAGATCATTCATATATCATGCAATTTTATTGCCAATCCTGACCTTCGGTTTGATGGCCTACAGCGGACCATGTTTTGGACAGGTGAGTCCCGGAGAATATGATTACCCGCACAATCACCTGCCCTGGTTCACCATCGAGAGTGACCATTTTCTTGTACATTACCAAAAGGGAAACAGCCGAACAGCACAGGTCACCTCAAAAATCGCTGAAGAGATTTATGAACCGGTGACTTCCCTCTACGGTCATCTTCCGCGTAAAAAAGTGAGTATTATTCTGCGAGACCGGGAAGACTTTTCTAACGGCGCTGCTTTCTTTTACGACGACAAGATTGAAATCTGGATTCCCGCACTCGATACCCCGCTCAGAGGCACCCATAGCTGGCTTCAAAATGTGATAACTCATGAATTCACTCACATTATTCAGCTCGGTGCGTCCATGAAAAGGACACAGCGAATCCCTGCTATCTATTTTCAGTGGCTAACCTACGAAGATATTCGCCGGCCCGACGTACTTTACGGCTTCCCCCGCGGAATTGTCACTTTACCATTTGCATCGGTAAGTATTCCCGCCTGGTTTGCCGAAGGTACAGCGCAGTACCAGCGCCAGGATATCAACTATGACTATTGGGACAGCCACCGCGATATGATACTGAGAACCCGGCTGCTATCCGGCACAACTCTCGATTTTGATGAGATGGGCACATTCACCTCCAAAACCAGTCTTGAGCGAGAACTTGTATATAATCAAGGCTTTGATTTTACCCGGTACCTCATCGGACGGTTCGGGGAAAATGTTGTTGCCGATTTATCACAAAATGCAGCAGATAGCGGTGAAAGTAACTTCAGCCGGGTGATTGAAATGGTTACCGGTTATTCAGGGAAGAGCCTGTTTGACGACTGGAAAGAAAACAGAACCGAACAATACAAGCAGCAAATCAACGAACTTTCTGTCACGAAATCCTATCTGGTTGAGCAGGATGGGTTCTTAAATTTTTACCCCCAGTACAACAGCACCGGTTCTGTGTTTGCTTATCTCACCAATCGCGGACGGGACTTTGCACGCACCACACTGCTCGTAAAAACTGAGGGACAGGAACTCGAAGCCGATGATTTGGGAGGAACCGAATTTCTGAATTCAGAGCAGAATTATAACATGTCACACGGGTTTGAATCGAACCCATCCATTGAATTTGTAAGCAATCGCTTTTCATTTTCGCCTGATGGAAGCCGGATCGCATATAACCGACCCGAGAAAAATCGCTATGGAGAGACCTACCAGGACATTTACATTTTCGACATTATCGGTCAATCACGGCAAAAAATCACCCAAAATGCCAGGATTCAAGACCCTGCCTGGCATCCGGAAGTAGAGTTGATTGCAGCCGTACAACAGCGCGACGGGACACAAAACCTTGTGATGCTGGATCCGGCTACCAAAAATATTCAGGACCTTACTCTCTACCAATCTGGTGAAACGGTTTACACCCCTGTCTGGTCGCCAGACAGTAAAGGCATTTATTACGCAACAGCATCGAATGGAAATCGAAATATTCACCGTTTTTGTATCGAAGAGAAACTGTCACACCCGGTATTCTCCAATCCCAAAATTGATTACCGCGACCCATGGGCAGATCATGATTCCGGTCATCTCTATTTTTCATCTGACCTGACCGGAATTTTTAACATCTACCGAAAAAACCTGACAGACAATGAAATTGAGCGGCTAACAAATGTTACCGGTGGTGCATTTATGCCTTTTGCCCGAGCCGATACTCTCTATTTTGCCAAATATCGACACGATGGCTACAAAATTTCGAATCTCAGAATAGATAAAAATGCTTCGGTCATTTCTGATCAGGACATGGAAGTCATGCTTCAGATTGAGGAATCCGATGATATACCACCCTACTCTGAAATTTCAGCACTTTCTTTCCCGGAAGAAAGACGGGCAGAAGAGGCGACCTTCTCGATCGGAGAAGATGAACGAATTTGGAGGCCCTATACCGAAACAACCACGGGACTGAGTATTTTTCCTGTTATCCGCTTTGACAATTATACCAAACTGGAGGGAAGTAACTCCCGGCTGCTTCGGAATGCACAATTTGGGAATATCGGGCAAAATCTCTGGCGCGATTTTAAAGCCGGGGCATACCTCTCCTCGCGTGATGTGACCGAATCGTTTTCCATTTTCGGGGGAGCTATGCTCGGGTGGGGGTCACTCTCATCAGATAGTGTTTCTGATTTTTTTTCGCCTTCGCGTATCAACAATCTTGATCGTGACATTTTTCTGATCATGGAGCATCGCGGTATTCCCTTCATTCGGCGTAGCTGGTCTCCCACTATCAGTGTAGAGATCTATAACCTGAAACGAAATGTGAGAGATGGCCTTACAATCGAAGAGTTTCCCTGTACCTCCTGCCTCCCCATGGACAGATCTGTCGATATCCGCTATACAATGTGGGAAGCAAATTTTTTTCTTAGAAGTAAATTAAACCGCTGGAGCCTTATGGAGTTGGGTGCTGCCTATTCACCCTATAGCGTCAGCACTGATGGATTCTTTTCCAATGAATACCGGGAGTTTATTCCCGGTTCC
Source organism: Balneolaceae bacterium (assembly GCA_020832285.1). Lineage (GTDB taxonomy): Bacteria > Bacteroidota > Rhodothermia > Balneolales > Balneolaceae > Rhodohalobacter. Next base: position 32,255 of record JAFIFB010000026.1, read on the forward strand.
ACATCAGAATATTTCAGGGGAGCCAGTTATTCAGCTTCATATATTGCAGAGGCAACACTACCCCACCGCCATCAGGATATCGCTCCTGCAGGGTTAAAAGGCCACTTTACTTATCGGTTTGAACCCAGTCAACTTCTCCAGGAATTCGAGATCAGTGAAGGTGCACTTTCACCGGTTTTTTCAAAAGATCAAAATCATTCACTTGAGGCAAAAGTCCGCCTGGGATTCGGTTTGCCATCAGACACGCATGGAATGATCACCACAAGAGCGTTCTCATACCTAAACAAACCTGAAGACTATTTTTACCTCGATTATGCAGGTGGACTCAGCGGCATGCGTTCGTACCCCTACTTTGCACTTGGCGGCCAGCGAACCTTCTTTTCAAGAGTTTCCGTGCTCAAACCCGTTTTTCAGGGGATTAATCATAAGCTGAGTGCCTACACTCTCGATAAAGTTTTTGCCCACTTGTTTTTCGAAACCGGAAACGGATGGGGAGGTCCGCTAAACATTGGTAAAAATATAAAGACTGGAATGGGTGCAGAATTAAGATTTGCCTTCAATAGTTATTATCTTTTCCCGTTAAAATTTTTTGTGAATACCACATATGGCTTTAACGAGTTTACCGTTACACTGCCTTCACAGTTTATATCCCCTAACCAAACAAATTCTGTTCAATACGGCAAGGAATTCCTTTTTTATTTTGGATTAACATTTGATTTCGATTTTCTATGAAACAATTTTCTGTACTGATGTTATTTATGTGCATGCCATTTTCATTATTTGCACAACATGAGGAAAAGGAACCAAATTTATCATCTGTAGTTATTACAGAAAATAAAACGACAAATGAGAAGTATCAGCTGATTACTCCTGTACTTTTACGAAATAACTTTGGTTCTTCATTGCTTTTTGATGAGGATCTTGATTCTGGAATTTCAAGTGCTGGATCGGTTTTTTTCAGTTCTCTTATCGTACCGGGCTCCGGACAGATATCCAACAGAAGCTGGTTCAGGGCTGGTATGTTTTTGGCAATTGAAGCAACTTCCATTTTTATGGCTGTTGAATACAGAAATCGTGGTGTAAATGGAGAGCGGGATTACGAACGATGGGCAAACAATAACTGGAGCGTGGTTCAATACTCCAACTGGCTGGTTGATTATCACAACTATCATAACATAAACAATTCTCATATCAACGAACTGAAAGAGATGGTAGATGGAGTAAACCCCGCATTTAATATTCGTGATGATTGGGATGCCGTTGATATTTCTGTGCTGAGGGATGTAGAGCGCAATACTCCGTATTTCACAACCGATGATATTGCAAATCAGAACTTTTCACACGTTCTGCCTGAATACGGCTCACAGCAATACTATGAACTGATTGCCAAATATTACCAGTACCAGGCCGGGTGGAGAGATTATAACGATTTTCATGACAGCATTGGCAACACAGGAAGATTTTTCGAAGAACGTTACTATGTTGATCGAAACGGCCGACATGCAAGCCATTTCTTTTTTGACGGTGCAAGGCGGGCACAACAGTTTAACGATGATTACAGGACAAGCAACTTTTTTATCCACTTGCTGATAGCCAATCACATAATTTCAGCTTTTGATGCTTATTTTACAGTTCGTGTGCAACAAAGAAGACTTCAGGCAAGTTCAAGTATGATTCCGGGGCAACAGATCGTTATTAAATACAGATTTTAACCCGGATATCTCAATTTAAATTTTCTAAACGAAATGTATCATACTGATTTATCATACTTTATGATTCAAAATTAGGATTTTCATAAAAAACTCGTGGTGAAATAACCGGTTTAAACCGTTTTTCAATACTGAATATATAAATGGACAAAATCAAAGCATTATTTAAAAGCAAAGTATTTTACCTCTCTTTGGGTGGTATTCTCACTGCAGGCATTTTATTCGCACTTTTGATGGATCTTGTGATCATGCCAAATTATACCAATTACAACCGGGGCGTGACCGTCCCTGATGTAACCAAACTTTCTCTCGAAGAAGCTGAATCCCTTCTTGAACGATATGGCCTTCGTCACGAAATTCTTGACCGAAGAGCACACTCGGCGTACCCAGCTAACTATATCATCGACCAAGCACCCGCACCACGTCAAATCGTAAAACCAAATCGAAAAGTGTATCTTACTGTAAATACGGACACGACACCCATGACGGTAGTTCCCAATGTGGTTAGTATGCACCTTCGCAATGCTGAACTTCAGCTTGAAAATCACGGTCTTGTGGTGGGAACGCGAAGCTATGAATCATCCCGGTTTAGAAACACGGTACTTCGCCAATCTGCGGCACCCGGTGACACTGTAGCAAGAGGTACGGTTGTTAATCTTGCCATTAGCGACGGTCTTGGTTCACGGATGGTGAGTGTACCCGATGTAGAAGGTATGAGCCTCTCTCAGGCCCAACAGGCGATTAATCGTGCCGGTTTGAGGGTGGGAGAAATTCGTTTTCAGCCAAGCCAGGAGCACTCTCCCAACACAGTGATTGCATTCTCTCCTAATGAAGATGAACTCACCGAAGGTGAATCTCTTTTCCTGATCGTTTCCGAACGATTTGATGCAAGGGAAGAAATTGAAGAAGGAGCTATTATTGATGATACTACAGCTATCGAACAAGTTGAACCCGACAACCAGGACCAACCCCAAAACGAAAATGAATGAATTTTGACCTCCCTGTTTTAGCTCCTTCAATCCTTGCCGCAGACTTTTCAAAGCTCGGAGAAGAAATCGGGCAGTGTACCCAGGCGGGTATTCAATGGATTCACTGCGATATTATGGATGGACATTTTGTGCCCAATATCAGTTACGGACCGGGCATCGTTCAAACCGTTCGTAAAATTGCACCGGATGCGTTTCTGGATGTTCACCTGATGATCGAAAATCCTGATCAATATATAGAAGATTTTGCGGATGCGGGAGCAGATCTCATTTCGGTTCACTATGAAGCCTGTCCTCACCTTCACCGTACCATTCAGAATATTCGCCTTCACGGATGTATGACCGGGGTAGTCATCAATCCTGCCACACCCACAGAACTTCTCAAACCCATTTTACCGGATGCAGATCTCGCTCTTGTGATGAGTGTTAATCCCGGCTTTGGCGGACAGTCTTTCATTGAAGGGAGCATCAGCAAAATAAAAGAGCTCAGACAAATCCGAAATGATTTGAACCTGAATTTCCTTATAGAGGTTGACGGAGGAGTTGGATTAAACAATATCAGTCAGCTTGTATCTTCCGGTACGGATATCCTTGTAGCAGGCAGCAGTGTATTCAAAGCCGATGATATTCCGCAGCGAATCAATCAGCTTCGAAAGAAAGCACTTGCGGCATCCGGCAATGTTGTTTAATTCCATCTTAACGAATTTTCTGTATTTTATAATTCAATAATTAAATCATATCAGTACATCTATCGAAACTTCCGACAAACTTTCAGAAGAAACTATCTTAATTGATGATATCGACCCGGTTGTGATACTGGGCTTTGGAGATGAACACCTTCAGCAGCTCGATCGGGCGTTTCCATCAACAAAGATTACAGCACGGGGAAACCGTGTAAAAATTTTAGGCCCCGGTTACGAAGTTAAAGTGATCAAAGATATCATCAGGGAGATGATTCGAATTGCGGGTAAAAAGAAGCAGATTCACTCCAGTGATGTAAGAACACTTCTGGCTCTTGAAAACAAAATGGAAGGCAGCCCCTCCGATATCAGTGAACCATTGTTTCATCAGGATACGGGAGATATTATTCTTCACACACACAACGGGGAGGCTATCTCGGCCAAAACTCCTGGGCAGCGCAACATCGTGAGGGCATCGGAAAATAACGATATACTTTTCGCTATTGGGCCTGCAGGTACCGGAAAAACGTACACTTCAGTGGCACTTGCTGTAAAAGCTCTTAAAGAGAGAAAAGTTAAAAAAATAATTCTTGCCCGACCGGCTGTCGAAGCCGGAGAAAATCTCGGTTTTTTACCCGGTGACCTCAAAGAAAAAATTGACCCATACCTCCGCCCTCTTTATGATGCCCTGGAAGAGATGATCGAGTTCGATAAACTCGAATTTCAGCTTACAAAAAATATCATCGAAATTGCACCGCTGGCTTATATGAGGGGACGTACTCTGAACAACGCATTTGTAATTTTGGATGAGGCCCAAAACGCCACTAATACACAGATGAAAATGTTTCTGACCCGTATCGGTTTCAACAGCAGGGCAATCATTACCGGGGACATCACCCAGACCGACCTTCCTCAAAAACAGCAATCTGGATTAATTTCCATTCAGAATATTCTACAGAATATCAATGGAATTTCGTTCGTATATCTGGACCAAAGAGATGTAGTCCGGCACAAGCTTGTTCGCGACATCATCGAAGCGTATGAAAAATTTGAAAATAAAAAGAAGAAATAGACGCCTGCTGAACTGAAATGGAAAAAAAAGCTGAGGTTTTCCCACTCTATGAAGGAACCTTTTCGGTAGGAACCGACAAAAAATTCAAGCGTATCGGAAAGGAAGATTCTCCTGAAAAAGGTGCTCTGAAACTCTCCATCCACCCTTTTTTGATTCGAGAAGAAAGCCGAAATATTTTGTTTGATGCAGGAATTGGCGAACTTTTCGGCAGTGATACGTCGATTAAAACCCTATTAGATAATTTGGCTGAACATTCCGTTTCAGACTATGAGATTTCCGATATATTTGTAAGTCATCTTCACTTCGACCACTTTGCAGGTCTCGCCCATCGCGACAATGGTTACTGGGAACTCACATTTCCCGATGCGACTGTTTGGGTATCCGAAGGAGGCTGGAAAAAATTATACAGCTCAATAGAAAAAGAAGATGAGGATACGCAGGATTTTTTCAATTTTGTAGACTCTAAAGCTACCATCGAATTTTTGGGAGAGAAATCGTCACCCATTGAGCACGTTCGTTCTAAAACCATCGGTGGCCATACTGAATTTCACCAGGCCCTTTTCTATGAAAACGGAGAACAGAAGTTCATTATGGCCGGTGATGTGATCGGCCGCCGTATCTCTATTAACCGAAGTTTTGCCGCTAAATTCGACTTTGACCCCAAACAAAGTATGAATGCACGTGAAGAGCTTAAAGAGCTGGCCTGCAAAAAAAAGTACACACTTCTGGCTTATCATGAAACTGACTATCCAATGTTTAAACTCATGGATCTTAATCCGAAAAAGGGATACACTGTAAAGACCCTTTCATGAATCAACTGCCCGGATATATTTCACAAATAAAAGAATATTTAATCGGGCAGGGTTTTCCTGAGCAGGTGGAAGCCATTGTTATTTTGGGATCTGGTTTGGGTGAATTCTCTAAGCTTATCGAACAACCACTGATGGTTCCTTACCACGAAATTCCCTTTTTCTCTGAAACTTCTGTACAGGGGCATTCGGGTGAATTGTTCTGCGGAACTGTTGCAAACAGAACGATTATCGCCTTTTCGGGCCGTTTTCACCATTATGAAGGCTACGAATTTTCCAAAACAGCACTACCCGTATATGCAGCCCAAGCATTTAATGCAAACAAACTCATTATATCAAATGCTGCCGGAGCTATAAATACACGGTTCAATGTAGGTGATTTGATGGTTATTGACGATGTAATCCGTCTCTTCCACAATGTTTCAACTGGCCTTGCCGATCTCCCATTTCCTTATTTCCATACCGAAACGGCCGAAAAAGTTCGAAAAATAGCTGCAAGTATCGGGCTCGATATACAACGCGGTACCTATCTCTATGCAAAAGGCCCCAATTACGAAACCAAAGCTGAAATTCGTGCTTTCCGGGTATTGGGAGCAGATGTGGTAGGTATGAGCACTGCCCCCGAACTGATTGAAGCATCCAGGCTGCAAATTCCTGCTGCGGCAATTTCAATGGTTACTAACATGGCCGCAGGTATTTCAAAAGGCAAACTGGATCACTCTGAAGTGAAAGAAACCGCCGAATCTCGCAAGGAAGATTTTGCAAGGCTGGTTACCGAAATCATTCGAAAATTATAAGTTTACTCTTTTTTAAAATCAATTCCAGCTGTCTGTCACATCAAAAAACGGACCGTAAGAACACCGGTTACAATCGCTATTAAAAAGCTCAAAAGGGTTCCTATTAAAATATATTCTGTTAGCTTTCGATCTTTGGCACGGGTCAGATCACCAAACCGGAAAACAGATTTAGCTGCAAGCAAAAATCCCACAGCTTGTGGATTCCCCGAAATAATAGAAAGATAGACGAAGAGCCTTTCCAGTATACCGATATACTTGCCGGCTCCTTCCAGTGAACCGGAATTATCCGTTTCAATTTGTTCACTCCACCTTTGCATCAGCATTTGCATTACTATTGAGGTGGGATGTGTTAAAATCAGAATACCGGTTAGTAGTATCCAAAATTCTTCACTAAGCTCAGGAGTTGCAAATCCATTCCAAAAAATAACCCAAACAGCAATCAAAACACCAAAATGCGCAGCTTGATCAATCCAAAACCACACCTGACGTGTTATTTCTGTTTGAAATGTAAGCTTTATTCCGTCAATCAGAAAGTGTGTTGCTGCAATCAGTAAGGCAACCGGCCAATACGATATATCCCATAGCAAGATCAGTATCAGTACAAAATGAGTCAAAACATGAAAAAACAAATAGCGTGATTTCCAGGTTTTTTTCTCCTTGTCATCAATTGATTTACGCGTTTGCAGAAAAAAATCACCAATGAGATGCGCAATAATCAACTTCAGAAGAATCATGTTCAGTAGGTTATGATTGGGTTGATTTGTGATTGTATTCTATCCCTGTAGTATTGTTCTAATTCTATAATTTCGTAAATATGGCCTCTTTTTATCCGGTCGTTTACTGAAGATTGAGCGATGCCTAATTTTTTGGCAATCTCAACCTGTGTTATTCCTGATTCCTTAAATAATATCTCGGCAACTTCAGCGGAATTTGCAGTCCAGGAATTCATTATGATGAGGGCGAGTTTAAACATCATGTTGAGTTCATTATCCAGATTTTGCCAGGGAGATTTGATACCGAGATGAATTTTGTTTTCTTTTAGCTGATCTAACAATTGCCCGGAGTAAACAAATGCTTCTCCGGCGGATTCGCTTACAAAACTGGACCTGAAATCTATTTTTCCTATTCCCATGGCAATTCGAACATCCAGTTCTTTAAAGTTTAATTTTTTTACAATCGCTTTTATCAAAATGGAAATGCGCAGTAATTTTTCGGGTGCTGAGTATAACTGAAAACTGTCTCCTCTGTATATTTCCCAATCGGCTGGTTGCTCTCCAACTTTTTGAAACAGCTCTTTTAATGGATTAAGCCATATCTCGGGCTTTTCCACTGCCTGTGAACGTACGATATCTCCTGTAATGGTTCCTTCCATATTTTAATATCGGCATTTTTGTCGATATTTTCAAATTATCGTCTATTTTGTCGATAATATATATTTATCGGTATTTTTATCGATATTCTAAAGAAGAGATTTTTGCCGTAGAAATTGATTAAGATATTGTTTTAGTTTAACTTTTTTCTTTGTGTTGTGGCTTGTCATGTATCGTATTTTCCCAAAGATGGGGCGTTCTTGCCATGCCCGGTCAAATCTTCCGAAGCACCAGAAAATACCGGAATAGCTGTTTGGATCTCTCCCGTCAATGGCCCAGGTATTATTGAGATTGATAAGATATTTGAGGGCTGTATTTGGGTCTGGAGTCCACTCAATAACTTTTTTTCCCCATAACATTCTAAGATAATTGTGGATGATTCCCTCTCTCCTGAGTTGTGTCTGTGCTGCATTCCAGACTTCATCATGGGTTTGAGATTGTTCAAGCTGCTCATAACTGTACTCCCATTCTCTGGTGTCTTTTTGATGTTCTTTCAGGGTTTTAAGGGCCCAGTCGGGTAAACTTTCGAATTGATCATAGTCTTCTCTGTGATGTGCAAAATGAAAACCGACTTCCCGCCAGGTAATAAGTTCGTCTAAAAAGCTGTCGATGTTTGGGTCCCCATTAAAAAATCCACCTGTTGATCCGTTGTTGTAGGTAATCTTGTCCAGGTCCCATTTTCCGGGCTGATGCTGAAAAACAGCTTTTACAACTTCGTAAGCAGAGATTTTTCCAAAATGTAGCCAGGGGCTCAGATTGCTGGTTTTCTTTTCATCAGGATCGTTTCGTTTTTCATCATATTCTAAAAGTCCGTTTTTGATGAACTGCCCAAGCATGCCCAGCGCTGCCTGCCTGCTGCCATGCCACTCAACAGGTTTTACATTATGATTGATGTTTAGTTCTTCAATAAACTCCGGAATTGAATTAAACACTTTTTTTGAATCGGGCAAACCCTCAAAAAATGAGGACGGAAGCTCAGAACGTTTTCTTTTATTTAACAGAGAAAGCGGATTTTTCTGCGGAGGATTGGTATAAGCCTCTACAAAATGTTTCTGCATTATCTTCCGGAAAAAATAGGCGCTGTAGGGATCTTTTTCCGTAAGACCAAGAGGAATCAGGCCGTTGCTGTCAACTGAAATGTAGGGAATTTTGAACTGGCCCGGGTAGTTTTCATTCCGCTCTTTCATAATGAAAACAGGATATTCATCGGTAATGAGTACTGAAGCATCCCGGGCAAGTCTTCTGAGGAGCTGATCATATTGTCCCGGTTTTTTCTCAACAAATGAGAGGTAATTAAGATCTTGCTGTTCGGCGTAATCGAGGTGCTCTTTCATCCCCTGCATCATAAACATGTGCGAACGGGCGGTTGCCCAGGGATAATCACAGGAAAACGCCTCAAAAATAAGGAGTGGTTTGTTCAGTTTGTTTGCCCATCCCACCGCATACTCCAGTGCAAAATTGTACTGAAACCTGCGGTTGATCTGCATCCAGTACAGTACATAATCCCCTTCGGGATTAGGATCACTTGAATTTCGTTTAAAAACACGCTTGCTGTTAAAATTTTTCATCTCTCTCTTAACAGCAAAGCCTGGCAATCAATTCCTGTGATACCCTGAAATTCTAAACCATTTCCTTTTTCTTCTCAGCCCGTTTCCGGTCGTTATGATCCAGATAGAGTTTACGGATCCGCAAGCTTTTTGGAGTAACTTCAAGCAGTTCGTCCCGGTCGATAAATTCGATACTTTGTTCCAGGCTCATTTTTTTAGCCTGTGAAATTCTAACAGCATCGGCCGATTGAGTGGCTCGATGGTTGGTCAGATTTTTCTTTTTCACCACATTTACAACAAGGTCATCAGAACGATTATTGATTCCAACCACCTGCCCTGAATAAACAGGATCACCTGGCTCAACAATGAACTGACCACGATCCTGAAGCCCTTCGAGAGCATAGGAAGTAACATCTCCCTGCTCAAGTGAAATCAGGGCTCCCCGGGTTCGGCCGGGAATCTCTCCTGCAAATGGCTCATACGCAAAAAACTGCTGATGCATAATTCCGGTACCACGTGTTTCGGTAAGCATTTCCCCCCTGAACCCGATTAAACCGCGCGAGGGTACTTTAAATTCAATTCGGTTGTTCTCTCCTTCCTGAACCATAGAGGTCATAATCCCGCGGCGTTTTTGCAGGTTATCGATCACCTTGTTGCTGTAATCAGTATGCACATCAATCACTACCTCTTCAAAAGGCTCGTGCAGATCTCCATCAATTTCCCGAAAGAGAACCTCCGGGCGTGAAACCGCAAACTCATATCCTTCCCGGCGCATTGTTTCAGTTAAAATAGCAAGCTGCAATTCTCCCCGGCCCGAAACACGAAATACATCGGGGTTTTCGGTCTGCTCAACGTGGATGGAAACATTGGTGCGAATCTCTTTATTAAGCCGGTCTTTAATCATATTTGATGTCACATACTCACCCTCACGGCCAGCAAATGGTGAATTGTTTACGCGAAAATACATCGCCATTGTTGGCTGATCGATGTCGTAGTAGTCGATTGAAACAGGATCGGAACTATCGGTAAGTGTATCGCCAATCTCTACGGCATCGTAACCGGCAATAGCAAAAATATCTCCTGCATGGACTTCGTCCACAGGCTCACGATTCAATCCGTTAAATGTAAAAAGTTTGGTGGCTTTTGCTTTGACCTTTTGGTTGCCTTTACGGTTCAAAAGCAAAATTTCCTGGTTGGTTTTAATCACCCCTTGTTCCACACGCCCGATGGCAATCCGCCCCACATAATCATTCCAGTCCACACTGCTCACCAGCATTTTAAAAGGAGCTTCAGAAACCTGCTCCGGTGCTGGTATATGTTCTACAATTTTATTAAAAAGCGGCACAAGGTCTTTGCCTTCATCTTCCAGCTCTTCTTTCGCGATCCCGTCAATTCCGATAGCATACAGTACTGGAAAATCAAGCTGATCATCGTCTGCATCGAGCGAGACGAACAGGTCGAAAATCTCGTTCAGAACAGCATCGGGGCGGGCATCTTTTCGGTCAATTTTATTGATAAGTACAATGGGACGGTAGCCAAGATCGAGGGATTTCCGGAGTACAAATTTGGTTTGCGGCAACGGTCCTTCGGCAGCATCTACCAGTAAAATTACACCATTTACCATTTTCAATATCCGCTCCACTTCACCGCCAAAATCGGCATGACCGGGGGTATCCACTATATTGATTTTTGTTCCATGCCAGAGAACTGCTGTATTTTTTGAACTGATTGTGATTCCCTTCTCTTTTTCCAGATCTCCTGAATCCATCACACGCTCAACTAACTGCTGATTCTCTCTGAATGTTCCGCTCTGCCTAAGCATTTGATCTACAAGCGTGGTTTTGCCGTGATCTACGTGAGCAATGATGGCTATATTTCTGATTTGTTGTATCATAAAAATAAATAGCGTTTATCCGCTTCCGGACAAACTTTCTTTAAAAATTAAAATTCTAAAAAATGGACAGCCTTAAATATACGATTTTTTTCACTGAGTTATGAGTACATTTTTTCTAATTTTAAGTTTGTTCAAAACAGAAGATTTCAAAGTTTATTCAATAAATTTCAGTTTTCTACTTGACTTAAAACTCCGACTCCCCTTATCTTGGGTACTTCTGATGAAAATCAGACTGAGTCACATTTCTCAGTGACACAGCTTACTAAAAGAAACTTATTGATTCATACAATTTACTGATTTATTCCTCGGTAGCTCAGTGGCAGAGCAATCGGCTGTTATCCCGACAGCGGTCGGGACGCTGGTTCCTGTTCAGCTTACTAGAAATAACTTATTGATTCATACAATTTACTGATTTATTCCTCGGTAGCTCAGTGGCAGAGCAATCGGCTGTTAACCGATCGGTCGCTGGTTCGAATCCAGCCCGGGGAGCATTCTAAAAGCCTCGAAATCAAGCGTTTCGGGGCTTTTTTTATATAAAGCCATTTTTATAACTTTACAGATTATCCCTACATTTGTAGTGTATCCAGGGGACTTATAGGGGATT